>SLOD01000175.1 GCA_007132725.1 Candidatus Sumerlaeota bacterium
ACAGTTAAAAAACAATTGAGTTCATTTTATAACTGTTTACGGGGAGGCCCTCGCACCGCAAGTTGTGAGTTGTGAGTTGTGAGTTGTGAGTTGTGAGTTGTGAGTTGTGAGGATTATTGAATAACTTTCTGAAAGTCAAGCTTATTATTGATTTTATCGACAAAAAAATCATTGTTCCCCAGCCACCTCTATCTAAACAATACATCCGAAACAATTCTTAAAAAGCCTTAGCAGTGAACAGAAGTTGAATGGGATGTATCAAATAAACTGAGGAAAATTTATCATATCCACCGCAAAAGTCAACAAACAAATGTTGTTTTATTACTTTTCTATCATCAAGACAATCAAACTCTAATCAAAGACTTTATTATACCGGGGGCTTGGAAATTTCAAGGGAAGTTCAGGCAAAAAAATGATTGACACATTACCATGAGGCGATATAGAATCTAACGCTTTTTGAACTGTTGCCAATGGAGCAAACCATGATAGACCTTAAAAACATTCCCAATGTACATTTCTTCTGTGCAGGTGCAAGTGAAGGAGAAACTGAACTCAATTCTTTTGACGGGGCACTTCTTGCCGCCGGTATAGGTGACACAAACCTTATTAAAATGTCAAGCATCCTTCCTCCGGGATCAAAAGAAGTAGAACACATTAAAATCCGTCCGGGAAGTTTTCTTCCATTAGCGTATGCAAGCATCACAAGCTCTGAACCGGGAGAAACTATTTCTGCAGCTATTGCAATTGCCCTGCCTGAAGATAAAACTTTAAACGGGGTCATAATGGAACATCACAATCATGCTCCTCTTGAGTATGTTGAAAAAAAAGTTATAGAAATGGCAGAAATATCAATGAAAATGAGAGGCATAACAAAATATACCGTTAAAAGTAAAGGTGTTGAGCATAAAGTTAAAAATATTGCGACAGCTTTTGCAGCCGTTGTTCTATGGGACAGCTCAATGATGGAGGAATAGATGTGGTTTATTGAAAATTATGACGACCGGGCAAGTTTGGGGCTGAAAGTAAAACAGAAACTTCATGAAGAACAATCTTCTTTTCAAAAAATAGAAGTTTATGAAACAGAATTTTTCGGAAATCTTCTTACCCTTGATGGACTTGTCATGCTCACCGAAAAAGATGAGTTCGTTTATCATGAAATGATAACCCATATGCCTCTTTGTACTCTTGAAAATCCTGAAAAAGTTCTTGTCGTAGGGGGCGGTGACGGAGGAGCAATAAGAGAAATATTAAAACACAGCTCTGTCAAAGAAGCTATCCTCTGTGAAATTGATGAAAGAGTTGTCAGAGTGTGTCAAAAGTATTTTCCCGGAACAAGCTGTGAACTTGAAAACGGAAAAGTTACCCTTGCTTTTGAGGATGGATTCAAGTTCCTTGGCAATTATGAAAACTATTTTGACCTGATAATCACAGACTCTAGTGACCCTGTAGGACCGGGGGTGGCTCTATTCAAAGAAGATTATTTCAAGCTTGTCAAAAAGGCATTGAAACCTGATGGAATAATGGTATCTCAAAGCGAAAGTCCCTGGTACTATGAAGAGACAATGAATAGTATGACTTTGGCAATGAGCAATGTTTTCAAACATGTCGAAACCTACATCGCACTTGTTACACTTTATCCAAGCGGGTTCTGGACAATTACAGCCGCAAGCGATACACACTCATTGCACAATTTTAATCATAAAAAATCAACAGAAATATCAAAAACATGTAAATATTACAACCCTGAACTCCATAAAGGATCGCTTGCCCTTCCTAATTTTGTCAAAAATATCGTGAAAAATAAATGAACAGCTTCCTTGCTCTGAGTGATCATAAAAAAGGAATATTACTTCTTTTTATTAATGCATTCTTATGGGGCATCCATGGTCCTGCAGGACGGTTTCTCGCTCTAAGAGGAGTAGACATGTATTTTGTGGCAGGAACACGACTATTTATCGGGGCTTTTGTGATGTTTCTTTTCCTTGTGGCAAAAAAAGGGATACAGATTTCAATAAAAGGACACTTCAAAGATATTCTGCTTGTCAGTATTGTCGGATTGTTCTTTAACACGATGTTCTATCATCTCGCTTTGAAATATGTTCCGGGTACTCTTGTAATGGTACTTGAAAATCTGGCTCCTGTATTTGTTCTATTTTTTGCGTGGTCAATACTTAAAACCAGACCCAACTTTAACCAGATAACAGCCCTTGTTCTTTCTTTTGCAGGAATGGCTGTGATAATAATCGGCAAAGACCATTTATCTTCTATTGAAAACATAGATTCTCTTCCCGGAATCATTTTCGGGATTGGAGCAGGAGTAACTCTTGCATTCTACTATTTTTTTTCAGGAGAGATCGTATCAAAGGTGAAAAACGATCCTGATAAAATGCTGTCTCTTCTCATGGTGGTTTTTTTAATAGCGGGAATACCCATGCTTCCTTTCGTTCTGGCAGCAGAAAATCTCCCATCCCGTTTTGATGAGTGGTTCTGGCTTCTTGAAATGGGAATATTTCAAAGTGGCATAGCTTATATTGCACTTAACTACGCCATGAGATATGTCACCTCATCCACCGCAAGTATATTTTTCATATTTACTATATTTTTTACTACCTTGAACGAGATAATCTTTCTCGACCTTCAGCTTAATCCTTACCTGATAACAGGCTCTACCCTCATAATCATCGCTGCAAAAAAAGCTTCTGCAAAATGATGATACGGACCATTATTGACTAAACTTTCCGTTTAAGCTAAAATGGCTTTGTCAACTATTTGTTCCGGAGGATATAATGATTAAAGTTTTCTTTATCTCCCTATTACTGCTGTCTTTTTTTTCCTGTTCAAAAGAAACAAAGGAAATTGTGGAAGAAAAAAAGATTGTCGGACATGTTTCTCAGGTAGTATCGGCAGAAGACGGAGGGACAGTACAAACCGGAGACGGTGAAGGTGAAATAGAAATTCCTGCCGGAGCACTTGATAAAGATACAGAAATATCAATAACCGTTTATAAAAAAACCGGATTCCCCAGACAGAACGATCTAATCACAAAAGTATTTGAATTCGGCCCAGCAGGACTTCAGTTCAGCAAAAAAGTGTATGTCCGGCTTAAACCGGATACTGACCTGACTACCGTTCCTCAGGGAAAAAGAGTTGTCGCAGGTTTGCTGAAAGACTCAAAATGGATATACGAAGGTTCCGGCGACCCCATAATGAGTGGAGCCCCCATAATGAGCGGAGACCCCATAATGAGCGGAGACCCCATAATGAGCGGAGACCCCATAATGATGGAAATGGGGCATTTCAGTACTGTTGCGTTCATACTTGTTGATATTGAAGAAAGCCATCATGATCGGGATGACGATATTCCTGATAATGATCATTCTGAACCGGTTAACGCTTCTCTTACTGAAACAGCATCTCTTTCTCTTCCGGGAAGACCCCAAAAAATCGTTGAAAAAGATGGGAAAATATTTATGGCTTTTGATCCATCAACCGGAAGCGAAATGGATTTCTTTGCCGTAATTGATACTGTCAAAATGGAGATTAACACTATTTTAAGCGAAACAACCGACCTGATAAACATAAATGATATCGCCGTTTCAGATGAACATATTTATTATACTGCTTACGGACAGGATTCTATTTTCAGACGGGACATTGTAGATCTTGATTTTGAGAGATTTGCAGAACTTTACTCCATCCATAGATTTACCATTGATCCTGACAGCGGCAAGATTTTTGCGGCTTCCACTGAGGGTGCCCCGCTTGTTGCATTTGATATCTGTGAAACACCTCT
>SLOD01000002.1 GCA_007132725.1 Candidatus Sumerlaeota bacterium
GAACTACTGCCAAGCTTACACATATCAGCGAAATCAATGGATTGTCAGTCCATGACAAAGCTGTTTCAAGAACCAGCTTCATCAATATTTCAAGAGGATATATGAAAATATAGTAAAAAAGGATCATATTCCGCTCACCGCATTTTTATAAGCATTAAAGAAGCAAAGGTGTAGAGCAGCATAGCGATAACAGCTGTCTGGACAAAACCGGAAAGGGTCACCATTATATAGAAAAAAAGGAACCCTGAAGCTGATGCCGCCGTATCAATTGCAAGGTAATATGAAATTCTTTCCTCTGAAACAAGAACCATCCCTTTCGGATAAAGAACCCCTGTAAAAAAAGCTGTCGGAAAAATAGCGGCAAAAATAAGGATCAATTTTATAGCAAAGCTGTAATGGAACGGAAAGTTAGAAAGAAGCATGATGGAAAAAGTCGTAAAAACAACAACCCCTACAAATGTAGGAACTGCTCTCATTTTTCTGGAATATATAGCTCCAAGAGATGCTCCTGTAGTTAAAAACCCTAATGACAAAGCGGCAGTTTCCATATAACCGCCCATCCCTGACCTTAATACATTTATTATAAAAAGTTGATTTATCATAAATGCTGCTCCGGTTAGAACAAAAAAAGTTCCCAGCCGTCTGTTTTTCGTTTTAAATACTCCTCCTATAGCTACCAAAGCAAAAAGAATGGCACCTGCTATGAAGGGTATGATCTGTCTGATGTTCCTGTAATGAAGAGCCGGGCTATTATCTTTTACAGGTTTTGCGTTGATATATTTTTTTGAATTTTTAAATTCCTCTGTTATATCTTCTGTTCCAACTTTAGATTCTCTCAGATGAAGATAAATTTCCTCAAGTTTTTCCTCTGAACGGGAAGCTATTGTTACCGATGTAACGAATCTTGCTTTTATATTGCCGTGAATAACTATAGGTATCCTGAGAAGTTTGAAGTAGATCCCTTCGGGGATGGCTCTTAGAAATTTTTCTGTTGGAACATGACTTTCTGTATGAATAACAAAAAGGACACCCTCTTCTTTTAACCTGTTTATATAAAGTTCCATCGCCTCTACAGTATAAAGGTGATTTTCAAAAGAAATAAATGAGCGGGGATGATTTGAAAGCGCTACCTCTGCCGCCTCAAGGATAATATTATCATAAAGGATATCAGTATTTTCCATATAAGCTCTTCCATCTCCGGCATGGGCAACATCTATCCTGTTGTAAATATTGTCATTATACTTGGCAAGAGGACCTGCCATAAACCTGACGATTTCCGGATCGAGTTCCACCGCATCTATACGGGAAGCATTTTTGAGAGACAACAAACCATGTCCTCCTCCCGATCCTATAACAACAACATCACCCGTAATATTTTTATAGAGCTCTCTCCTGAGTTTTACATCATAAACAGGAGGACCGGTTATCCAGTACTGAACTCCATTATAAAGCCCTGCCAGCACCCCTTCCCCTTTATCATAGAAATCAACTCTGGCATAGGGAGACCAACCTCCCCCTACCCACTTATATGTCCCTCCTTCGGAAAACCAGAAAACCGGTGCTTTCGCCAACTGGGAAAAAACCTTTTCCCCGGGATTTATCAATACAATAAGAACTGACAAAACCGGAACAAAAATTATAAAAATATTAACGCCCAAGGCTGTAAATAAAGTTATAAGTGATGAAATAAATACTAAATTCCAGACACCTGTATATATTACAGCGTAGCTTGATCCGGCAAAACCGGCAAAGAAAAAAACTGCACCGAGAGCTATTAAAATAGGAATACTTTTATTATTTTCCCGTTGCTGATTTTCATAACATATCCCCCCTACAACTCCAAAAAAATAAAATGGAAATGCAGCAATAACAGCAGATCCGATAAAAGGGAACACTGTGTGTGTCTGATATTTACCAAATAGAGAGAGTATAAGAAGGGCAGCAGGCATAACAAAAGAAACAGCTATTAAAATAACAGAAAGTCGTTTTGAAAACCATTTCGCACAGGCTGCTCCAGCACCCCAGCAAAAAAGTGCTATACCAGAAATAAGAGATATTGCAAACATCATATGGAAAGGGAATGAATATGACATTATACGGACAAGGCCCACTTGAAATATCGATGCTGAAAACGAGCATACAGATAGAATTGTTACCCATTTCCATCTTTCTAAATTTTTCATTTAAACATCTTTGCTGTACTTATCAACATTGAAAAACCTTTTCACCTTGTAAATATCACTTTTTAAAGCATCTTCATAGGTTCCTGAAAACAGCACTTTATTATCAGCAAGCATGAGTACTTTCTGGGCACTCCGGCGAATTGAAAGGAGTTCATGAGTTACTATAAAATATGTAGTTTTAAACTGTTCGTTCAGTTTTATAAAAAGCAGATCAAGCTCTCTTGCAGTTACAGGGTCCAGTCCGGCCTGAGGTTCATCAAAAAAAATAATATCGGGATCAAGAACAAGAGCTCTGGCAAGAGCACCTCTCTTTTTCATTCCACCTGACAATTCCTGTGGCAACTTGTTTTTTGCCTTGTATAAATTGACCATAGCCAGCTTTTCTCCGGCAATATCTTTTGCTGTTTTAAGAGAAAACTCCGGGTAATGCATGGTTATCGGCAACATAACATTTTCTTCCAGGGTAAGAGATGTTATCAAAGCTGAACTTTGGTAAAGAATGCCTATTTTCTGGTAAAAATCGGATTCTTCGGGCAAAGGATGAACTATTTTACTTTCCTTAAAAAATATATCCCCGGAAAAGGGTGGAACCAGCCCCACTATAGCTTTCATTAAAGTTGACTTGCCACACCCTGATTCACCAAGAACCACAAATCTTTCACCATTTTCGATGGAAAAAGAGACATCTTTAAGAACTATTTCTTCTCCATATCCGGCTGTTAAATTTTCAACTCTTAACATTTCACCTTTATGTATACAATATTATTGAAAATATAGCATCCAGTGCCACTACCATGAAAATTGAAACTACGACAGATTCAGTTGTTGCTATGCCTACAGCATCGGCACCTCCTTTGACATTAAGCCCTTTAAAACTTCCTACAGCAAGTATAACCCATGCAAAAGATATGCTTTTAACAGTACCCCAAAATATATCTTTCATCAAAAGAGAATCGAGCATTTGTGTAATGAACGCATTAACAGGAATGTTATATATGGTTGAAACGATAAGTCCCCCTGTAATACCTGCAATATTTGCGATCATTGTAAGAACAGGCATGACAAGGGTAAAAGCCCAGAATTTTGGAACAAGAAGAAACTTAAAAGGTTTTATTCCCATTGTCTTTAAAGCATCAACCTCTTCCATAACCACCATAGTCCCTATTTCCGCTGTTATCGAACTGCCTGTACGGCCGGCAACGATTATAGCTGTGATAAGAGGTCCCAGCTCTTTGGTCATTATCATTGTACTCATCATTGCAATATAGGTTTGTCCTCCCATCTTTGCAAGCTGTATCGCTGCCTGAAGTGCAATTGTAAAACCTATCAGAAAAGCAAGGAGAAAAACAATGGGGATTGCTTTATACCCTATATAGTAGGCATTTCTTGTGGTATCATGCTTCAACACAAATTTTTTGTTGAAAAGAAACTGAAAAGAATAGTAGATCATATCTACCATAATAACGAAAAAAAAGATGGCCTTTCCGTAAAGAGCATAGACATACTCTCCAACTCTTATAAAAAATTGAGGAGGGACACTTTCTTTTTCTTCGAACTGACTTTCATCATCACGAATATAGTTCACTTCTTTTTCAATATCATCCGGCAGAGATACCTTTTCCGGAAAATTGTTGCACAGTTTTCTTAAAACAGCTTTTGTTACTGAATTAAGTTTTACTTCTGACAGATCAAAAGTTACTTCATCATTTTGAGAAATTTCTTCAGCAAGCCGGAGATAAATCTTATCTCCATTTTTAAAATCAATATCCGATGGAATTTTTACAGTTTTCATTCTTCTTTTTTTCCTGTAAGCTTTATCCCCAACTCTTCGAGCTGCTCTTTTTTTACCATTGAAGGAGCCGAACTCATCAAACAGGAAGCACTTGTTGTTTTGGGAAAGGCTATAACATCCCTTATTGCATCAATTCCAAGCAACACCATGACCAATCTGTCAAGACCGAAAGCTATACCTCCATGAGGAGGTGCTCCAAACTGAAGAGATTCCAGTAAAAAACCAAATTTCTCCTCTGCTTCGTCTTCACTTATTCCAAGTATAGAAAACACTTTCTTCTGTTTTTCGACATCATGTATTCTTATGCTGCCACCGCCGACTTCATGACCATTTATCACCATATCATACGCTCTGGACCTTATTTTGGCAGGATCATCTTTCAAGCCATCAATATCAAAGTCAGTAAACGGGTGGTGAGTTGCAATCCACCTGTCTTCTTCTTCGTCAAGTTCAAAAGCAGGAAATTCAACGACCCAAAGCGGTGCAACAACATCCTTGTCTACAAGTTTGAGTTCATTTGCCATCCTTTTTCTGAAATTACCCATCGATCTCAAAGCAATTGGACGACTGTCTGCAACAATAAAAAGTACTCCGTTTTCAGGAATGATCTCCGAAAGCCCGGCTAATTCTTTTTCATTAAAAAATTTAAGAAGCGGAGACTCCAAAGAAGAATCTATCTTTTTAATAAAAGCAAGTCCCTTTGCTCCGTCTCCTTGAACAGCGACTTCCATTTTTTTTATAATATTTCTTGAAAACTCTTTTGCTTTATTTTCAACAACAACACCTTTTACAGTCTTTGAGCTGTCGTTGGCAGCATCAGCAAAAGCTTTGAATGATGACTTCTTAAAAATATCATCAAGAGCTATAAGTTCCATTCCATAACGGGTATCGGGAGCATCAGTGCCAAATCTTTCCATAGCTTCATCATAACTTATCCTAGGAAACTTTTCAGGGAGCACGACATCTTTTTTCATACCCTCAAAAACCTTTTTTATCATATTTTCCGCTTCGTTCATTACATCATCTTCTTCAACGAAGCTCATTTCAATATCTATTTGAGTAAACTCCGGCTGTCTATCAGAACGGAAGTCCTCATCTCTGAAACATTTTACGATCTGGTAGTACCTATCCATTCCCGCAACCATCAAAAGTTGTTTGAACACTTGAGGAGACTGAGGCAAAGCATAAAATGAACCCTTCCATATCCTTGAGGGAACAAGGAAATCTCTTGCTCCTTCAGGGGTTGATTTATTGAGTACAGGAGTTTCTATTTCGATAAAACCGCTCTTTTCAAGACAACACCTCACAAGACCCGTTATTTTTGACCTTGCAATAAGATTTTCTCTTATTAAAGATTTTCTTATGTCAAGGTATCTGTATTTCATTTTAACCGTATCAGAAGCTTCTTTATTATGGTCATAAGGCATCGGTCTTGAGCTGTTAAGAACATCTAAGGATCCTGCATCAACTTCTATCTCCCCTGTTGGATATTTATCTGTTCGATTTTCTTTACGGTCAATAACTTGTCCTTTTACCAAGACAACATCTTCTATAGAGAACTTTTTGGCTTTTTCAACAAGAGAGGCATCATTGACGACAACCTGTGTCATTCCATAACGATCAGAGACTATTAAGAAGAGTATGGGGCCGAATTCTCTTTTCCGGGTTATCCAGCCACAAATAGCAACCTCCATACCAAGGTCTTTCAATGACAGTTCTCCGCAGGTGTGGGTACGAAGCATTTTTCCTCCTGATTTTCAGAAATATGAAAGAGTTGTTTTACTGTGTATCCTGTTTTTCATCGGCTTCCGGTGCTGAAGTGTTTCTGTACCCTGCCGGGATCTTAAACGAAACTGACTCCGGAGTCACAGGTCTTATCTGCTTTACCGTATGAGTGACAACCGGCATTTTTTTGCTTCTGGGAACCTTTTCCATTTTAACGATCATTCCTTTATCAACAAAATGGTCCTCTATCTTTGCATCTACCGACCTGTATTTTGCCAAAGAGTCCGGGAGAAGACCGGCAAACCTTTTTTTGAATCTGAGAATCGGAGTATTTTTAAGTTCCGGAGCTACCCATAACTTAGTATAGGGTCTCCCGTCAACTTTAACCAGCCATTTCTCACTGTTCCATTCTCCCACCCTTGCATCAGAGTCCGAAATCCTCTCAAAAGAAAGCTGGGGAACCACTTTTTCAGGATCAATATACCCTTGAGACCTTATATCTTTTGCAAGCTGCCTGGCAAACTCAATATATTGAGAAAGTTGAAACTCCTGGAATGAATTTGTTTTGTGGTTGATGATGGTGATTTTGTCCGAACTCAGGTCTATTATAGTCTCGATCCTGCCGTTAGCACCATGATTGTCCATCTTCATAATATTTTCAGTAACAAAAACTTTTTTAGTAACAACTTGACCGTTTGCTTCAACTTCCTCTACACTTGCCCAAGCTTCTGAAGCAGATAGCGAAGCAGAAAAAACAAGTAAAATAAAAATGAACGAACAGATAAAATTTTTCATAAGTAAACCTCTTTAAAAAAAACAAGTCCCTACTATATTAATAGATTAGAATTTTTTCTCAACAAAGTCGGACAATTTTTTCTCATTGCCTGAATAATATACAATTTTTGAAGCATCGTCAAAAAACGATCTGTCAACTTTTGAGTCAATAGAAATAAAAGCAAAGGAAAATTCTTCAAAATAGAGCCCACTCTTTACCTTGGGAGAATTCAAAAAACTTCTTTCATCCAAAACAGAGTGCTTCAGGGCGAAGGATGTTTTTCCAAGTCCAGTCATAACAATATTTCCTTCTTCATCTCTTACAACAGTATAAAGTCTTTTTATAAGCGGATGCCTCCAGTTATTTTTCTTATTGCAGTTATCACTAATGCATATTATTTGTGCTCTGAAATCAGTGAACTTGACAAGTTCGTCAAAATATTTTTTTTCAAGTTTGGTAAAATTACCATCAACAAAAATCACAGGAGAACTTTTTTTTATAAGATCGAGGTTTTTTCTCATCCATTCCCCATCGGAACCTTTAAGAAAAAAAGCCGGACTCAACCCCTTTAAAACAGCACTTTTTAAAATATACCGGGGAGTATCCGAGTCAACAAAAATATATTCATCTCTAATATTGATCGGAGCTTTTTCCCTCGGGCTGATATTTATATTTTTTTCTCCGAACAAAACAAATACGGAAAACACAAAGAAGATCAAGACCGATAATTTAAAATTTTTCATACATCCTCCAGCTCATCTCTATATTCGCTTGGAGTTTTTCCGATCATTTTCTTAAAAATAGTGTTGAACGAAGACTTGGATTTAAATCCGGAATCATAAGCTATGGCAAGAATAGTGTGATGTTTCCTTTCAGGATCTTTCATAAGTTTTATCACTTCATCCACTCTGTAACTGTTAACAAATGTATAAAAGTTCATGTTGAAAGTGCTGTTTATCACTTGTGAAAGGTGGTGAGGCTGCATTTCAAGCTGTTTGGCAAGTTTTCTTATTGTCAACTCATCATCAAGATACGGTTTTTCTTCAACCATAAATTTTTCGATCACTTCTTTATAATAATCAAGGTCTTCTTCTCCCAAACTGCTTGAAGCATATTTAGAGCTCAGTTCTTCCGTAACCTGTTTGAGTTCTTCCTGTGTTTCATTTATCATATCGGAAAGTTCTTCATTATGGTCTTTCATTTTTCTTATCTTTCTACTCAACGGAAAATATATTCCGGCAAAAACAGCCAGAAAAAGAATTATTCTGAATAAGGCTGTCTGATGAAACGCCGGTTCCTGAACAAAAGTGATCTGTAGGGGTGTTTCACTCCATTTTCCTTCACTGTTGGAAACAGATATCATGAATCTGTATGTCCCGGGCTCAAGATTCATTATCTCGGCTTCTCTTCTCTGTTTCGCTTCAACCCAGTCTTTATCGAACCCTTCAAGTTTATATCTGAATCTGATCTTTTCGGGGACAACGAAAGAAGGAGCGGTATACTGTATGTTTATTTTAGATGTTTTTGGCAAGAGATAGTATTTTTCTCTGATATCATATCTTTCTCCATCGATGTAAACTGCTGTAACGACCGGTTTGGGAATAGGAACATCTTCTTTTCTGCTGGAAGGATCCATCACAGCGATCCCTTTTATCGTCGGGAACATTATTTTTCCATCCCGTGTTTTAAGTCCCGCTTTTTGAAATCCACCGTTACATTCGTTTGAAGGCATTCCGTCTTTCCATGAATAAACTGTTGTTTTCACTGAATCTGTTTTTCCATCTGCAAAATCAATAAGGTCTTTTTTAGGCACCGTAAAAAGACCCCTGTTGGAGCTCATCCACATTACTCCGTCATTATCTTCAACTATGACATAGATAGTGTCATCAAAAAGACCGTCTTTTCTTCTTACGGAAGATATATTGCCGTTTCTTATAATATTCAATCCGCTATTATATGATGTTGCCCATAAAATATTGTCTTCATCCCGGTAAATACTGGTTATTTTATTGTCACTGAGTCCGTCTTCAACAGTTATCGCTGAAAACTCATTGTTTTTCAACCTTACAATACCCGAACCTTCGGTAGCAAGAAGCAAAGACCCGTCTTTATCTTTTTCTATATCTGAAACAACTCGGTTTTTAAGAATACCTTCTTTTGAAAAAGTTTTAAACTCACCATCTTTGTATACTGCCAAAGCTTGATCGAAACCACCGATATAAATTGTTCCGTCATAATCTTCAAATATTACGGTTACGGAACTCATATCGAGCCCCTGATCGGGACCATAGCTGGATATATTCCCCGATTTATCAATAATATTTAATCCTGCTCCATAAGTTCCCACCCATACTTTTCCATTTCTGTCAACATGGACCCCGGCAATAATATTTCCTGATAAACCGTCATTTATATCATATTTTTTTACCGTTCCGTCCCGATATATTTTATTTATACCTTTTCCGTATGTTCCGGCATATATATTCCCGTCAAGGTCTTCAGACAGACCGAAAATTACATTACCTGAAAGACCATCCCTCACAGTTATCGAACTGAACATCCCTCTTCTGAACTGATCCAGTCCACCACCGTGAGTTCCTACCCACATGTTATTTTCACTATCCATGAAAATTGCTCTTACTATATCGGAAGAAAGTCCGTCTTTTTTGTCAAAAGAGACAAAACTTTCTCCGTCATACATAGCAATGCCCCCTCCTACTGTGCCTATCCAAACTCTTCCATAATTATCTTCAGAAAAAGCGAACAGTTTTTCAGAAGGAAGACCATCTTCCTTTCTAAACACTTTGAACTTGCCATTTTCCATTAACGCAAGACCCGATTCGGCAAAACCTGCCCACAGTCTTTGACTGGAATCAATAAAAAGCGATCTGACGCTCAGTTCGGGAAGCCCCTCATTTTTTCCAAACCGTGAGACCGTGTCTTCCTTTATCACATAGATTCCGTCATCAGTTGCTATATAAAGCATTTTGTCTTCAGATAGAACCATATCAAAAATAAAGGTTTCAGGAAGAAAATGATTCTTTTTATACGGTTTAAATTCACCATCGCTAAAAACTTTGATCCGATTGGTATGGGTTCCAAAAAACACTTCATCATCCAACTCAACAATAGAAGTTACAGAAATAGGGGCTTCCTGTTTTTCTGCTCCGAATGATGTAAACTCGTCCCCGCACTTTCTAACAACACCCCCGTTGCGGAAACCTGCCCATAGACAACCTTTTCTATCCTCATAGACAGCCAGAACAACATTGCTTTTTAACTCGGGAACATTATATTTATCGAACAGATCGAATTTAATTCCGTCAAACCTGACAAGCCCTTCTGCCGTTCCGAACCAGAGAAAACCTTTCCTGTCCTGGGTAATAGTATAAACGGAGTTTTGGGGCAAACCATGGTCTGATGTCCACATTCTGTGGATATAGTTCTTGAATTCCGCTCCAATAGCTCCGTAACTGAAAAAAGGAAATAACAGCCACAATACTATTATAATAAACAATCTTTTCATAAACAGCCCCGACACATCACCTTTGCCAACTAAACAACAAAAAAAGATATTACCTGCTTGTAAAATTAAATCAAGTTGAAAAAAGACTATTGTTTACTTGAATAAGTAATTGATAAATGTTAAAATATGCCTGTCTTATCTCAAGACCCTGGAGGTTCATCTTTGCTTTATATTGGCAAAAAAAGAGAACTTGTAAACTATTTTAAAAATATTCCCCCTGATAAAAAACAATCATTGTACAGAGGCGTAAGAACTATTATAAGTATGCTTGCAAAAATATCAAAAATGACTGAACTGCATTCTATCAATGACAAAATATTTGACGAGCTTACTGAAACCATGAAGCAAAATCTTGATATTATTCATAACACCCTCCCCTACTTCTCTGTTTCCACAAAAAAAGTGGGATTTTATTATCAGGAAAAAAGGATACAGCTTTTTGATGATAATGAACGAAAATTCAGCAATATATTCCTGACGAACAAAATCAAGGACATCTACTTCATAAAAGGAATTACCGAAAATGAGCTGAGAAAATTTTTTACTGTTATAAAAGAAACTTTGCACTACACTTTGCTTGATTATGACTTTAACACAAAACTCTGGGATTACGGGATCACCTATATAGGAACTATTTCCGATTCCGATACAGGAGTTATAGAACCTTGGACAAAAGAGGGTTTCGGATCAGAATTTGTCCCGTGGTCTCCTGAAAAAATAAGCTCTCTTTCTTCGAGATCTTTCAGCGACCTTCCAGATATAGCCTCTGAATTTGACAATGTCGGAAAAACCAAAGAAAGCAGCTTTGTTGAGTGGGTGGAAAAGCGGGGCAGAGACTATACTGTACAGAAATATCTTGATAAAGCCACCTCGATCATCCATGTAGATCCCGGCAATCCTCAAAGCATAAAACTGACAGGGAAGATATGCGAATACGGCATCAGAAATCTACAGGATGGAGATTTTCTTTCAGGAGTTGTTTATATCAACACCATTATCAATATGGCAAAAGAACTCCAGACAACAAACAAAGAACTTTTTGACAGCATCAAAAATGTCCTGACGAGATTAACCGGAGAAAACTTCATAAATAAAACATTTGAAGCAGCCCAAACTATGGACGAAGCCCAGATAAAAAGTTTCTGTGAACTTCTTACCCTTATCAGCACCAAAAACTTTGAACTTATATTTTTAAAAATAGTGGATATTAAATCAAAGGAGATAAGGCTGCCCGCTCTCGAAGCAATAGCTAAAAATTTTAAAGATATTATCCTGGCAGAAAAACTGATCAGGAGCGACAAGTGGTATGTTGTCAGGAATTTTGTATATCTCCTGAGATTTGTCTATGATGAAAGACTGCTTCCTTTTGTAAAAGAAGTTATGAACCATGAAGTAAGACAGATAAGGGTCGAAGCAGCCAGAGTTCTTTCTCTTTATAATGCGGACGACAACCTTCCATACTGGGAAAAAGCGGTTTTCAGCCCGGACGAAGAGGTGAGGCTGCTCGCCGTAGAAAACCTTGTCAAAGTAACAGGAATGGAATCCAAACCCATACTGAACGAAATATTCAGACCGGCAAACAGAGATAAGTTCAATTTGACAGATTATGAAAGATATATTGACAGAATCCTTGAATCCAGAAGAAAAGAATTTTTTGATCTACCGGGGAGCCTTATTTTTTCAAGCAACAAAGAGTTAAGGCTCATTACCCTTAAGTGCCTTAATAAAATTGAAGATCCCTTCATGATTTCAAGTCAGTTGATAAGAAGAATAAAAAGCAAAGATTTTTTAACTCTTGACAAAAATGAAATTGAGCTGATCCTTGGGCTTGTTAAAGGTCAAAACACTCTGGATATGCTTGATGCCCTCTCTTTTGTTTTTAAATTGAGAGGAGGATTTTTTAACCGGAAAAAATATTATAACTTCAAAAAAACTATTTTTGATCATATGAAAAATAAAAGCAGCCCCAACATAAAAAAATGGATAGAAAAAGCTGCAGCGGAAGGGGATAAAGAAACAAAAAACATTATAAAGGGACGGTAGTCGTAAACCATGGAAGAAAGACGCAATCAACCGGGATTTGAAAACTCCCCTACAAAGTGGAGATATAATATCTCAAAGTCTTTTTTTACTTTCTGGAAAACTGTCAAAATGTATGGCGAAGGAAACGAAAGAATCGATGAAGAAATAGCCGGTTTCAGGAAAGCTCTTAATTTCTTTTTCAGAGAAAAAAACGAGGTTTCAATACTGTTTGACGGAATAGACATCATGGTTGACAAAGTGAGAACCCGTGGAAGAAGAAAAGATGATAAATACTTCGAAGATATTTATGATCTTTTTCTATCTCTCTGTATGTCAGGCATCGTTTTTAAAAGAGGTGTGAGCGACCAAGACATCCTCAGTTTTTTCAGAGTGTTAGGCAAGTTCCCTGTGGGAAGGGAACCTAAAATTCAAACTTATGAAAAATTCATCTCTGATCTCCCTGAGCTTGATATGATCAAAACTTTTTCTTATGATCACGAAGAGTCGGGGGCTCTTCCAATTTATACTCCGGCACAGTCTTTAAGAAAAGTATACCGGGATCTTGCCTCTGAATATCTCGAATATAAAAAAATGATAGAAATGGCCGAGATCATACCCCTCCGTATAGTTGAAAGAAATGTTCAGGAACTTATTTCAATATCCACAGAAAACCGTTCCGGGAAAATTCACAATTTTATCCTTTTTCTTTCATCTATACAGTCTTATAAAGGTAGTTTCAAAGGCTCTTCGGCAGTTACAAGAACCTTTCTTTCCGTTCTTACTGCACTTAATCTCGGCTTTGACAGAATGGTTGCTAAAAGAACAGGTGTTTCAGCATACTTTCAATACCTGTCAAGAAGTCTTGACAAAGGATATATGGCTTTATCAAGAATGGATGAATTTAACTACAGCAGAATCGAAGCCGCACTTAATTCATCTTTCAGGATCACCGATTTTACAGAAGAAGGTATCAGAAACAAAAAATGCTCTAGCGGAACATTGTCAGGGGAAATACTTAAAGTGGTATCATACTATGATAATATTACAAAAAAATGGCCTGAAAGAGTAGGTTGCAAAGGACCTTTGTTGTCGAGACCCGAAGCATTGAGACAAGTGCTGAAAAATGTAAAAAACGGCATTTTTAAAAAAGAGATCGCAGAAGCTTTCATCAATGTAACAGGCGTATATCCGTGTGGCTCACTTCTTAAAACAAAAGACAACGAACTTGTCATTTCGGGAGGCAGATTCAAATCTTTCAGCGATGAATCTACTGTTTTTGTTCTTGACAACAACATGAAAATAAGAGAAATAAGAACTATGAAAGCTGACTCTATTGTTGATATTCTCGGCTCTGCCGGTATTATATATCCACCGGAGTTGCTTGCCACTATATTGACAAGTTATATAGGGAAAGATGACAAAGAAAAAAATGGATAATAATAAAAACTATATTGAAGGTGAAGCATGTTAAAAGATGAAACCCGCTTCATAAAAGACATCCGCAATATTTTGCTGATGCTTTTTCTCATTCTGGTATTTTACATAATGAATGTTCTTTCAACGATCCTGATACCACTTGTTCTTGCAGTTTTTGCAGTACTCCTTGCTCATCCTGTGGCGGCAAAACTTGAAGAGATGAAAGTTCCAAGATACTTTGTAATGCCTTTGATATCTCTTACTCTTCTTTTAGCCGTATTTTTTGTTGCAAATATTTTCATCGTAACTTTCAGGCAGTTTTATTTTGAACAGGATATGCTTCTCCATCAGCTTATCAACAGAATCGAATCCATAGAAGCCATAATCCCCTACTCCCCGGAAGGAGAAGAGCTTGACCTGACAGAAATGTTGATAAGGCTCATTGACCGTAACCTTATCGCCTCTGTTGTCGGCAATGTTGCTAAAAACCTCGGTTCTTTCGGAGGTTCATTTTTTATGTTCTCTCTTTATTTTGTTATTCTTTTAAGCGGAATATCTGCCAGTGACAAATATGTCCAAAATGTTATGGGAGAAAAAATGCCC
>SLOD01000026.1 GCA_007132725.1 Candidatus Sumerlaeota bacterium
AATTCCATTGAGAGGTAGTAAACCCTTTTTGCATCATTTTTTCTGTATTCATCCTGGGTTCTCAGCCATCTTTTTATCATTTTGTGCCTTATAGATGTGGCAAGCGCCATATATACATCTATCGGGCGAACTGTTTTTCTGTCTTTAACTTGCAGATATTCCAATGCCTTAAGAAAGTCTCTCTCAAATGAAGTTGAGTCCGGTGCAACCATGTCAGTAAAGAATATTGAGTTTTCCGGTCTGATCATTTTTTTCCTCCAAAAATAAAATCCGCTAAATGTTATCATAAACGGTTTTTATTTCAATAATTGTTTGATGAGATCTGTTTCTTATCTATTTGACATACACTGATAAATACATTATATATTTTTTTGTGATTCTCATTTACGGAATATTTGAGCCGGAGAAGATGATGTCAAAAGAACAAGACAGCCGTTTTTTTATAGGGATAGACCTCGGTTCTGTCAGTCTTAAATGTGCTGTCAAAGATGAAAAAGGTTCTGTTCTATATAAAAAATATGTGAGAAATAACGGTCACCCGTTAAAAGCTGTGGTCTCTGTTTTTGAAGATCTGTTAAAGAAGTTGGGAGATATTTCTTTTTTGGGAGCTTTTGCAACAGGTTCAGGGAAAGAACTTGTTGCCGGACCGGCAAAAACAGGAACTGTTAATGAAATAGTTGCCCATGCTACTGCCGCATGGAAAAAATACCCGAAAGCTAAAACCGTTTTTGAAATAGGAGGACAGGACTCAAAATATATCTCAATAGGAAAAACTTCTCATGACAGCTTTTACATAAAAGATCATTCTTTTAACGAACTTTGTGCGGCAGGAACAGGAGCTTTTCTTGATCAGCAGGCGGAAAGGCTCGGAATAACCATCGAAGAGTTGAGCAAAATGGCTTTTAACGCAAGGGCCGTCCCAAGCATTGCCGGAAGATGCTCGGTGTTTGCCAAATCGGATATGATACACCTTCAACAAAAAGCTGTCCCTCTTGATGAAATTTCTGCCGGACTGTGTTTTGCTCTTGCAAGAAACTACGTTGCCGCTATCTGCAAAGGGAAAAAAATTGAATTTCCTATTGTCTTTCAAGGCGGAGTGGCGGCAAATCAAGGGGTTGTCCGTGCTTTTACAGAAATACTTGATATAAAAAAAGAAGATATCATCATTCCTGAAGATCATGCTGTAATGGGAGCAATAGGAGCCGCAGAAAAGGCACTGGAATCACCACTTGAGCACCCTTTTTCCGTTTCAGAGTTAATTGAAATATTTTCCCGTTACTCAACTTGTGAAGAAACTGCCTCAACTCTTCCTCCTCTAAAAATGTCTCTTTTCCAGGAACCTCCTTCCGACAAGGGTTTGGAGGAAGCTTCCGGACATTTTTTTATGGGTGTTGATGTGGGTTCTGTAAGTACAAAAAGTGTTATTACCGATTCAAGGAACAATATTGTTGCATCTTCCTATGTTCCTACAAAAGGTATGCCTGTAAACGCAGTGAAAAATACAGTGGAAGAGCTGATAACCGCTCTAAAAAACAGAGAAGTGCCTGTCTTGCATATTTGTTTTACAGGTTCAGGGAGACACCTTGCCAAAGCACTTTTTGGAGGAGGAACTGTGTTAGATGAAATATCTGCTCAAGCTCTGTCATCCATGCACTTTTTCCCCGAAACAGATACTGTCATCGAAATCGGAGGACAGGATTCAAAATTTATAAGAATATCGGAAAATAAAATTAAAGTTTTTGCTATGAACAGAGCTTGTGCGGCAGGAACAGGCTCTTTTCTTGAAGAGCAGGCGGGAAGGCTTGGAATAAACATAAAAAATGACTTTTCAGATATGGCTTTTAATGCAACCGCCCCTGTAAAACTTGGAAGCAGATGTACTGTCTTTATGGATTCCGACCTTGTTCACTATATACAGAGAGGAGCAAAGCGGGAAGACCTTTGTGCCGGACTCGCTTATTCAGTAGCGGAAAACTATCTTGAAAAGGTTGCCGGCTCTATAGAACCCGGCGAAAAAATAGTATTTCAGGGAGGTGTGGCAAAAAACATGGCTCTCCACTCTGCTTTTGAAAATCTGACAGGAAAAAGTATAAAAGTTCATCCCTATCCTGAAATATCAGGGGCATTGGGTGCGGCATATACCGCTTTCAATGAAGTTGAACAGGGAAAAACCGGCTTCGGATTTAACCTCAACCTTATCAACATTGATGCAAAGACAGACACTTTTATCTGCAACACTTGTGAAAATATGTGTGAGATCAGAAGAGTTACTGTCAAAAGCGGAGAAAAATCCTTCTTTGGCAGCGTTTGCGGCAGATATGAAAAAAATATCCCTTCAAGCATCCCGGCCGATGACCTTTTTTCGGTCAGACATAAACTTCTTTTTGCTTCATACTGTTCACCGCAAACTTCATCTTTAAGGGGAGAAATAGGGATACCTCTCTCTGTTACCATGTATGACTATCTTCCTTTCTGGAACACTTTTTTCTCTCTGCTTGGATATAAGCCGGTGTTTAGCGAAAAAACTTCAAGGACCATTGTTGAAACGGGACTTATTAAAGCTCCTGCCGAATTCTGCTATCCGGTAAAAGTTCTTTTCGGGCATGTAATGGAGCTTTCAAAAAAGGGGATAAAAACGATATTTGTACCCCATCTGAGACTTTTTACACCTCCTGATGAAACAAAGCCCCGTTACGCCTGTCCTTACACACAGGCGGCACCTTATATTCTTAAATGCCATACAGAGGACGATGTCAATATTGTAACATGTGAATATCCTGTTGACGGTGAATATAAAAACTGGGTAAAAGAAACTTCGGATTCACTGGGGATAGATAAAAAAGAGATCGAAACTGCTGCCCGGGAAGCTCTTTCCGCTCAACGGCAGTTCAGGTTGAAATGTCTTGAAGAAGGGAAAAAAGCGGTAAAAAAACTTGAAGAAGAAAACCGGCGTGGGGCAGTTCTTATCGGAAGACCCTACAATACCGGGGACAGACATGTAAACCTCAACCTTGTCAGAAAACTCAAGGATCTTGATATTGAACCTATACCTTTTGACTTTATTGAGCCGGAAAAAGAACCGCTGCCCGAACTGTGGTCAAGGATAAGATGGGGATATGGAAGAAAGCTTGTCCAGTCTGCAAGAGCTCTGAAACATAACAAATATCTTGGAGCGGTGATAGTGACCAATTTCGGATGCGGACCTGATGCATTTGTCGATCAGTATCTTGAATATGAACTGAAAGATGTTCCCCATATAATAATTGAGCTTGACGATCATCAGGCGGAAGCAGGACTTGTCACCCGTCTTGAAGCATTTTCACGCAATTTTAAAATCACCGACAGGAATGTTTCTACAGTAAAAGGAAAAGACCCCACTAAACCAAGAAGACCGGTAAAAAAATATACTTACTACATCCCCTCTTTTATGGATCATGCCTATGCGATCACCGGTGCTTTGAAAGGTTCAAAATGCAGAGTGGAAATGCTTCCCCCCACTGATGACGAAAGCTGGGAACTTGGAATGAAATATGCTTACGGAAAAGGGTGTCATCCTTTTATTTCATTTACCGGAGACCTTATGAAAGCTGCTAAACAACCCGGTTTTGTTGCAAAAGAAGCATGCTATTTCGGACCCTCATATTTCGGGCCTTGTCTCCTTCCGCAGTATCCGCTTGCACTTCACTTGATACTTGAAAGGGCGGGACTTGCAGATGTAACGGTAATGAACATAACAGATCCGACAAATATGAAAGAACTTGGAGT
>SLOD01000028.1 GCA_007132725.1 Candidatus Sumerlaeota bacterium
AACACTGGTAACACTGGTAACACTGGTAACACTGGTAATACTGGGAACACTGGTAATACTGGTAATACTGGTAATACTGGCAATACTGGTAACACCGGTAATACTGGTGATACAGGGAATACTGGAGACCCGGGAGACAACACTCCCGGGCCAGAAACAGATACTGTAATGATGTTATCGGGTGGCTTAAGCCATGTCTGTGCCATAAAAGAAAGCGGTCATCTATACTGCTGGGGACAAGGCAACAGAGGACAACTTGGGAACGATCAAACTCCTGGAGGAGACAACCCAAATTCAAAACCGGTCAAAGTGGGATTTGATGCCTGGCAGTCGGTGTGTGCAATGGCCGATGCAACATGCGGAATAAAGAAAAATGGCGAAACTTTCTGTTGGGGACACAACGCTGACGGACAAATTGCAAACGGACAGGATGGGCATGCTTTTCAGGCAACAGGAACCCCCTCTCCTATACTTCTTGGAGCGTCTCCCAACCAATATGACAACCTTTACTGTGGGGGAACAACGATATTTGCCTATTCAAAAGAAGATCTCTGGGGATGGGGCAGCAACAGAATGGGACAACTTGCAAACGGTCAAAAAGGATACCACTCATCATATCCGGGAGGAAGTGCAACTGCTTACCAGCCCAGACATTTAAACCAAAACACTGATGATTGGCCCTATTTTGAAAAAATATCTGTTTCAGGAGTGCATGCTTGCGGAATAACCGAAGATAGGGAGCTCTACTGTTGGGGGAGCTACGACATGGGACAGTTTGGAGACGGAAGAAAAGGCGACGGTTTTGACAGATATTCGTACCGTTCTCAACCCGAACACAGTGAATACGAAAAACCGGTAAAGATAGGTGATTCAAAATGGATTGATATTACATCTATGAATTCAAACAGTTGCGGGATAAAGGAAGATGGCACCCTTTGGTGCTGGGGAGTTGCCGAATGGGGCATCATCGGCATCGGTGATGTTTTTGAATCCTATGAGATTGGAACTCCTGAGGACATTGTTACTTACACTCCTCAATTTGAGCAGCTTGTAAATGACGGTTTTTGCGAAGCCCAGTTTTATTCTGAAGATAAACAGGCATCCCAAAAAAGAAGATATCCCCCAGTATGCACGCATCCGGTACAAGTTGGCGAATCAAAGAACTGGGAATCGGTGTCGGGACATAGTAATCATGTATGTGCCATAAACAGCGACAAGGAACTCTTCTGCTGGGGAGAAAATGAATACGGACAGATAGGTAACGGAGAGCATGGGGATATCTATTCCACTATTCCATCAAATTATGACCTTGTAAGCTCTCCTCATAAGGTTGAAGGAGAATACATTTCCGTTGCTCCGGGGTACAACTTTACATGTGCACTTTCAAATGAAAAAAGAGTTTACTGCTGGGGATATTCCGTACTCGGTATTCCAGGATATGTTGGAGACAGAGATAACCCTGCCACTGTGCCGGTGCTAATAAGTTTTTAAATTTAAATAAAGTTTTATGAGTCAGGTTTTATGAGGATTGCAACAATTAAAGACAATGAACAATTGATCGATCTTTGCAAATTAGCTCCAATGGAAGGTGTTGTAACTGCATATGTTGACCAATCTCCCGATTTTTTTGCAATGCCGTCTATTCAGGGAGAAAGTTTTAGAGTCTGGGTCGAGGAATATGAGTCAAGAATTACGGCATGTGTCGTTGAAACACATAAAACCATAAATTATGATGGAAAAACCTATAAAGCTTTTTATTTTGGAGACTTAAAGGTAAGACCTGAAAACAGGGGTACTCTCGGATTAAGAATATCCAGCCAAATAGTTAAAAAAGCCAAGGATCAGGGTTTTGCTATAGGAGAGTGTTTTGTCATTGACGGGAATGATAAAATGATGAAAGTGATAGAGTATCTGGGCACAAAAATATATACACATGTATTATCCGGAAAGGCCGACATCTACCAGATAATGCCCTACAAAACATACAGTATCCCTAAAGGATATTCTGTCAGAACTGCAAAAGAAAGTGACATAGATGAAATATGCAGAATTCTGGAAACCCAATACCGCAACTATACAGCGTCTCCTGTCTTCACAAAAAACACACTTTTGGAAATAATTTATAAAACTCCCGGCTTTACCATAGAAAATTTCAGAGTAGCCGAAAAAAACGGTAAAATAGTTGCTGTTGCATCTTTCTGGGATCAAAATGCCATAAGAAGAACAATAATCAAAAAAATATCAAAAAAAGCAAAGATGTTTTTGAAATTTCTCAAAATATTGAACCCTTTCTTTTCAATTCCCCATATTCCAAAAGAGGGGGACTCTCTTAAATATGTCTATCTCCGCTTTCCTGCAACTTTTGATAACGATATAAAAGGGCTGGAAGCTATAATTACGACAGAATGCAACAGATTAAGAAAACTGAAAAAATACCACTTTGTCTGGGCAGGGTTCCACGAAGCGGATATCCTTTCCCAGTCGATCAAAAAAATGTGGAAAATGTCAATGAAGGTCAATATCATCCACTTTAAATTTAATGACGAGGTAAAGCTTATTGACCCTGAAACCCATAAAACAAAACCGGTTTATGTTGATTTCTCGATAGTTTAGAATGAAAAAAGTATTGGTAACAGGACTTTTTACTCAGGCAGGATTATTTGCTGTTAGAAGATTTGGCAAAATGGGTTTTAGGGTGACTGCCGCCGACTGTCACTATCTCTCTTTTGGGCTTTACTCTAAGTATGTGACAAAAAGAATAAAGCTTCCAAGTTTACGGAAACATCCTGAAAAATATGCACTAGCCATCATTAAGATACTTAAAAAAGAAAAATATGATTACTACTTTCCTTCTTTTGAAGAGCTTTTTCTTCTTAGTTCATACAGAAAAGAAATCCTTTCTCTTACAAATTCAGTAATTCCTGAAAAAACTGATATCATCTCCCTGCACGACAAAGGAAATCTCAAAAAAACAGTAAGCTTATCCGACAGCTATTATCCAGAAACTTTTATACCTCGATCATATGAAGATTTCATGGAAAACATTAAGAATTTTGGAACTCCTTTGTATATTAAAATTAAGCAGTCTAGAAATTCTACCGGACTGAGGCTTGTGAATTCTCTTCTTGATCTTAGGAAGATGTTTGATGATGTTATTTCAAGGAACGATCTTACAGAAAAAGAATTGCCGTTAATTCAAAAAAAAATCGAGGGGAGAGAAATTTTATACGGAGCTTTGGCTCAAAAAGGGAAGGTAGTCGGAGAAAGTCAGCATATCGGAGTAAGGTCCATACCAAGAAGCGGGGGCACTACAACAACAAGAGAATCTTTTTTTTGTAAAAAGTGCTCAAAGGCTGCCCAAAGATTTATAAAAGGCATTAAGTGGAGCGGCTTTATAAGTATTGATTTTATAATTGAAAACAACACAGACAGAGCATATATAATTGATGTCAATCCAAGACCATCGGTCTGTATAAATGTGGCATATAACGGAGGCGTTGACTTAATTCCGCAATGGATGAAGATAGCAGACAACATTGAAGCTGAAGCTTTACCTAAAACACAGACCGGAATAAGGTCGTCCACTCATTTTGCCGATGTTGTCTGGATGTTATACACATACATCAAAGGTCCCGAATCGTGGGCTGAAAGAAAGCAAATGAGAAAACTGTGGTGGCAGGAAAGGAAAAATATAGTTTACGACATAATATGCAAAGATGACCGTCGCCCCAGATTAGCACTTAA
>SLOD01000159.1 GCA_007132725.1 Candidatus Sumerlaeota bacterium
AACCATGTTTCAATGACGGATCATGCAGAGACGGCTTAGAGTGTATTGACGGTATATGTGTACACCCTGACAGTGCCGAAACTGATGATGAAGAAAGTGATTTAAAAGAGAGTGAAGACGAGGATATGCAGGATGGTGAACATCTGTTCTTAGATGATGATGACCTTTTTGACGATGACGATTCTGACGAGTATCCCGATGAAGACCCTGATGAATCCGCCGATGAGGAGTATCCTGATGAATACCCCGATGAATATCACGATGAGGTGTATCCTGACGAAGACCCCGATGAAGAGTATCCTGATGAAGACCCCGATGAAGAGTATCCTGATGAAGTTCCCGACGACTTGGAAGACACCCGTAATGTGGCGTGCACTAATACACTCCCTGACCATTCATCCTGGGCATATCCGAATGAAGACGGGATGTTGACCCAAACCTTTGATGGGTCGGCATGGGTTCCGGAGGCAGATACATGTGTATGGGAATGCTATAAATGTTTTTCAAAGGCATCCGGAGAATGTATTCCTACGATACTTGGCGGAGGAAACGGAACTGCAGGGGAACCTTATATTGTAACAACTGCTGAACATCTTGATGAAGTAAGGTGTTATCTTTCCGCACACTTCATTCAGACTGACGATATAGATCTTTCAGAATACTCATCGGGAGAGGGATGGGTACCGATAGGAAGTGCAACAAAAAGGTTTGCCGGACACTATACAGCACAGTCAGGAAGTACAATAATCAACTTGTCAATAAATAGGCCCTCTGATAATTATCAGGGACTTTTTGGATATATCCATACTGCGACCATTGAGGGAGTTTCTCTTGAAAATATAAATGTGACCGGAAAAAGCAATGTGGGTGCTCTTGCCGGTATAGCTGAAAGCTCAATGATAGAAGACTGTCACAGCATAAACGGAGAAGTTACCGGAAATAACAATGTGGGAGGGCTTGTCGGGAACAATTACGAAAACTCTATGATAAACAGGTCTTCCAGCGGCTTGGTAGATATAGATGGCAATGAAAGTGTAGGTGGTCTTGTCGGAATGAACTACAAGTCAAATATTTACAGAAGCTACTCAAGAAGTTATGTGCAGGGGAACCAGTTTGCAGGCGGGTTCGTCGGGTATATTATGGGAGACACCAGTTTGAAAGCCAAAGTATCCAACTGCTACAGCAGGGGGGAAGTTGTTAGAAAATCTGGAGTGGGTGATTCTGTAGCCAGTTTTGCCGGTTTCATAAACTATGGAGAGGTTGAATACTGTTACTGTACAGGGAGTGTAGATTTTGTCGGGGGCGTCAATCCGATGAACAGAGGTTTTGAAGGAGGAAATACCGGAGGCAACACCTACGGGTCGAATTTTTTTGATAAAGAAACTACCGGGCAGGAAACATCGGTAGAAGCAGCTCAGGGGAAATCCACAGTCCAGATGCAGACAGAGACAACATACCAGGGAGAGGGATGGGATTTTGAGAATGTATGGGATATTGTGACAGGAGTTAATGATGGATATCCGTATTTAAAGTGATATGTTCTTTCCTTACAAGTAATTTTAATACTCCTCCTTATTTGCTTTTTTTTTCAAAAATGTTAATCTTGTCTGTTTTTATTTGTCAATTGTATCCGGAGGTAGATCATGAACGAAAAAGTAAAAGAAATCCTTGATGTTTTTGAGGAAATTAACAAGGTCCCAAGACAGAGCAAACATGAAGAAAAAATAAGCCGGTGGCTTGTTGACTGGGCACAAAAGAACGGTTTTAATGCAAAAAAAGATAAAGCCATGAATGTTCTTATCGAAGTTCCGGCAACACCGGGATATGAAGATAAGCCTGTAATAGTTTTTCAGGGACATATGGATATGGTCTGTGAAAAAACTCCCGAAAGCACTCATGATTTTTCAAAAGATCCAATTAAACATGTTTTTCATGGCGATTGGCTTAAAGCTAACGGGACAACTCTTGGAGCAGACAACGGAATAGCTCTTGCAATAGCAATGGTAGTAGCAACAGACAAAACTGTTGTCCATCCGCCGCTTGAACTTCTTTTTACTGTCGATGAAGAAACCGGGCTCACAGGTGCCAATGCTCTTGAACCGGGCTTTGTAAAAGGAAAAGTTCTCTTAAATCTTGACAGTGAAGACGAGGGTGTTTTTGTTATCGGTTGTGCCGGTGGAAAAGATACGAACATAGTCTTCACCCCTGAGTGGAAAAATGTTTGTGACAAAAACATTGCTGTTGAAATAAAGATCGGAGGACTTGAAGGTGGACACAGCGGAGTTGACATCCATCTCCCCAAAGGAAATGCCAATATCATACTTGCAAGAGTTCTTGATGCTGTCAGGACCGAAACCGGCTGCCTTAAAATAGGAAATGTTGACGGTGGCAGTGCTCACAATGCAATTCCGAGAGATTCTTTTGCTGTAATAAGTGTAAAAGAAGACCAGCTTGAGAAAATGGAAACAGCTTTTAACAAAATTGCCGCCGATATAAAAGAAGAATGTAAAGTTCCTGAGCCGAAGCTTTCGATCACTCTTAAAAAAGGGATAGATTTTCAAGGGCAGTTCATGACAGGCGAAGATAGTAAAAAGTTCATTGACCTTATGATAGCACTGCCCAACGGTGTTGCCGCAATGAGTACTGAAATGGAGGGGCTTGTTGAAACTTCCAACAATTTCGCTACAATTAAAAGGAACGGTGACTCCTTTACAATTCTTACAAGTCAGAGAAGTTCAATAAAAAGTCGTCTTGAGTGGATAACCGCAAGAATTGAAAAACCGGGAACACTTGCCGGTGCTGAAGTTAAGAGTGGAAACGGATACCCCAACTGGCAGCCTAAACTTGATAGTAAACTCACTGAAAAATGTGTTTCAGTCTATGAAAAACTTTTTGGAAAGAAACCTGTGCTTGAAGTTATTCACGCCGGACTTGAGTGTGGAATAATCGGGGCAAAATATGATGGAATGGAGATGATATCTTACGGACCGACAATAATGAATCCCCATTGTCCGGATGAGAAAATGTTTGTACCGAGTCTTGAAAAAACATGGGATTTCACAGTAGGGATTTTAAAAAGTTACTGCGAATAAAAACAATCTCTTAAGGGGATGATCATGAAAAAAATTTTCCTGATGGCGGTGATGTTCCTTTTAATGGCAGGCTGCACAACTCATGAAGGTGTAGTCAAAGAACGGGACATCCCTATCTTTGCTCAAAAAACCGGAGCAAAACTGAATGACGGGAACATAGAACTTGTGGCCTGGATGACAGAGCCGTCCAAACCCAGACATGGTGAGCCTTTTAAAGTGATAACTTACTGGAAGTTCAAAGAACAACTCCCTGAAGGGTGGAAACTCTTCCTCCATTTTGAAGATGAAACCGGCAAAGAGAGATTTATCTATGACCATGAATTTCTCGGTGGCAGGGTAAGGAGACTTGCTCTCAACAGGATCATAAGAGAAACCAGCGAAATAAAGGAGCTGCCAAGACACTTTGATTCCAACTCCATGTATATAAGAACAGGTTTTTTTAAAGGGAGAGAGCGGACTGTGCCTGAAGAAAAATATAATGACGGCAAAAACAGACTCAACATAGGACCCGTTGCGATCACTCAGCCCAATATCCTTAGAAAAAGGATGGATGTCTACGCTGTTGCCGCCAGATCCAGATCTCAGATAAAAATAGACGGGGAGTTCAATGAAAGTTTCTGGAGCAATGCTTCCCGTGATGACAGATTCTGGCAGATTAAAGGTGACGATCTTTCACCTATAAGGACAACAGTTATGACCGCAATGGATGACAAATATCTTTACATAGGTTTTGATGTTGAGGATGAAGATATTGTTGCACATTATAAAAATGACGGTGATCCGTTATGGGAAAAAGATGATGTAGTAGAAATATTTATCGATCCCAGAGGTGAAGGTAAAATTTACTATGAAATTCAAGTAAGTGCCGGCGGAGTAAAGTTTGACACTAAATTTAACGGCAGAAGAAAAAACAGGGATGACAGTTGGGACTCAAAAATCAAGTATGCCGTCAAAGTTGATGGAACTCTTAATGATCCCAGTGACAAAGATAAAGGTTGGAGAGCAGAGATAGCCATTCCGTGGGAATCTATTGAAGATGCCCCAAGTATACCTCCTAAAGACGGTGAAGTGTGGAAAGTTTTCTTTTACAGAATAAACAGACACAGCAACAAAAAATCGACTTATTCCGACTTTTCTGCATGGACACCTCCTTACTCAAATGATTTTCACAACTTGAAATATATGGGTGAACTGCATTTTGTTTATGAAGAAATCCTTTGACCGGTTTTAACATGGAACAATGACTGTAAAATATTTTTTTATACTGTCACTGATCTTTTTTGCCTCTGTAAATATCTTTGCACAGGAGTCACACCAAAGCCGGAGATCTAAAATACTTTCAGAAAGAATTGAAAAAGAAAGAGCGGAAATCGTTTATGATCTAAGAGTTTCCCAATTGGAAATGCAGTATTTGGGAAACAACTATCTAAACGGTTTGATAAAAAAACAAAAACTGGAATTTCTTATTAAATCTTCAGAGTTTATGAGAGACAACTGCATCCCTTTCGATTCCAGATGCCGCAACTTGTATAATATGTCCATTGCTTATTTGAAAGATGAAATAAGAGTTGTCGAAAGAGACCTTCTGGAACAGGAAAATATCATTTCCGATGCAAAAAACAGGGTGGATTCTCTTACAGAACGACTGCAGTACATTGAAGAAGGGATAGTTATTGAAGAAAAGGAAAGAAGAGTTTCTGCCGCTATCCCTGAATTGAAAAAAGCTTTCAAATGTAACCGCTTTAGAGGGTGGAACCATTACAGAGGAGTTTTTATAGACCCGGAAGATATGAATGACCTCCCTTTTACGATGTTTGTTAAAGATGTTGTAAAACTTGATTTGGGAGGGTATCTTATTGCTCTTGAAGCGGGTGAGCATATAATAAATTTTACTTATGTTGAAAAGCCGCTTGTTAAAAAAGGAGAAGTCACAGGAATGGGTTCTCCCGTTTTTCAGGGAAGTGCAGGCAACCCTGTTATGCCGGACAAAGTGCTTGTATTTATTAATAAGAACAACAGGTTTGTGAATCCGGGGTTTATGTGCAGATAGTTACATTTTAAAAGGAGACATAAAAATGGTCAAAGCAAAAACAATTCGGGGAGACCGATTGCATATAGCGTTTTTCGGAAGAAGGAATGTCGGGAAATCATCTCTTATCAATGCTCTTACCAAACAACAGGTATCCATTGTTTCAGAGGTGCCCGGTACTACGACAGACCCTGTATTCAAATCCATGGAACTGGCTCCTGTGGGACCTGTGGTCATTGTTGATACTGCCGGAATGGACGATCTGTTCAATGACTTAGGCGGAGAAAGGATCAAAAGGTCGGAAAGAATACTTTCTAAAACAGATATCGGGATCATTGTCATAGATTCGTCAGGAAAAGCAGGTGAGTTCGAAGAGAGACTCATAAAGCTCTTAGAAAAAAATAACAGCTCGGTAATAATTGTTCTTAACAAAACAGATGCCGGCATTTCAGAAAATGTTTCTCAATGGGTAGAAAATAAAGATGTTATAAAAGTAAGTGCAAAAGAACTTAAAGGGATCGAAGATATAAAAACCCGTATTATTGAGATAGCTCCTCCTGAGTGGGAACCTCCATTTTTAAATGATCTGGTCAAAAAAGGGGAGACGGTGCTTCTTGTAATACCGATAGACACCGGAGCTCCCAAAGGAAGACTCATAATGCCTCAGGTAAAAGCATTGAGAGATGCTCTTGATGGCCATGCTGTTGCTTTAATGTGCAAAGAAAGTGAGCTTGAACAGGCCCTTGGTGCTTTAAAAAAGCCTCCTGCTCTTGTTGTCATTGATTCCCAGGTGTTTGCTCTTGTTGCAGCTAAGATACCGGAAAGTGTGCTACTTACTTCGTTTTCTATTCTTTCTATCAGACAGAAAGGAGACCTTAATGAAATGGTCAATGGGGTTTTAGCCGTTAAAGAGCTTAAGCCGGGGGACAGGATATTAATTGCCGAAAGCTGTTCGCATCATCCACTGGAAGATGATATAGGAAGGATAAAGATCCCTAAATGGCTCAATGAATTTGCCGGAGGAGATTTAATAATTGATACTGTACCCGGATGCGAATATCCTGACGATATTTCAAACTACAGTCTTGTCGTGCACTGTGGAGCATGCACTTTGAATAGAAAAGAGATGCTTCGGAGACAGTCTATCCCTGCCCAAGCTGAAGTTCCCATGACCAATTACGGAGTTTTGATAAGTTATCTTCACGGGGTATTCCCAAGAGCTCTCAAACCTTTCCCCGAAATATACTCCCTTTTTGGAAAGTATACCGATAATTCAGATAAATAATAGTCATTTAGGAGAAAAAGGTGGTCCGTCCGGAAATTAAGAGAATTGTAATTGATCCCGGGGTTAAAGATGCAAATATGGCACTTTCGATAGCCTCAGGTCTTTCAATTGCACCGGAATTTATGTCAAAAGAGGAACTAATTGAAGATATAAGGGGAAATAGCGGAAAAGATTTTTTTAAAACAGCTAAAAAAACATTGTTTTTCACAAAAAACAAAGGAAATTTCCTCAAAAAGTGTCCGGGAAGCAGAGGAGTAGTATGTTGTGACTACTACACTCTGAACAGTGTCACCGGATGCCCCTATGACTGTTCATACTGCATACTTCAGCACTACATTGAAAACAATCCTTTTACAACCGTTTTTTTAAACAGGGAAAAAGCAGTTGATGAAATAGAAAAGTTCCTTAAAAAGAGCAGAAAAATCAGAGTTGGAACAGGGGAGCTTGCCGATTCACTTGCCCTTGATCATCTACTTGATGAAACCGGCTTTTTTTTAAGTGAAATTGAAAATAGAGGTCTGAGTGAAAAAGTTCAGTTCGAATTCAAAACTAAATCCGCTGAAATTAATAACTTTATTGAAAAATATAGAAGACATCGTTCTGTTGAAACAATTGCAGCCTTTTCAGTGAACATTCCTCTTTTTCAGCAAAATGAGGAGCATGGCTCCGCAACTGTTGAAGAGAGGATCCGCTCAGCAAAGCAGCTTTCCAAAGAAGGGATCAAAATATCGATACATTTTGATCCGGTGTTGATGCTGGATGAGCTTTTTGAAAGTTATATGGAGCTTATAGATCAAGTTTTTGGCACACTTGACTGTTCAAAGATAGTCTGGATAAGCATGGGCGGATTCAGGCATACCCTTTCTCTCACATCTACGATACGGGAAAGATGGCCGGAAAGTCTTCTGCTGAAAGGTGAAATGTTCCCTTCAAAGTCAGACAACAAACTCAGATACCTTGCAACATCAAGGAGAAAGTTCTATAAAGCTTTTATCGGGAGAATAGGTGGATACTTCAATGGAAAACCTCCTCTGTATATGTGTATGGAAAAGCCGTTTATGTGGGCGGACTTAAAATTGCCGCTAATAAAAGAAGTTTTTCCAAAAGGTAAAAATTGTCTTTTAAAATAACTTTTGTCTGTTATTTTGATAAAAATAAGCTATAATGTTTTGTCTGTGTGTTAATTTTACCTTGCAGGAGGGGTGAATGAAGTTCTATTTTTGCATCGCAATTTTAATTTTAACAGTTTTTTTTGCGGCCTGTTCCGATGGGTCTGGAAAAGTTGAAGATGAGGCGGAAGAAGCTGTTTGCGGGAACGGTGTTGTTGAAGAAGGAGAAGTTTGTGACGGCAATGAAAAGTCATGTTCAAAGATCGACTCAAATTTTGTGTCGGGAACGGCAACATGCAAGCCTACATGCGATGGATGGGATACCTCGGCATGTAAAGAGGAAGAAACTGAAGAAGCTGTTTGCGGGAACGATATTGTTGAAGAAGGAGAAGTTTGTGACGGCAATCAAAAGAGCTGTATAGATATTGACGGCGAAAAGTATGATGGAGGGAAAGCATCTTGTAACGATACCTGTGACGGTTGGGATGTTGAAACCTGTGAGTTTTGCGGAAACGGTGTTGTAGATCCGGGGGAAGAGTGTGACGGTGGAGCCATTGACTGTTCCGAACTTGGATTTTTATCAGGATATGCTTTTTGTACAGATGAGTGTAAATGGGACACTTCAGAGTGTCTTCCTCAGTGCGGCAACGGTATTCTTGAAGAAGGAGAGGAGTGCGAAGTGGGGGATACAATGGATTGTCACGAACACAGTTGGCTTGAATACAGAGGCGGAGAGGCAACCTGTGATCCTGATAACTGCACTTGGGATATGAGTACCTGTGAACCCACTTTCGATGTTGTACCCTATGGTTTTATAAACAAAATGGTTGTCAACACTGTAAATGGGATCGCCGACTCAAAAAGGCTCTGTGTCCCGAAAGAAGGTGAAGAAGAGGAAGGATGTGATTTTGACGCTACATATACGCTTGGCCGGCTCGGTGATACTCCCCTTGATATATCGGGAGGTTATGCCAACGGCTCTAAAGTTATCTTAACTCAGCCGTCAGGGTTTGATGCTATAACTAAGGACAGCAGGAGAACTTGTCTTGCTGTCAACAAAGGCTTTGACCCTCTTCCTGAAAAGTTTTTCACTCTTTTTGCATCAATTGCTTTTGACAGACTCACTTTCCAGAATATAGAAATGTTTGGTCCCCAAGTTGTTTTAATGTTCAATTCTGATGAGATATCTCCGGGATTTTATAAGATCACCCCTTTTGGCGAAGACGGTATAATAATTGCCGTTGGAGAACAATTCGACAAAACAGGTGATCTCGATATTAGTTCCTTATGTATATCTGCTATCGGTTTCGGGAAAAAAATGGATGTTAAATCTGCTTTTAATGTAATGCAGGACGGTGGCGGGGGAAATATTCACTATGAAGGATACGATATTCCTCTTTATCATCCTGAAGAAACTCCGATCGGTGATGTTACTGATATGATCCTTGAGTTTGGACTTGAACATGTATGTGACAGGCACTGAACATTCCCGATGATCTGTTTTTAATTAAAAACCTTAAGATATTTTGCAACAGGACATTTTGTAAGTATATTAAGCAGAGATGATGTATGTTTGATAAAAGGTCTTGTCAGGGAGGAAAAAAAATGAAAATCAATAGAAATATTTTCCGTCAGTATGATGTAAGAGGAATTGTCGGCTCAGATCTCACTGAAGATTTTGCCTATAACCTTGCCAGAGGATGTGCCACATACTTTAAAAGAGAAGTTCCTGAACTTAAAAAGGTGAGTATCGGTCATGATGCAAGAGAAAGCTCACCTCTGTTTGCCGATGCTTTGATAAAAGGATTCAATGACAGCGGTATAGATACGGTTTTTCTTGGAATGGTACCTACCGGCCTGCTTTACTACTCAATGTTCAACCTTGATGTGCAGGGTGCCGTTATGATAACGGGCAGCCACAATCCTCCTGAATATAATGGCTTTAAAATCAACCTCGTCGATCTTCCTGTTTATGGTGACGGAATTCAGAAAATTGCCGATATAATGGAAAATGATGAGTTCAGAGGATCTTCAACAAGAGGGACAAACTCAAAATATGATATTATTCCCGATTTTCAAAAATACGCTCTTGATAACATCAGGATAGAAAATCCCGGAAAATTAAAGATAGTTGTTGACTCAGGTAACGGGGTAGGAGGATTTGTTGCAGTACCTCTTCTTAAACAGATGGGAGTCAATGTCATCAGTCTTTATGAAGAACCTGACGGAACTTTTCCCAACCATCATCCCGATCCGACAGTCGAAGAATATATTCAGGACATGATAAAAACTGTCAAAGAAACCGGAGCTGACATGGGTATAGGCTATGACGGAGATGCTGACAGGATCGGTCTTGTTGACAGGAACGGAAAAATAATCTGGGGAGATAAAGTTCTTACTATTTTTGCAAGAGATATTCTTAAAGAAGTTCCGGGAGCAACTATAGTTGGCGAAGTAAAATGCAGCAAAACTTTTTACGATGATGTCAGACAAAGGGGCGGTAAAGGGATAATGTGGAAAGCGGGACACTCTCTTATAAAAGCCAAAATGAAAGAAGTTGGAGCTGCTTTCGGGGGAGAAATGAGCGGCCATGTTTTCTTCAAACACCGTTTTTTCGGTTATGACTGTGCTATTTATGGGACACTGCGGCTTCTTGAGATAGTGTCAAGGATGGATAAAGTTGACTTTGACAAGCTTCTTGAAGGTATTCCTGAAACCTTTTCAACGCCTGAGATAAGACTTGAGGTAGATGATGTTAAAAAATTTGAAATAGTTGAAAAAGTTGTCAATTATTTCAAGGAAAAGGGGGAAGATGTCGTAGATATTGACGGTGTCAGGGTCACCTTCAGTGATGGGTGGGGGTTGATGAGACCGAGCAATACCCAGAATGTCATTGTGCTGAGAGTTGAAGCTGATACTCCCGAAAGAATGGAAGAGATAAAACAGACGCTTCTACAAAAACTGGATGAATATAATAAATAACGGAGTTAAAGTATGTCCAAAGCTCTAGTAATGATCCTCGCCGGTGGTCAGGGAAAAAGACTTGAACCGCTGACTCTTGACAGAGCAAAACCTGCCGTTCCTTTTGCCGGAACTTACAGGATAATTGATTTTGTTTTAAGTAATTTTGTAAATTCCGGTTTTATGCAGATCAAAGTGCTGACCCAGTTTATGAGCAACTCACTTAATCAGCATATTGCAAGGAACTGGAGTTTAGCCCAAATTTTCAATCAGTATGTTGACAGCGTCCCTGCCCAGATGAGAACCGGAAATAACTGGTATCTTGGCAGTGCCGATGCTATATTCCAAAATCTAAACCTTATTAAAGATGAAAGACCTAAAGATGTTTTTGTTTTCAGTGGAGACCATATCTATAAAATGGACACCTATCAGATGTACAGCTATCATCAAATAAAAGATGCTGATATGACAATAGCGGCCATCCCTGTTCCCATAGAAGAGGCGAGTGCTTTCGGAGTCATTGAAATAGATAAAGATTACAGAATGATAGGATTTGAAGAAAAGCCTGCCAAACCTAAATGCATCCCGGGAAAACCGGATACTGCTCTTGTCAGTATGGGCAATTATCTTTTTAAAACTGAAATACTGGTAAATGCTGTAACAGAAGATGCAAAAGATGAATCGAGTGTCCACGATTTCGGAAAAAATGTGATTCCGGCACTTTATCCCTATAAAAAAGTATATGTCTATGATTTCCTTAAAAACAGTATTTACATGCCGGAAGAAGATGATTATGAAAAACCTTACTGGAGAGATGTAGGAACTATCAAAAGCTATTTTGAAGCTCACTTGGATCTTGTTTCAGTTTCTCCATCCATTAATCTTTATAACCGCAACTGGCCTATTTTCGGTTTTCCTGAAGTAAATATGCCGCCGGCTAAATTTGTTTTTGCCGATAATAAAAATAAACGGCTTGGCGTTGCCACAGACTCTATTATTTCTGAAGGATGCATAATAAGTGGAGGAAATGTGAACCTTTCAATTCTTTCTCCCGGGGTAAGGGTCAACAGCTATGCTGCCGTAAAGAAGTCGGTACTTCTTAACAATGTCAGTGTCGGCAGATATTGCGAGTTGAAAAATGTTATTGTCGACAAAAATGTTTCCATACCTCCTGATACAAAAATAGGATTTGACAGAAAAAAAGATGTTGAAAGGGGGTTTACTGTAACAGAAGACGGAATAGTAGTTATTCCTAAAGATTTCAGTTTTGAGGAGGGACGATGAGTAAAACCCGAATAGTTTTCCTTTGGCACATGCATCAGCCTTACTACAAAGATGCCGGGAAAGATATATACCTCATGCCATGGGTCAGGCTGCATTCTCTTAAAGGGTATTATGATATGCCCCTTGTTATGGAAAAATTTAAAATAAAAGGGGTACTTAATGTTGTTCCTTCTTTGATAGAACAGATAATTGATTATACAGAAAATAATGCTTCGGATCCATGGCTTGACCATACTGTGTATGATCCAAATGAAATGGATGAGGATAAAAAAGGGTTCCTTGTCAAAAACTTTTTCATGCTTCATTGGGACAGACTTGTAAAAACTTCCCCAAGATACTATGAACTGTTGAAGAAGCGTATAAGGTATGAGAAAAAACTTAACTGGAATGAAATGGGGATACTTTTTACTGCTGATGAACTTTTCGATCTACAGGTACTTTTTAATTTGAAGTGGTTCGGGTTTATGGCAAGAGAAAAATATCCTGAATTAAAAGCTCTTGATCAAAAAGACAGGAATTTTACTAAAGAAGATAAAGAAGTTGTCCTTGAAACAATGAAAAAAGTGATGGGAGAGATAGTTCCTCTTTATAAAAGATTAAGCGAAGAAGGTTCCCTCGAGCTCAGTTTTACCCCTTTTTATCATCCGATACTTCCTCTTGTAATAGATTCCGATATATCTTCAAGGAGTTCAGGAGCTCCATTGCCAAGCAAGTTTACTTATCCGGAAGATGCTTTGTGGCACATAAGTGAAGGAAAAAAATATTGTGAAAATTTATGGGGGCATATTGTTGACGGCATGTGGCCATCTGAAGGAAGTGTTTCTCCGGAAATAATTCCCCTGGCTGTTCAGTCGGGAGTTAAATGGATCGCCAGTGACGAAGGGGTTCTTATGAATTCACTGGGGACATCGGATAAATCTACAGTTCTTTACCGTCCATACAGACTTAAAAGTGGAGAAGGGTCGCATGTTGCCGGTTTTTTCAGGGACAAGTATCTGTCAGATCTGCTCGGTTTTTCGTTTTCAAGAATGGAACCCCGGAAAGCTGTGGACATTTTTATGCATTATGTAAGGAGTGTAAACCACAACCTTCCTCAAGGACATCCGGATCCTGTAGTATCTGTAATTCTGGATGGAGAAAATGCCTGGGAATCTTATCCTGAAAACGGGAAACTTTTTCTGGAAGAATTTTTTGGAAGACTTGTTGATAATCCTGATGTAGAGGCAACAACTTTTTCCAAAGTGCTTGAATCTGAAGATGTTGAGCTCATGCAGCCCATTTCGAGAATTTTTTCAGGTTCATGGATTAACAGCAACTATGAGATATGGATAGGAAATGAAGAAGATAACACGGCCTGGGAATATTTAAAAAGAGTAAGAGATTTTTACGAAAAGTATAAAGCTGAAAACGATGTTGACCCTCAAGTTGACAAAGATGTTATGCTGAGCCTCTACAGAGCAGAAGGAAGTGACTGGTTCTGGTGGTACGGACCACAGTTTTCTACCGAGAACGACTGGCTTTTTGACAGGCTTTTCAGAAGACACCTGAGAAGAGTCTATTATCTGCTTGGAGAAGAATATCCCTCTTTTCTTGATATCCCCATAAGTGCATCTTCAGGAGTAAGTGTCAACATACAGCCTGCAAATCTTATAAATCCTTCTATTTCAGGAAAAAATGAAAGTTACTACGAGTGGTCGGGAGCGGGGGTGTATGAAAATATAAAAAGGTCAGGGGAGGCAATGTACAACTCCATACGCATGGTTGATATGCTGTTTTACGGATTTGACAGAAATGCTCTTTTCTTTAAACTTCAACTTGTGGGGCCATTAAGTTTTTACGAACACAGAAAATACACGCTCAAAGGTTTTATAACTAATGATAATGACCTTGATTTTTCTCTTCCTGTTATAAAGATGCCCCCTACAGATTTTTCTGTCCGCTCTAACAATGAGGAAGGATTCCTTATGGAAATTGTAGGGGCCGGTTCAGCAGCTTTTGATGAAATACTTGAAATGAAAATAGATTCTTTCAAGGCCGGTCTCAAGCCCGGGGAAAGAATAGGGGTATATTTTAAAATTATTTCTTCTGACGGGATAGAGCTTGAAAGGGTTCCTTCTACCGGTTCGATCGAGTTGCTGATCCCTGATGAAAAGACACTTTATACCTTTTGGGATGTTTAATTTTTATAAGGCGGTGATCTATGATAAAAGGATGCTTAAGACGCGATCCATTAAATAAGTACTGGGTGATATTTGCTCCGGAAAAAGTAAGTACCATTATAAAACAAAGTTCGGAACAGGAAGCAGATTTTGATCTCAATCCCTATGCTCCGGGATTTGAGTTTGCTACAGGACGGGACATCTTAAGGAAGATAAACCCAGCCTATGCCGACCAGAACTGGTCTGTAAGAGTTTTTCCCGCTAAAAAACCTGTTTTGCTGATAGAGAGCGAAGTCAACTTTAAAGGGAAAGGGCTTTATGATGTAATGGAAAGGCTGGGAGCACATGAAGTGGTCGTTGAAACGCCCAGACAGAACATATACTTTGATCAACTCTCTATAGAAGAGATAGCGGATGTTTTAAATGTTGTAAGAGAGAGGATAGGGGATCTTAAAAAAGATACAAGATTCAGGTATGTTATGGTCAGTAAAAACAGAGGTCTCGCTGCTGGAGGCACTATAAATCATAATTACAGTGAAATCAAAGCATATCCTTTTGTTCCTCCATTGGTTCAAGCAAGAATAGACAATGCTGTGGCATATTACAACCTTAAAGAAAGGTGTCTGCTTTGTGATATAGTTGATCAGGAACTTGAATCGAAAGAAAGAATAGTAGCAAAAAATGATTTTTTTGTAGCTTTTTGTCCTTATGCAAGCAGGTTTCCCTTTGAAATAATGATCTCTCCCAGGAAACACGGGTCAGTTTTTAATACGGCACTATCTGACTTTGATATTGACAAAGAACTTGCCAAAATATTAAGACTGGTTCTTTTAAAGATCCGTAAAGCACTTAAAGCTCCGGCATACAACTGTGTATTTCATTATCCTCCTGTCAACTCAGGTGAAAAAGAGCTTATCGAATCAAAAGCTTTACACTGGTATATAAGTATCATTCCAAAAATTACCAATATGATGTCCGATGCTTTGGAAGGGGGAGTTTACACCAACCCGACACTTCCAGAGGAAGCAGCTGAATTTCTTAAGAATATTATTGAATAGATTTTTGAAAGCAGAAAGATATCAACGGGTTTCTTTAAGAAGCACTTTGACAGCTTTTTCTATTTGAGGATCTTTTCCCAAGGTTAATTCTTCAGGGGTTATATTGACAAGGTAATCGGGTTCGAGTTGTTTGTTTTCAAGATACTCTCCTTCAAGATCTTTTATTCCGATCTGCGGTATTCCAAAATACATTGTTTCATCAAGCATGAATGGCCACCAGACCGCTGTAGAAGTCCCGGGGACAGGCATCCCCACTATTTTGCCAAGTTCAAGTGTTCTGTAGGCATAGGGGAAAAGATGAGCATCGCTGTAATTTCCTTCATTTACAACGAGGATGCTTTTTTTCGTCCATTGATTGTTGGGGTCACCTCCAAAATTTTTTACACCCCGATGGGAATAACGGGTATAACTCCTTCCTCCAAAAAGTATGGAAAGTTCGTTGTGAAGCCATCCTCCGCCATTGAATCTTGTGTCAATGACAATTCCTTCTCTGTCGTTATATCTGCCAAGGATATCATTATAAACCTCTCTGAAACTTGCCTGGTTCATCCCTCTTATGTGAACATAGCCGAGTCTGTTATCTGAAAGTTCATCAACTTTTTTTCTGTTCCTTTCCACCCACCTGTCATACATCAGGTCATATTCAGCCCTGTAACCCACAGGTTTAACTACTTCTTCCCATCTATCTATTCCGGCTGGAGATCTCAAAGAAAGCCTGACATTTCTCCCTACTTTTCTGTTGAGAAGTTTGTTCATATCTTTTTCTGCGGTTGAAACACCGTCTATTTTTTCAATAATAACACCCGGCTTTATTCTGCTGGCAGCTCTATCAAGAGGGGAGCCGGGAATGATTTCTTCTACGGTCACTCCTTTATCTGATACCGAATAGAAAATACCGAGTCTTCCGGTAGCATCTCCCATACTTGCTCTGTGAATGTATCCGCTTCCGGTATGAGAAACATTAAGCTCGCCTAACATTTCAGAAAGCATCTCCGTGAAGTCATAGTTGTTGTTAATATGAGGAATAAAGTGAATATATTCATTATAATACTTTTCCCATTCAGTATCATGCATCTCTTTTATATAGAACTTGTCATTTACTGTTTTCCAGACATGATCGAACAGATAGAGTTTTTCATCTTTATCAACTACGGAAAATTCTGCGGAGAGATTTACCGGCACTCTTTTACCGTCACCTGCAGTTATCTTTGAAATTCTTCGATCAGCCAATACATATAATGTTGAGCCTGACTTGTCAAGAAGCAGCTGGAAGTTAGGTCGCTCCCACCAGGGTCTGTTCCCTGATCGGGGTATTGAAGCAATGTTTTTTTCTTTTTTTTCTCTGATAGAAACAGAAGTTATTTTATATTCTGTAGGATCCATGGTAAGCAAGTATAGAGTTTCATCATCATCTGAAAAGGCATAGTCAAGAACATTGGCAGGATTTACAGAAAGTTTGACGATTCTGGAATCCATTCTTTCTTTTTCAAATACAACGGGTTCTGGCGGTTCTTTTTTGTCGGAACTGTCATCACCTTCACTGTTGTTTTTTTCTGACTTTTCTTTCTCTCTTCTTTTTTGTAAAAGGTCATATTCTTCTTTAGAAAGGTTGAATTCATCAAAACCCTCTTTATTTAGAAAAAAACCGTGTATTTCATTCTGGACGAACCACGATATGAATTGCCCTTTGTCACTCCATTTAGGCTTGGACTCATTTGCACCGGTATTTGTAATATTTACCACTTCTCCTTTCCCGTCGCTGTTCACTATCCCGATCTCTCCGCTCCAAAGGTCCCTGTCGAGGAATTTGACTGCGAGTTTAGAACTGTCAGGAGACCAGAAATATTCCTGATCTCCGTCAACATACGATATGTTCCTGTCGCCATCAAGAACTGTTACATGTGTTTTCCGCTCAATGTTGTAAACTACAAGTTCAGTTCTTTCTCTCAGGTATGCTATTTTTGTACCGTCCGGAGAATATGTCGGTTGAAAAGTGTTTGAGCTGTTTTCAATAACCGGCCTTTCAACAAGTTTTGTTGATGCAAAGAAGTACAGTTCACTTTTGTCGGCCATTTCAGTTTCGTAAATATTCCACGATCCGTTCCTGAAAGAAGAGTAAAGTATTTTTTTTCCATCAGGATGAAAACTGACCCACCTTTCTTCGTTTGGAGTTTCTGTTATTCTTTTTGTAGTTCCTGTCTCCGGATTTACGGCATAGATCTCACCTCTGAGAACCGCCACGATCTCCTTTCCATCGGGGCTTACAGCGAACTCACTTATATTATTCAGCATTTCTCTTGAAACAGCCGTCACTCTCTCTCCAGGGACATAAACATCCAGTTTTTCGGGTTTTTTATTTTCTTTAAGTGTATATATTTGTCCATGGTATGAAAAACAGAGTGTCCCGTTGTTACTTATCGAAAGGAACCTGACAGGATGTTTGTCAAAAAATGTTATTTGTGATTTCTTTCCTTCTTCGTCCATTTTCCACACATTAAAAGTTCCGCTTCTTTCGCTTAAAAAGTATATTGATCTTTCATCGGGACTGAATACAGGTGACCTGTCTTCTCCTTCAAAGTCAGTAAGTTTAGAAAAATTACCGGCTTCTTTGTTATATTCCCAAATATCTCTGGTGACACTCGATCTATGGTGTTTCCGCCACTCGTTCTCGTATCCTTTTTTATCGTGATATATAAATCTTTTTCCATCTCTGCTGATACTCAGATCAAAGACGGGAACAGTTACCTCAAGTAGAGCGTTGCCACCTTCGATCCCCACAGAATAGAGTTGAGGCATTCCTCTTGATGGAAAAACAGAACTGTCTCTACCCGGCATTCTTGCCGAGGAAAAATATATTTTCTTCCCGTCATTTGAAAAAGCAAGAGGATGGTCATTAGCAGAGTGAAATGTGAGTCTTTTTGCTTTCCCTCCATTTACAGAAATCAAAAAAATGTCGTGATTTCCATGTCTGTCACTTAAAAAAGCTATTTCAGAACTGTCAGGGGACCACACAGGTCTTGACTCGAAGCTTTCAGAAGAGGTGAGAGCTCTTGCAAATCCACCGTCAACAGAAGTAATGTAAATATTCCCCATATATGAAAAAGCGATCTCTTTTCCATCGGGAGATATAAAAGGGTATCTGATCCAGTCAAGAAGGTTTTTGTCTGTGAGAGAATGATCGGACAGTTTTTCCAGTTGAGAAGCTGTTATCCTTGGTTCTTTTTTAATTTCCGTTTCTTTGGTCGTTTCAGCTCTATCAGGAAGCAGTTTCTCACAGGAAATAAAAAATAAAACCCCTGAAAATAAAAACACTAACCATTTTTTCATATCTTTTTCCTCCGGACTTTACTTCAATTTAAGTTTTATAGTCATACTGAAGATAAATCAACTGTTTTTATGTTTTATTTTTAAAATTTGACGGGAGCTTCCTGTAATATATAATCACTCAGCTTTTTAAAGGGGAGAAATAAAATGAGTGAAGAAAAAGTAGCAGGGAATGCGGTAAATTTCATAAAATCTATAATCGAATCTGATTTAAAGTCAGGGAAACATTCAGGTATAATTACAAGATTTCCCCCGGAACCCAATGGCTACCTCCATATAGGGCATGCAAAATCAATATGTTTGAATTTCGGTCTTGCAAAACAGTATAGCGGTAAATGTCACCTCCGTTTTGATGACACAAATCCTGAAAAGGAAGATGTGGAGTATGTAGAGTCAATAATGAATGACATTAAGTGGTTAGGATTTGACTGGGAAGAAAATCTTTTTTTTGCGTCATCTTATTTTGATCAACTTTATGACTGGGCAGTACAAATTATAAAAGACGGTTTTGCCTATGTCTGTCATCAGAGCCCTGAAGATGTAAGAAAATACCGTGGCACAGCAAAAAGCAAAGGGATTGACAGCCCGTTTAGAAACCGTTCTGTCAAAGAAAATCTGGAGCTCTTTGAAAAAATGAAAAACGGTGAATTTAAAGAAGGGGAGTGTATGCTCAGAGCAAAAATAGATATGTCCCATCCCAATGTGCTTATGAGAGACCCTGTCATGTACCGCATCAAACATATTCCTCATCATAGAACAGGGAACAAGTGGTGTATTTATCCTACTTATGACTATGCTCATGGACAGTCCGATGCCATAGAAAACATCACTCATTCACTTTGCACCCTTGAGTTTGAAGCGCATAGACCCCTTTATGAGTGGTTTCTTGAAGTTATCAAACCTGAGTCAAGACCGAGACAAATTGAGTTTGCAAGACTTAACTTAACTTATACTGTAATGAGCAAAAGACTAATGATGACCCTTGTGAAGGATGGTTATGTCAACGGTTGGGATGACCCTAGAATGCCTACTGTTGCAGGAATTAGAAGAAGGGGTTATCCTCCTGAGGCTGTAAAGGATTTTGCAGAAAGAATAGGTGTTGCAAAAAGAGACAGCACTGTCTCAATAGATCTCCTTGAACACTGTGTCAGAGAAAATCTTAATAAAACAGCTCAAAGATTTATGGGGGTGCTCGATCCTTTAAAAGTAGTTATATCCAACTATCCGGACGATCTTGTTGAAGAGTTCGATGCAATCAATAACCCGGAAAATGAAAGTGACGGCAAAAGGAAGGTTCCCTTTTCTAAAACCATTTACATAGAAAAAAGTGATTTTATGGAAGATCCTCCCAAAAAATTTCACAGACTTGCTCCGGGGAAAGAGGTGAGACTGAGATCGGCATATTATATAACATGCAATGAAATCGTTAAAGACGGTGAAGGCAACATTGTTGAGTTGCACTGCACTTATGATCCTCAAACAAGAGGTGGCGGGTCTCCTGACGGGAGAAAAGTGAAGGGAACTATACACTGGGTAAGTGCTACGCACTATGTCCCTGTAGAAGTAAGGCTGTACGACACGCTTTTTACGGTTGAAAACCCTCTTGACCGTGAAGGAGGAAAAACATTCCTTGACTATATCAACAATGAATCATTAAAGGTTATCAAAAATGGATGTGCTGAAATAAATTTGAAAAATGTAGAGCCGTCTGCAAGGTTCCAATTTGAAAGAGTAGGGTATTTTTGTGTTGATCCAGATACAACAAAAGAAAAGATCATTTTAAACAGGATCGTGACTTTGAAAGATAAGTGGAACAGAATCCAGAAGAATAAATAAAAGAGAGCTTTTTTTTACATTACCTTCCTAAGAGAAGTTACAATTAAAGAGAGTTGAACAGCAAAAGGAGGTAACAATGAAAAGTATGATCTTTATTTTTATTTTAATTGCCGTTTTAAGTTTTTTTAACTGCACAGGAACCTTGTCAGCCACATCTTCTTCACCTGACAAAACTCAAGTGAAAATGCCACGGGTCAAAAGTTTGGAAAAAATCGGGGAGGGATCATTCCCCAAATGGTCTCCTGACGGTACCTTGGTAGCGTTCACAGGACAAGTTACAGAGAGGAATGCATTACAAGGTATCCGTTACGAAATATTTACAATGAAGCCGGATGGAACAGATATAAAATGTCTGACCTGTGATAAAACAGCTCTTTCAAATACGAGGTGGAGAGGGCAGCCTTTTTGGCATCCCGGGGGAGAATATATAGTATTTACAGCAGAAAGCTCAAAATATCCAAGAAAAGGAAATGGAACTACCGCAAGACCGGGTCTTGGTCGTAACCATAATGTGTGGATCATGACAAGTGACGGGGAACAGTTTTGGCAGATCACTGATTATCCGGACAACTGGGGTGTTATAAGGCCAAGTTTTTCTCACGATGGGAAAATGCTTTTTTGGAATGAAGAGTTCTCTATGGAAAAATATCCGGAAGGGAAAGAAAACGATGGTCGTCCCGGATCTTACTGGGGATGGGGAAGTTTTAAATACAGAGTAGGGGAAGAACTTGGTGCATGGAGAGCAAAAATAGCAAAGATATCTTTTAAAAACAATGAACCTGTGATATCGGACATCAGACATATAGATCCTCCCGATGGTTTTACTTTGATAGAAGGTGCCGGTTTCATTCCGTCTGACAAAGGTTTTATTTACAGTTATACCGACTTGAAAGAGAACAAGGGACGGGGACTTTGGGGAGATATCTATATAAGCGATCTGGAAGGTGTTTTAATTAAACGCCTAACTGACACCCCTTTTGTTCATGACGAAAATCCGGAATTTTCCCCCAATGGAAAATATATTATGTGGAATTGCAGCAATGGCGATCCCGGAGAAGGTGAAGATCTATGGTTGATGGAGCCGGATGGTAAAAACAAAGTAAGGCTGACATACTTTTCAAAACCCGGACACGAAAATTTTGATCCCGATGGGAGACAGATAACGGAATCAACTTGGAGCCCTGATGGCAAAAAGATCATATTCGGGCATGTAAGTCAAAGCAGAAGGGGAGGAGCAAGAATACCTTCAACTCTTTATCTTATAACTTTAGATACACCCTAATAAAATAAAACCTCTTTATTGTTTCTGGCACCCTTTTTGCATAATTCCGTGTGGTAGGAGTGTTTTGTGTTTTGATATGTGAAATGCGGGTGTTGTTATGGATAAGGCAATGAATTCCTTGGAAAAAAGAGCCTACCATGAAGCGGGACATGTTGTTGCCGCTTACTTAGTGGGCTACTCCTGTAAAAAGCTTGAAATTACTGGTAAAAATCCTTTAGACAACAATGAAAGTTACGATTTCAGGGAAGATGCCGAACTTATTTACACCATATATAAATACAAGGAGTATCCTGACAGATATGATGATCTTTCGCAGTCTGCCAAAAATAATTGCCGTAATGTGGCATCAAGAGCAATTATTGTCCTGATGGGCGGACCTGCTTCTGAATCTGTCTCCAAAAATGGCGGAACTGTTGTAGCAAATCCTGTTTTTACAATTTCTGTCCATGATTTTGAAGCTGCCGACACGATCGATTATTTTCTTTCTATAGTTAAGCAGGGGCAACATCCTACAAACTATTTACAGGAAGTTTACAGGCAAGTTCTAAAACTTATGGGGGAAAAAGAAGTCTGGAATGCTGTTACAACACTTGCAAATACAGTTGTAAAATCAGGTGACAAAAAACTTGAGAGAAAAGAAGTTGAAAAAATCCTTCTTGAAACAGGGTTTTTGAGTTATATCAGCAATCTGAAACAAAACAGAGGCTCGGTACGATCTTCATCTTCGGCTGCATCGACCGCCACCGGTTTTACAAAAGAGGAACTTGAAAAACTGAAAAAAGAATGCAAAAAGGGACCCCCGGTTAATAAAAAAGATGGTGTTATAAAAGTAATCAACTTTGTTAAAGGTATGAAATACAGTAATTTTCAGATAGGGTTGACTGATGATCCTGAAGGCGATCTTTTCTTTAGCGGCAAGATCGACAAAAATGATAAAGACAGCTATATAATTATTGAAACTCTTTCTCACTCTGTTGCCAGAGATGTTCTAATGTATTTTATATGTCTTGGAATGGAAGTAGTTCCCGGTTCATCGAAAAGTAAAGAAGCTTCAACGGTCTATGTTTTGCAAAAACAATAAAGGATATTACGAAGCTTCTTTTATGGAAACAACGCCATTTTGAAGAGTATATACAGTGTTGTCAGTTTTATCTACAGCTTCTCCTGACAGATCAAAATTAAGTTGGTTCCCGCTCATTCCAACCCAACCGTGCTGTTTTGCAGGAACACCATAAACTAGAGCGAAGTCCGGGATGTCATTAGTAACAAGAGCTGCTGCACCGACAAAAGCATATTTCCCTATGGTAACTCCGCAAACGACAGTTGCGTTTGCACCTATAGTGGCACCTTTTTTTACAAGCGTTTTTTTGAACTCACTTTTTCTTTCTATAAAAGCTCTGGGGTTTATTACATTCGTAAAAACCATAGAAGGTCCCAAAAACACATCATCTTCTATTTCAACACCTTCATATATCGAAACATTATTTTGTACTTTCACATTGTTGCCTATTTTTACATTTGCTCCCACCACACAGTTCTGCCCGAAATTACAATTGTTCCCGACGATGCTGTTTTTTAGAAAATGACAGAAACACCATATTTTTGTCCCTTTTCCTATTGTTACATTTTCGTCAATGACGGTAGTTCCGTGAACAAAAAAATTCTTTTTCGGCACTGTCATAATCTCTCCGTTATAAGGTTTCTGTCAAAAAAACCTTTAATGTCATAAACAACACTGTTTTCTTTGATCAGAGATGAAAGGTCGAAATTTTTGAACTCATTGTGGGCTACTGCAAGAACTAAAGCATCATACTCGGAATTTTTACAACTTTCAAAACTACTTAGCTCAATTCCATATTCTTTTTTAACTTCGTGAGGATCAGCAATAGGGTCACAAATATCCACAATACACCCGAAATCTTTAAATTCATTTATGACATCTATAACTCTGGAGTTTCTTGTGTCAGGACAGTTTTCTTTGAACGTTATTCCAAGAACAAGAATTTTCGACTTTTTAACTTTTTTGTTTTTCCTGATCATCAGCTTGACAACTTTATTTGCAACATAAAGTCCCATATTATCATTTATTCTTCTTCCGGCAAGGATCACTTCCGGGTCGTAACCCACTGCTTGAGCTTTATATGTAAGGTAATAGGGATCCACTCCGATACAGTGTCCTCCCACAAGGCCCGGTTTAAATGGGAGAAAATTCCATTTTGTTCCGGCAGCTTCAAGAACATCAAGAGTGTCTATTCCAAGTTTTTCAAAAATAAGAGCAAGTTCATTTACAAATGCGATGTTTATATCCCGTTGGGAATTTTCTATAACTTTAGCAGCTTCCGCAACTTTGATACTTGGAGCTTTATGGGTACCTGCTTTAATAATAGTTTTATATAGAGAGTCAATAATTTCAGCTATTTCAGGTGTAGATCCGCTTGTTACTTTTTTTATCGAAACAATAGTGTGTACCTTGTCTCCTGGGTTTATCCTCTCCGGTGAAAACCCGCAGAAAAAATCGTGATTAAACTTCAGTTTAGAATACTTTTCAAGAATAGGGACACATACTTCTTCAGTGCATCCCGGATATACAGTAGATTCGTAAATGACAACATCACCTTTTTTTAAGATATTTCCAACAGTTTCAGTCGCTTTTATAACAGGAGAAAGGTCCGGCTGTTTATATTCATTGATGGGGGTGGGGACAGTTACAATATAAAAGTTGCAACTGGAAATATCACTTATATCAGTAGTGTATAAAAGTTTAACAGCTTTTTCAAGGTCTTTTGGCTCCACTTCCAAAGTTTTGTCTACACCATTTTTCAATTCTTCCACCCGTTCTTTATTTATATCAAAACCCACGGTGTGAAAAATTTTACCAAACTCCACAGCAAGAGGGAGTCCGACATAACCAAGACCTATGACACATATTTTTATGTTGGATCTGTCTGACAAGTCACTCATTTTATTTCTCCCGTTCATAACCAGTTGTTTTCTCTGTACCATTTCACGGTCTCTTCCATACCTTCTTTTAAAGAGTAAGAAGGTTCCCAACCTGTTGATTTTAGCAGATAATTGGAGCATATCCAGTTATCCTGCTTCATTTCTATAATTTTCTGAAAATTTAAAAGAGCAGGTTTTTTAGTTAACTTTGCAGTTAATTCAGAAAAAAATGCAACGGGAAATGCAGTCATTTCCGGCAACTTAAGATTCAGATATCGGTTTTTCCCCATTGCTGAAGCTATTGCCGAGAAAAGTTCATCCCAACTGTAGTGATCATCGGAGCAGGCAAAATAAGTTGCCCCCTCAGGTTTAACTTTTTGAGCAAGATGACAGATCGCATTTACCAAGTCTTTAACATAAATGATAGAAAGTCTTTTTTCTTTAAAGCCCATAATAAAAGCAATGTTCTTTTTTATCAGTTTAAAACAGGCGAAAATATCTTTTTCTTTCGGCCCGAAAACAGAAGGAGGTCTTATTATGGTGAACTTGTTGTCGTTGTTTTTCCCCCATTCAACAACTTCTTTTTCGGCGGCAAGCTTGCTTTTCCCATACCATGTCAAAGGGTTAGGGTCGTCGGTTTCAACAACCGGTCTATCAGGCCGGGCAGCAGGTCCGGCCGCAGCCTGAGAACTTATAAAGATAAAACGGATGTTTTTGCCGTTACATGCGTCAAGAAGATTTTTCGTATATTCGGCATTGACTCGAAACATCTCTTTTTCAGTTAAAGTTTTAGTGGCTCCTGCTACATGTATAACGGTGTCAACACCTTCAACTGCTTCATTAAGCAGTGGTTTGCTGCCCAATTCTCCTGTCAAAATTTCCGCCCCCGATTTTTCGAGTTTGGAAAACAGGGGAATTTGCCTTCTTGTAAAGATCTTAACTTTATTCCGGTCATTAATAAGTTTTTCAGCAAGGTGCTGCCCTATAAAGCCGGTTGCTCCGGTTAGAAAGATATTGTTCATGGTGATTATCCGGTAATATTTTTCTCTAATATCACATATTTGTTCAGGGGTTTCGCTCCCATCCTGTTCAATACGGATGTCATTAAAGAATTGTGGTCAAGAATCCATCCCATTTCAACATGTTTGTAGTTTTCTGTTTGAAGACCGTCATTGAATATTTCATCGTACATTAAAAAATCAAGCCCCGTTTTTCGGAATTTTGATTTAACCCCCATAATTATTACTCTGAAAGAAGATAGTTTGTTTTTTTTCGACAAAAAATCATATAAAAAGCAAGGGGTTGCTCTGCCATGTCTGTATTTTGATACTATTTCGTTCAAGTTCGGGATAGCCACAAGACAGGCTGCCGGCTCACCGTTTTTATAGGCAAAATAAATAATTCTCGGGTCTGCAAACATTTTTAAACTTTTGATGAGCTCTTCTATTTCAAGCTTTGTCATAGGGGTAAAACCCCAGTTGTCCGACCAGGCATCATTATAGATATCAAGAATTATCTCAGCTTCTTTTTCGAGATTTTTCATATCAACTTTGCGTATATCCACATCTCCTATCCTGTTTCTGATCCTTTGTGACATCTTTGAAACTATTTCCGGTGTCTCTGTAACATTTTCCATAACAAAAGACAACAATGTGCATGCTGTTCCATACCCCAGTTTTTCAAAAATAGGAGGATAATAAGACTTGGTGTAGGGCATCATGACGGTCGGTTTTCTATCAAAGCCTTCTATTTGGAATCCACACTCATCGTTAATGTTGAAATTAAAAGGTCCTATGGAAGAAGAACAACCCCTCTCTTTAAGCCAATATTCAGCTTTCTCCAGAAGAACTTCAGCTATTTTGATATCGTTCAGAGATTCGTAAAACCCGAAAAAACCTTTTGAGTTGTTCTGATTCTCATTGTAAACAGGATCAACTTGAGCAGTTATTCTGCCGACAGGCTTTCCGTCATTATATGCAACAAAAAACTCAGCTTCACAGTTTCTTAAAAATGCCCCTTTTTTTTTGTTTAACTTTTCTTTCATAACTGCTCTGACAGGAGCAACCCAGTTTTTATCGTTCCTGTAAAGGGAGTAGGGTAGTTCAAGAAAATCTTTCATTCCTTTACGGAAGTTGGAAACTGCCCTAACTGACAGCATTTAAGACACCAAGATTCATTATGTTGGCTCTTATTTTATCGAGAGCATAGTCTATCTGCTCAAAAGTATGAGAGGACATAAGGCTTATTCTGATAAGGGCTTTGTCCTTGGGAACAGCAGGGAAAATGACAGGATTAACAAAAACACCATCTCTTTCAAGATTTTTACATAACATGAAAGCGTTTTCATCTTTTCCTATAAAAACAGGCATGATAGGAGTTTCAGAAAGTCCTGTGTCAAGACCTATTCTTTTGAGACCGTTCCTCATTCTCTCAGAGTTTTCCCACAGTTTTGTTATCCTTTCCGGCTCTCTTTGTAAAATTTTAAGAGATGCCATTGCAGATGCAGTAGAAGCGGGGGTTATACTTGCACTGAATATTAATGACCTGCTATGATGTCTTAAAAACTCGATCGTTTTGAAATCTGAAGCAACAAATCCTCCGATAGTGGCAAGAGATTTGCTGAAAGTCCCCATTATCAGCTCAACATCATCCGTCAGGCCGAAATAATCGGCCGTTCCTTTGCCTGCTTTGCCAAGAACACCTACCCCATGAGCATCATCAAGCATAATGGCGGCATTATATTTTTTAGCGAGATCAACAAGCTCGGGAAGGTTTATAACGTCTCCATCCATACTGAAAACCCCGTCACTTACGATAAGTTTTCCTTTTTCGTAGGGGTAAACAGAAAGTTTGGACTCAAGGTCTTGCATATTGTTATGTTTGAACTTTACCGTATGGGCAAAAGAAAGTTTGGCTGCATCTATCAGAGATGCGTGATTCAGTTGATCCATGAAAAGGATATCGTGTCTTCCGGTGAGAGCGGATATTACCCCCTGGTTAACCATAAATCCGGTAGGATAAAGAAGAGCTTCTTCTTTGCCTATGAATTTTGCAAGTTCATGTTCAAGTTCTTTGTGTATATCGAGCGTCCCATTCAAAAAAGGAGATCCGGCACAGCCTGTACCATATTTTTCCACTGCTTTTATTGCAGCTTCTTTGACTTCGGGATGACTGGCAAGCCCCAGATAACAGTTCGAGCCGAGCATAATAACTCTTCCATCATCCTTTAGGTCAACTTCTGTATCCTGTTCAGATGTAATTTCTCTGAAATAAGGGTATATACCGTTTTTTTTGGCAATGATAGACCGATCGTAACGATCAGCTTTTGTAAAGATAGATAAGTTTCTCATAAATAACCGCTCCGGACACTATCTAAAAAAATTTTTAACATAAATCTAACAAACACACAACGTTCATATTAAAATTTGAACAAAAAAAAACGAGGACATGTTAACATGGATTATGATTTTTGCAACTTTTACATCATCTTTTTTTTTCTCTTTTTTTTGCCTGTTTTATGAAGATGTTTTTTTGACAAAAAAAATATCCGGAAGTATATTTTCAGAGTTTCCAATGTTGGGAGGGTGTTGCCATGAGAAAAGTCAGTGTGTTGAATTTCGTTTTTATCATTTCAATTCTCATATTCACACGTGTCGGATATGGAGAAGAACTTACTGTTGATGTACCGGAAGATGGATGGGTAAAAGAAACAGTCATCGCTGTTGAGCCGGTGAACATAGGAAAACCCGAAATATCCGTCCCTCTGAGCAAATGTGATGTGAACGGCAAAAACTGCAAACGGACGGGAACCTTCAAACATACTTTAAGCAGCGAAGAGATATCTCAACTATCGTGGCATTTATACGAAAAGCTTATTTCTTCCAGATTTAATAAAATTATTTTGGGAAGTGATATTTCCACTGCGACTTCAGGCGAAGAGGCCTTTTCTGTCACCATACCTGAACTTCCCGTTTTTGAACCTTCCGGAGAAAAAAGATTCAGGGCGGAGCTTCAGGAATACATCCCCGAAATATTAAAAGTAGTTGAAACAACCGTTAATGAATTTTTTCATGGAATGTCGGAAGAGGAGCAGGAAAAGTATATTCAAAAAAAATCTGAAAAGACTGGTCTCCACCCTCGGCTCATTCCCTTGTTTATGAACACAGTATATCTTTTCGCAGTCAATATTATACATTTGAAGGCAGAAGGAATAATTGTTCCCATAGAAGGAGTGGGTTATGAACTGCGTTTAAAGGTCAACATGACAGCTGATATCTATATTTACAGCTATGACCGTTACAATAACGATTATGTGTACTCCCAAAGAGAAAGGGTCAGCTCAACGGAACGGTTGGCAAAAAGATTAGGGTTCCCTGACAAAAGTTCCTATACTGCACTTTTTTCAGAAATGCCCGATCAAGAATCTCCTGAGATAGAGAGTTTGTGGAAAAGAAGTTTACAGTCTACTATAAATGCTGTAGGCGTTACAGGGAGATACAAACTGAGGAGAAAAAGAGAGTTTTCGATCTATGCACCGGTTAGATCGGTCTATGGGAGCAATATAGAAGCTCAGTGCGGTCGTTTTGAAGATGTAAGAGTAGACCAACCGATGGCAATAGTAGGACAGGAAAAAGGGAGTGTTTATACCGCAGGTTATGCAAAAGCCCGTAAAATTGGAGACAACTGTTCCAACAAAGATAACTTGACCAGGTTTAGACGAATTCAAGGTTTTGCCACTGAAGAGGATATGCTCCATGAAATTCCGTGGTCCGGAGTGATGATCTCAGCAGGAGGAGGTATTAATCAATTTGCCTTGTCTTTTTGGGAGAGCGATCAACTTTTAAAACTGGGCGGTATTTACGGGGGCTCCCATGTGGAGCTTAATATGAATCTCGGGTATATCTCCAACTTGAGTTTTCTTAGTGAAACATGGCTTTCTTTTGGTGGCTTTGTCTACGCTTCAGGTAAAAACATTGTCGGTTACTACAGATATCCTGTTTTGGGTGGTGGTTATTTGGGTTTGAGTCGTCGCATATATATGACAGGAGGAGGAGTGTTTTTGGCCCCCAATTTCAGATTTGGAGTAATTGCCGGAGGAGCACTGGCTTCAAAATACAACCCTAATGAAGGAGATCTTATTTTCGGCTCTCTTTTCGTAGAACCCGCTCTGCAACTTGGTTTTACTTTTACACCCGGATTTGAAATGTCAGTTCAGGGTGGATACCAGTTCCCTCTAGCCGGGAGACTTTATAAAGATAAAGTAAGGATAGCTGACAGTACTGTGGCGTTCAAAAGCGGTTTTACAACTTTGATAAGTTTCCATATACATCTTCCTGTGTTCAGAGGGGCAGCAGCCTCAAGAGCATTAAGTAAAACAAGCAGACATTGTAGGAACAAGCCGGGCTACAGCGAGCTGCTTCCCGGGGAAAGACCTCTTCCGCTGCCAGAAATAGAAAAAGAAGAAAAAGAAGAAAAAGAAACTGTTCCTGAGAAAGAGGAGCCCGAGATAGTTGACATATCTGAACTCATTCCTCCACCTTTTGACAAAAGTAAAGTGGAAGTCATAGACATATTGCATATCAATCCTGAAGTGATAGTGGCTTATGATGAAGCAGTTCATATTGAAAGCGGCGAAAATGTCCATCAAAACTCGACAGATGCGATTGATGCCTGGAAAAAAGTTGTTGAAATGGAAGGAGAAAATCCATTCCTCGAAATTGCTGAAAAACGGCTCTTTCTCTGGTTGAAATATCATTTAGCAAAAGGAAAAGAGCTGGAAATGAAAAAAAATGCACTGGAAAACATCAGCACCATACTCCCTCTGGCATCAATATCTGATGAGCAAAAACTCCATGCTGTTATTCAGTATTTTGAGAAGTATGGTACAAAATACGGAATATCAAGTGTCATGGAAATTCTTTCTGACTCCCAGGATCAGGAAACTGTATTGAAAATACTCAACGATCCTGCGTTCGATACAGTGCTTAAAAAGACTATATCTGCCAGATGTGACATTGATGATGCAGAGGCATGTTATACTTATGGAAAAACATTTCCTGCAGAAAGTGAGGAAAGAGAGAAGCTTCTTGAAAAAGCTTGCGGCCTCGACTTCATAAAAGCGTGCAGAGAACTTAAGGGGGAAGAAGAATATCCGGAAGATGAGGAAGAGGAAGCTGAACCGGAAGACTTAGAAAACTTATATGAATATCAGTATGATTACTAAAATTTGAAGATGGAACTCATTCTTGCTCCTTTGGCTGAAATAACATCCACAGAGTTCAGAAAACTGTGCTATGAGGGAGGAGCAGATCGTTGCTACAGCGAAATGATATCAGCTAAAGCCTTGACTTTAAAAAACAAAAAAACTTTTAAGACTGCATCTGTAGATACAAGCGAACCTAAAACCTTTATTCAGTTTTTTGGCAGTGATCCTGAAATAATAAAAGATGCTGTCAGCAAAGTCCTTGAAAACACTACTCCCTATGGAATTGATATAAATGCAGGTTGTCCTGTGAAGAAAGTTGTAAAACAAGGTGCCGGATCAGCACTTATGGACGACCCGGCAAAACTTGGAGCAATAGTGAAAGCTGTCCGGTCGGTGACACAACTTCCTCTTTCTGTTAAAATAAGGAAAGGATTCAAAACTCCCAACTACTTAAAATGTGCTTTAGTTTCACAGGAAAACGGTGCAGACGAACTCATTATCCATCCAAGACTCAGAACAGAAATGTTTTCAGGTCTATCCGACTATAAAGTATCTCTTGACCTTGCCAAAGTACTTGATATTCCGGTAATACATTCCGGAGACATAAGGTGTGCAGAGGATCTTGAGAAATTTGAGGGTAGCGGGGTAAAAGGTGCAATGATAGGACGGGGTGTTCTGGGAGCCCCCTGGATATTCGATATCCTTAAAAAAAGAACCGTTGAAAAAGAAAGAAAAAGGGATATGATGATAAAACATTTTTTATTTTATGTTTTCCATAAAGATAAAAAGTGGGCACACACTATGATGCGGAGGCATGCATCGTGGTACTCTTCAGGAAAAAACGGAAGTGCCGAATTTAGAAATGCGGTTTTCCGTCCAGAAAAAACAGTTGAAGATACTGTAAAAGACATAAAAAACTTCTTTAAAATAAAGCTATGAAAAAAATTATCGGTCAAAGTCTGTCTGCTAAAACAATGAGGAAATTTCTCCGTGATGCTAAGGAGGGAAGCAGTTTTCTTATCGGTGGTGAACCGGGAACAGGGAAAAGATTTCTTGCAGGAATGCTGGTTGACAAACTTTATAAAAAGTCAAATAAAAAGCCTCCGATGGTGAAAATTAAAGATGTGCCTCGTTTTTCTGAAGAAGGAAGTATTTTTATTACTGAAGACAGGGATCTTTTTGATGCCGTATCCCTTTTAATAAAAGACTCTATCTGGCTTTTGCCTTTAAGGGAAAGAGAGGCCGATATTGTTGAACTTACTGAATGTTTTATTCAGGAAACTGGAGTTGACGGAGAAAGGTGGTACTCTCAAAAATCTATGAAACTCCTTTTGGACTACTGGTGGCCTTTCAATATCGCTGAACTTAAAAGAGTGGTGACTCTGGAGGAGGGGTACAAACTGCTTCCTTATGCGAACATGAAGAAAATTCTGGGAAATTACAGTGCAACAGAAATCGTTTCAATAAAAATCGAAAGTTTTTGGGACGAACTGGGGGAAAATGTTAACCCGGGAAAATTTTATCATCTTTTCCTTGACTCTATTGAAAGAGCATTTATTAAGTCGGCCTTAAAGCAGTGCGGTGGATCTATAACTAAGACTGCTCAACTCCTTAATGTTCACAGGAATACCCTGACAAAAAAGATAAAAAAACTGAGAATCAAATGAAACACGAAATATATCCTGTAATAAATATTTTAAAAAACGGGAGATATGATGTTTCTTTTGTCGCTTCTGTTCTTAAAAAACTTTCTCCTAAATATCTTCAAATAAGAATGAAAGAGAGTCCTCTTGATGAAATCATAAAAGTTTCAAAAGAGATAGTGGCATTGAGAAACACTCTGAAAATTTCTTCTGCAATAATAGTTAACGATTCTGTCGAAGCTGCCCTGAAAAGTGGTGCGGATGGAGTTCATCTGGGTCAGACGGATACTTCTCCCCAACAGGTTAAAAGTTTTTGTCCCGGCTTGATAACGGGGCTTTCAACACACTGTATAAAACAAGTTTATCAAGCCAATTCGCTTACCATTGACTACATTGGATTCGGACCTGTTTTCAAATCTTCAACTAAATCAGGACACAGTGCTCCAGTTGCTGTTTCAGCTCCTGAAGTTATAAAAATATCAACCCACCCGGTTGTTTTTATAGGTGGTATAAATAAAAAAAACATTGAAACCCTTCCAGACGGTGATAATATATCATTTGCTGTAGTATCTGCTCTTAATGAGTTTTTACAGGAAAAAAGTGATGGCAGACAGAGCTATAAACATTTTGGTAGTGGATGATTCTATTCAATGCAGGAAACATCTTGAAAGGATCCTGCTTTTGGAAGGTTACTCTGTTGTTTTGGCAGAAAACGGGGAAGATGCAGTCCAAATCATAAAAAACAACCATTTCAACCTCATACTCCTCGATATAATTATGCCGGGAATGGACGGTTTTGAGGTTATAAAAGAAATACATTCTGCCCCGATGTTTTACAATACACCTGTAATTTTTCTTACAGGGAATGATGACAGTGTTTCCAAAATAAAAGCTTTTGACTTAGGTGCTGTTGATTATATAGTTAAGCCTTTTAACCCTTCTGAGGTGAGAGCAAGGGTTAATGTACATCTTAGAAACGCTATACAGACAAACACTATAATCTGCAGTCAGGCTGAAAAATTAAAGCAAATCGCAATGGTCAGAGAATCTATGCTTGTAAAGCCGTGCGATATTCCTGAAGCTAAGTTTTCTGTTGTCCATTCTGCAGTCCTGGAAGCGGGGGGTGACTTTTATGATGTGATGCACAGCTCCGGAAAAAGACACTTGTATTTTGTTGCCGACCTTAGTGGTCACGATATCGCTGCCAGCTATATGGTACCTGCCGTTAAAGCACTCATTAAACAAAACTCGCTCCCCATATATTCAATACAGGAAACCTTATCGATGATGAACCGGGTGCTGTTTGAAATAATGGAAGAAGACAAATATATGACCGCTTTTTATCTGGTCGTTGACAGAGCCCTGGATAAAATATTCTGGGAAGGAGCAGGACATCTTCCCGCACTCTATATCCCTGTTGCCGGTGACCCCGAGTTCCTTGAAAGCAACGGGGATGTTATAGGAATGTTTGAGCAGGCACGATACAGTTCGCTCACAAAAAAAGTGTCAAAAGGGGACAAGATAGTTCTTTTTACAGACGGCCTGCTTGAAACAGGAAAAAATTCTCCAGTATGGTGCAGTAAAATAAAAGATCTGCTGGGAGCAGCCAAAAATGCAAGAAATATTGATATAAGCCGGATCTCTCAAGCGATCTTTGACGAACTTGTAAAACAGGAACAGTCTGAAATGACTGATGATATCATAATACTGTCAACAGAAGTTTAACGGACCGGTCTATTTAAAAACAGTTAGTGTACCCGCCACTACAGTGACAATCCGCAAGACAAAAGGAGACAAGAACAGTACTGTTTTTATAACAACATAAAAATTCAGTGTCAGAAGGATAACATCCGCAATAGTTATCAGGGACGATATCTTCGTCCAGCCATGTATATTCATCGTCACCATATTCATCGTCATTATATTCTTCGTAATAATCAGTATCGTCAAAATCATTGTATTCTTCATCAAAAAAGATAATGTCAATGTCATTTTCTTCAGGTTGTTCAGTGTCTGGATGATGGGTGGAATCACATACTCCAAATTCATAATCGGAGCATATATTTCCATCTGAAAAATTAAAGTAGCAGTTTGCAAAACAGGCATTGAAAACGGATATACCTTTTTTACAGCAAACAGGATTATAGGTAGGTTTGTCACCGCAATCACACATGTCATTGGTAAAATCTTCGGAGAAGGGGTATTCGAAAGGGGGATCAACTCCTCCATTTATGTCAGTGTCAGGGAGATCATTATCATCATAAACATCAGAGTCATATTCCTCTCCGGTGTTTCCGGTGTCTCCAGTATTTCCCGTGTCCCCGGTGTCTCCAGTATTTCCCGTATCACCATCAGATACAGATTCATCGGTTGAGCCTTCTGTGAGGTCCTCAGGCAAACCTTCTTCATGGGATTTGGGAGCACTGTCTCCAAGGTTGACAAATCTGTCACAGGAAAAAAATGGAGACGAAAATAAAAAAGAAATAGTGATCACAAATAAAACAGCAGCACTATTTTTCATCATTCATAAGCTCCATTATTTCATTTCTTTTGTATCCTCTTGGAAACTCATCTATATATTGTGTGCAAAAGGTTCTGTCTTTACTTTCTGCTCTATGTTGAGCATAACATCCTCTTATTAAAAGCTCTTCCTTGTAAAGTTTTCCAGAGTTGAGTACATTGTTATAAGCGTCGAAAAGTTCAATAATTTTGCTATTGCTACCTTCATTGGCATAAATTCTGGAAACTTCAAAAAGAGCAGTCTCTTTTTTCTCTCCTCTTTCAAGCTCCATAATAAACAACTGAAGAGCCGCACCTTTTTTTCCGGAATCAAGAGCTTCTCTTCCCTGCGTGAGAAACGATGCATCAGGAGTCACAAAAAGCTTCCTTTCATTTTCATCTTTATCTTCAATTTTTCTTTTCTTCCCTGCAGAAACTGGTCTAGGCTCAACCTTTTCCGGACTGATCTGGTATGTTTTACTCATTTTTTCAGAAAGAGGGGTCACCGAGTTGTCAAAACTGTCAACGACTTCAACAAGACCTCTGATCACCTCAACGGAAAATCTCTCTGAAGATGAATCAAGAATAAAAGAAGTTCCAAGAACTCTCACAGTGAAACGATCCTTTATGTTGATCCTGAAATCGTCTCCGCTCATAACACTCACTTTAATTTTCCCATCTTTCATTAAAACTGAATTTTTGTCAGGGGACATTCCTATGTATGTAGGGGCAAGTGTCCTGATCTTTGATCGCCCCGTTTTAAGGACGACATCCTTTTCTTTAACTGCAGGTGATTCAGGAACAGAAATTTTGATTTCAGGCTTTTCATACGATACAGCGGTTCTTTCCATATCAGATGCAGCTATAGGAGTGTCCATTGTCCCATCGCTGGAAGCAGTGCTTAAAAACCCCGCATAGATGATTGCGGCAAGCAATACTGCAGCTGTTGCCGCTGTTAAAGGTTTTATAATAGAGGATGTCCATCCCCTTATAAAGATGGAAAGGGGGGAACTTTCATGTTTTTCTGTCGTTACATCACCATGAAGAATTTTGAATGAAGCATCTGAAAGGGCTTCGATCTTTTTCTGGTCGGGAAAATGTGAAATATGTCTGTTAGTCGTCACAGCATGTCTCATAAAATCATAATTTCTTATCATAAAAGAACATTTGCTGCAATTCCTAATATGATCCTGCATGTGGGGCAACAATTCCAAATTGCCATCAGAAAAAGCTATTATTTCTTCAATTTCAAGGTGTTTTTTTATCTGGGCCATATTCACCTCTGTTTTTTCATATTCCCGAAAATTTTATCATACATCTCTTTTCTGGCATTATATATTCTTGACCACACCGTCTGAAGAGGAGCTTTTAAAAGGTCCGAAATTTCTTTCAGGGTAAGGTTTTCAACTTCAAAAAGAACAATAGCCATCCGTTTATCAGGAGAAAGAGTTTTAAGAACACTATTGACCATTGCCGCTCTTTCCCCGGCTTCCAAGATGCAGTCTCCGTTTTTTTCCAAAGCAAGTGAGTCAACAAGAAGTTCAACCGAATCGCAGACAATATCTTTGGATGTTTTTCTTTTTATATATCTGAACGCAGTATTTACAGAGACTCTATATAAAAAGGTTGAAAACTGAGAGTCTCTTCTAAAATTTCCGGCGCACTTGGCCAGTTCCATAAAAACCTCCTGCACAATATCCTCAGCTTCGCTATCGTATCCGAATATACGGTATACCGTAGCAGAAACTTTAGTGTAGTACCTTTTAATGAGCTCAGTCCATGCTTTCTGATCTTTATGATCTATAGCGAGATCCAAAAGCTCAATGTCTTCCATTTCACAAAGACCGGGTATGTGTTTCTCCATAGCACACGCTCTCATGATTATTCAGTAACATGTCAACATGAATTTTATTTATAAATTAATTTTTTTTTACTTTTTTTTTTAATAAGCATTTTTACCTTGACTAAGTATCATTCTTTTTGATATACCCAATAATGCATGTTCGGTCTTTTGACATGCAGGTTTCTAAACTCTTTTTTGGAGGTTAAAATGAACAGCTACACAAGTTCAGTTATGGAAAGTTTAAAGGCCCGCTATTACTGGGAAAAAGAGTTCCTTCAGGCAGCGGAAGAGGTTTTGGATTCGTTATCTGTCGTTATTGACAAGGAGCCGAAGTACAAAGCTTATAACATCCTTGAAAGGATCACGGAGCCTGAAAGAACTATTATTTTCAGAGTTCCGTGGATGAATGACAGAGGAGAAGTCCATGTCAACCGCGCATTCAGGGTAGAGTTTAACAGTGCTATAGGTCCCTACAAAGGCGGTATCCGTTTTCACCCCTCAGTCAGTCTCAGTTCATTAAAATTTCTCGGTTTTGAACAAACTTTTAAAAATGGTTTGACAACACTTCCGATGGGTGGAGGCAAAGGTGGCTCCGACTTTGATCCAAACGGTAAAAGCGAAGGTGAAGTAATGCGTTTCTGTCAAAACTTTATGGCAGAACTTTTCCGTCACATAGGTCCGGACACTGATGTTCCAGCCGGAGATATCGGTGTCGGAGCAAGAGAGATCGGATATATGTTCGGAATGTACAAAAAGCTTCGTAACGAATTTACGGGGGTTTTTACAGGTAAAGGGCGGAACTGGGGAGGTTCTCTTATAAGACCTGAGGCTACCGGCTTTGGCAATGTATATTTTGCCCAGGAAATGTTAAAGACCAGAGGGGAAAGTTTTGAAGGAAAGAAAGTTGCAGTATCCGGTTTTGGAAATGTATCCTGGGGTGC
>SLOD01000162.1 GCA_007132725.1 Candidatus Sumerlaeota bacterium
CTCCTTTTTTTGTTTCTGTCTCTTCTGTTTCTTTGTCAGATAGTGAATTAAAGATGTTAAAGGAGATAAATCCTTCAGGGATGATATATTTCAAAAGAAATATCGAAAGCTGTGACTCTTTGAAATTTCTAATAAAACAGACAAAGCCGGTTGAATCTATAATATTTCACTCAATAGATGAAGAAGGTGGAAGAGTAAGAAGACTCCCGAAAGGAGATTGGTCTCTCCCTTCTATGAAAATTCTTTCCCAAATGGATAAAGAAGAGGTTTCTGCCAAAATTGATAACCTTGGGAAAACACTTAAAAATATTGGCATAAATATGAACATGGCTCCCAATGTCGATCTTAGAAGCGGGGAAGATAGCTCAATTGTCGGAGACAGATCTTTTGGAGAAGACCCTGAAATAGTCATAGAATTCAGCAAACTATATATTGAGGGAATGAAAAAAAATGGAATAAACCCCGTAATAAAACATTTTCCAGGACACGGAACCACCACAATTGACTCTCATAAATCTCTGCCTGTTATTGATAAGCCCTTTAAAGAATTGATGGAAAATGATATGCTTCCTTACAAAGAACTTGCAAATTCAGCTCGATTTGTAATGAATGCCCATCTTCTCCACAGTGAGATAAGTCCCCTTCCTGCATCAATATCTAAAGAATGGAATCAGATACTTAGAAATGAAATCGGCTTTGACGGAATCTCCATGACCGACGACATTGAAATGGACGCACTTGATATCTTTGACCCGCAAAAGAAAATGGAACTCTTTTTTGAAAGCGGCACAGATATGATACTTGTCTGCAGTGGAAAAGAAGAAGTAAACTATCAATATTTTGAAGCATCTGTCCATCTTGTCGAAGAAAATTCCCAAATTCTTGAAAGAATGGAAAATTTTAAGAAGAGTCAAAATTAGTTGATAAAGTCAAAGCTGAAATAAATTTCAGAAGCAGGGTATGAACTCTATTTGCCTTTACTGATAAGAAAGTCTATTGAATATTTTCCGGCACCTTTTGAAATGAAGAAGATTGAAACAACCATATAAAAAAGTGCAAGTTCTCTACTTGAAAAAGGGTCTCCTGCAAGTGCAATGAATGCGGCAACAAACATGGTAAATGCAAGTAGTGAACCAAACACCTTGGTCATAAAACCGAGTGCAAGGAAAAGTGCCCCGAAAAATTCGGTAAATCCTGCCATAAAGCCAAAAAACATAGGGAATGGAAACCCTATCTCAGCCACAAATTCAGAAAAACCTTCAAGATTGTTGAATAGTTTTCCATGTCCGTGAGTCATCATTGCAACTCCGGTGAACACCCTTAATAAAAGCAGTCCCCAATTTGAATCGGGGTCTGCATTGAAAAGAAATTTTTTAATCGGCTTTTTCATCATCATGCTCCTTAGACTGCATTATCAATGTTTTTATGTAATCCACTACACTCCTTCGCTTAAAAACAATCAAGATTATCAAAGATATATCTTTCGGTCAACCTAAAAATGAAAAATCTTTCAGTTGTAACTTTTGAAAATATAAAAAGCTTCTTTTTTAATTTGTCAAGGTGAGGTTTTTAAAAGTAAGAAATTCTTGCATTTTGTCCGTCTCTTAAATATGTTATATGCGGAAGTGTTGTGGCTGAATTTCTTTAAAAAAGGAGGCTTGTGGTGAATATTCAAAACCTGATGCAGCAGGCTCAGAAAATGCAGAAGAAAATTGCTGTGATAGAAGCAGAGTTTAAGAATGAAGTTTTTAAAGTGGAAGCCGGTGGTGGAGCTGTTGCCGTTACTATCAACGGAGATATGAAAGTCCTTGATATTTCATTTTCAGAAGATCTGGTAAAAGGTGATGATGTTGAAATGATGCAGGATCTTGTAATTGCCGCTGTCAACCAGAGTATAGATGAAGTAAAAAAAGAAAAAGAAGCAAGAATGTCCAAAGTGGTAGGAAAAATGGGTGGAATGCCCGGCTTGTTTTGAGGAAACATGATACAGTCTGAGGTGAGAAAACTGATAGAAGAATTGACGAAATTGCCCGGAGTATCACTGAAACTTGCCCACAAAATTGCCTATTCTGTTTTGAACGACAGTTCTTTAAAAAGTGTTTTCAATAATATAGCAACTATCGTTGACAATATTGAAATATGTTCCAGATGCGGATTTTTCAAAGCAAAAGAAACTGACTGTCTTAACTGTAGAGAAAAAACAGATGAAATATGTGTCGTTGCAACCTATAGCGATATGTCTGCGATCGAAAGGTCAGGTTGCTTCAAAGGCTCGTATCATATTTTGGGAGGATTGATAGCTCCTCTTGAAAATATTCTCCCTGAAGATCTGTTGGTAGATCAACTTAAAAAAAGGGTTGAGCAGAGTCAAAATACAGAGGTTTTACTGGCACTTCCTTTTTCAATTGAGGGGGATGCCACAGTTCTTTATATTCAAGATGTTTTAGAAGGTTTAAATATTAAGCTGTCCCGCATTGCAAGAGGGCTTCCCGCTGGAGCTGCACTGGATGTCCTTGACCGCAGAACAGTCCTTGAGGCATTGCAGGGCAAAAGCTATATTGATTGATGTTTTTACTATAACGGAGGATCCTATGCCTAAGAAAAAAATTATGAAATGTATTGACGGAAACCACGCGGCAACTCATTCAAGCTATGCTTTAACTGAGATTGCCGCCATTTATCCCATTACTCCAAGTTCAAATATGGGGGAAAATGCTGATGAGTGGAGTGCCTACGGTCGTAAGAATATTTTCGGAGAGCAGGTTGCTGTTACAGAACTTCAATCGGAAGGTGGAGCGAGCGGAGCTGTTCACGGATCGTTAAGTGCCGGTGCTTTAACCACCACATATACAGCTTCGCAAGGACTTTTGCTGATGATACCGAATCTCTATAAAATGGCAGGCGAGCTTCTTCCCGGAGTTTTTCATGTAAGTGCAAGGTCTGTTGCCGCCCACGCACTGTCAATATTTGGAGATCACAGTGATGTTATGGCTTGCCGCCAAACGGGAGCAGGTCTTATATCAAGCTGTTCTGTTCAGGAATCTCTGGATCTCGGTCTTGCAACACATATTGCTGCAGTACGCTCAAGTCTTCCTTTCATCCATTTTTTTGACGGTTTTAGAACAAGTCACGAAATTTCAAAAGTGGAAATGATAGACTATGAAGATATTAAAAAGATCGCTCCTTACGATGAAATAAGGGAGTTTAAAGAAAAAGCAATGAGCCCGAGCAGACCTTTCTTTAAAGGAACTGCTCAAAACCCCGATATTTTCTTTCAGGCAAAGGAAGCTTCGAACTCATATTACGACAGAGCCCCGATGATAGTTGAAGAAGCTTTTGAAAAAGTTTACTCAATAACAGGAAGGAAATATCACCTTTTTGATTACTATGGACACGCTGAAGCAGAAAGAGTTATAATTGCAATGGGAAGTGGATGTGAAACAATAGAAGAAACGATAAATTATCTTCTTGATAAAGGAGAAAAAGTCGGTCTTATCAAAGTGAGACTTTACAGACCTTTCAGTGCCGAGCATTTTATGAGAGCACTCCCTGCGTCTGTAAAATCGATCGCTGTTCTTGACAGGACAAAAGAGCCGGGAAGTGAAGGTGAGCCGCTTTATAAAGATGTTTCAACACTTCTCTATGAAAGAAAAGAGAACATTCTCGTTGTCGGCGGAAGGTATGGTCTTTCTTCAAAAGAGTTTAC
>SLOD01000105.1 GCA_007132725.1 Candidatus Sumerlaeota bacterium
AAGCAAGAGAAAGAAGACCTGCTGTGATAAGAGCAATCGGAGCACCTTTCATTACCGGAGGAAGATCAAAAAGATCAAGCTGTTCTCTGATACCGGCAAAAACTACGAGTGCAATGAAAAATCCTATGGAGTGAGAAATTGCAAATGCAACACTTTGAAGAAGATTGTACTGATTTTGAATGACGAGAATTGCGACTCCAAGAACCGCACAGTTGGTAGTAATGAGAGGAAGAAATACTCCAAGAGCCTGATAAAGCGGAGGAGAAACTTTCTTCATAACTATCTCAACCATCTGAACAAGCGAAGCAATAACAAGGATATATGTAACAGTCCGCATGAATTCAATTTCGAGAGGTAGAAGAACCAGATTGAAAATAAGATATGTTGAAATGGTCGCCATTGTCATAACAAAAAGAACTGCAGCACTCATCCCTATCGATGTTTCAACTTTGTTTGAAACCCCAAGAAAAGGACATATCCCAAGAAACTGTGCAAGAACTATATTGTTTACAAAAACAGCTCCGATAAAAATAACTAAATATTCCATTCCATTACCTCCTTAAGCTGTTTTCTTTTTCATTAAAGCGTTTACAAAAGCGATCAGGAATCCAAGCACTATAAACGCTCCGGGCGGCATGATGAACAAAAGCATACCGTCTGCAGTTTCCGGGATGAACTTAAAGTCAAAGATCGCACCGCTTCCAAGTATCTCTCTCAAACCGCCAAGAGCAGTAAGAGCAAATGTAAAACCAAGTCCCATTCCGGCACCGTCAATTATAGAAACCCCTACACTTTTTCTTGAAGCGAAAGCTTCTGCTCTTCCAAGAATAAGGCAGTTTACAACTATCAAAGGAATGAAAAGCCCGAGCTGTTCATAAAGATCAGGAAGAAAAGCTTCCAAAGAAAGGTCAACTATCGTAACAAAACTTGCAATTACAACAATAAATGCCGGGATTCTTACTTTGTCGGGAATAAGGTTTTTAATAAGTGCAATAACCGTGTTGGAACAAAGAAGAACGGCAGTCGAAGCAAGTCCCATTCCAAGACCGTTCATTGCGGAACCTGTAACTCCAAGTGTGGGACACATTCCAAGAAGGAGAACAAATACTGGATTTTCTTTTATGAATCCTTTAGTAAATTCTTTCCACATATTCATTTGCCACCTCCTTTTATTAAAGCGTCGTAGGCAATCTGAACAGCGTCACAGAAGGCTCTTGAAGATATTGTTGCAGCAGTTATGGCATCAACATCTCCGCCGTCTTTAACTACTGAAACTTTAAACTGTGAAGGGTTTTTACCTTTAACCTGGTCTTTAAAGGACGGCATCGCCATTTTCGTACCCAGACCGGGAGTCTCTCTATGCTCAAGTATCTCAGTATTATAAACATTTCCTTGTGCATCAAAACCCACCATTACCCAAACATCTCCACTGAATCCCTGATCAGAAACCGATTTAACCGCTGTCCCTACAACTTCACCTCCTTTTTTCGCATGGTAAAGTTCCAATCTTTCAAAACCGTCAACTTTAAAAGGTTTGCTAAGTTCATCAAATTCAGGAACAACAGCCTCTATGGCTTCTGCAAGTTTTCTGGCCCTTACTTCATCAGCAAAAGGTTTCGTTTTTGTATATGTAAATCCCAAAGCCAGAGCACTTGTAAGAGCGATCGCTGTCAGAACCAGCACCATATTCACGAAAGTGCTTTCAAGCTTTTTCTTTTCTTCAGCCATAGTTCACCTCCGTACCGAATTTTTTAGGTTTGATATATTTGTCTATCAATGGTACAAAAGCATTCATTATGAGTATCGAAAACATACACCCTTCAGGATATGCTCCCAAAAGTCTGATAGCAACACAGATGATACCTGCTCCCACAGCAAAAACAACCTGTCCCCATAAACTCATGGGACTTGTCACCATATCTGTCATCATAAAGAATGCACCGAGCATTACACCACCTGACAGTATGTGAAAAAGAGGGTTTATGTTTGCGGTGTCATTTAAAAGCCACATTACCCCGGTTAAAACAAATATTGTCCCTAAATAAATCACGGGAATATGCCAGGTAATTATTTTCCTGTAGATCAGGTAGATACCTCCTATAATAATTGCCAATGCACTTGTCTCACCTAAAGAACCGCCAACAGTTCCAATAAAAAGGTCCCACAGTTCGGGAAGCTCAGATAACGCAGATATATGATCTCCTCTGGTAACACCTTCTTTGAGGATCCCAAGAGGGGTGGCTCCGGTAAGAGCATCCATCTTTTCAGCAATATTCCAAACCCAGGCACTTTTCCCGGGCACAGGCCATGTTGTCATATCTACAGGAAAACTCATAAGCATAAAACCTCTTCCTACCAGTGCCGGATTAAAAGGATTTTTTCCCAATCCTCCGAAAGCCATTTTCCCTACAGAAATTGCAACAATAGAACCTACCGCAACTTGCCAGAAAGGTATGCTGCTTGGCAAATTAAAAGCAAGCAGAACACCGGTAACAGCAGCGGAACCGTCAAAAGCTGTAACTTCACACCTCATCAAAAATTTCTGTATTAGAAACTCTACCAAAACACAGGAGACAACAGCAACCGCTACAACAGCAACCGCCCTGTAACCAAAATTTATTACAGAAGAAACAAATGCAGGGATCAGGGCTATGACAACTCCCCACATAACATGCTCAACTGTGTACTTCCCTTTTTCGTGAGGGGAAAGCGATACAACATACTTATTCATTTTTTACTCCTTTCCCATCTTATCCTGTTAACATTCGCCTTGCCCAGTCTTATAAGGTCAAGTAAAGGCCTGGAGGAAGGACAGGTGTAGCTGCAACTCCCGCATTCTATGCAGTCTGTAGCCGCAAGTTTTTCTGTCTCTTCCCATTTTTCTTTTTCAGCAACTTTCTCAAGGAGATAAGGTTCCAGACCCATTGGGCAGACCATAACACATTTTGCACATCTGATACAATTTCTGGTGCTTTTCCTTCTAGCCTCGACCTTGTCTATAAAAATTATTCCGCTTGTCCCTTTTGTAACAGGGATATCGACTGTAGGAACAGCTTTCCCCATCATAGGACCACCATTTACAACCTTTTCCGTACCTTCGGGAACTCCGCCCACAGCTTCAACAAGCATACTGACAGAGGTTCCTATTCTAACCATGAAGTTTGCCGTTTTCCGAAGCTTCTTTCCAGTTACGGTTACAACCCTCTCAATAAGAGGTTTATTTTTTTGTACCGCCTCATAAACTGCAAAGGCCGTTCCTACATTATTTACAACACAACCCACATCCAGAGGAAGTTTTCCTGAAGGAACTTCCCGGTTAAGGACGGCTTTAATAAGCTGCTTTTCCGCACCCTGAGGATACATTACTTTTAAAGGTTGTATTATTGTTCCGGGATAAACCGATGCAGCCTTTTCCATTTTTGCTATTGCTTCAGGTTTATTGGCCTCTATCCCCACTACAGCTCTTTCAACATTGAGAGCCTTTTTCATTATTTCAATACCCACGATTATCTCTTCAGTCTTTTCAAGCATAAGTCTATCATCGGCAGTAAGATAAGGCTCACATTCAACAGCATTGATAATTAAAGTATCAACCTTTTTTCCTTCAGGCACCATATACTTTACATGGCTTGGGAAACAGGCTCCGCCAAGACCTACGATCCCGCAATCTTTTATTCTTGATGTAATTTCAGGAGAATCGAGTGAAATTTCCTTCAAAAGATCAGGAGACCTGTCAATATTTTCCTCCCACTCATCCCCTTCAACATCTATTATAACCGATTTGACTTTGTAGCCGGAACTGTCCGCAACAGAATCCACTGCAAACACTTTTCCGCTTACCGAGCTGTGAATATTGGCCGAAATAAAAGACTCTCCCTCAGCCAGAAGTGTACCCACTTTTACCATATCTCCCTTTTTAACGACAGGATTAGCAGGAGCACCAATGTGCTGATTTAAAGGTATCGTAACTCTTTTCGGCAAAGCTACAGGCTCAATAGGACTTCCCGCCGCCATTTTATTTTCAGGCGGGTGCACTCCACCTAATTTGAAAGTTTTAAGCTTCACAACTTCCCCCTTTATTTTCATTTGACATGTTAATCTCTTTTTTCCGAAACATCTTCTTTTATCTCTTGTTTTTCTGCTACAGCAGTTTTATCTTCAGCCGGTTTAGGTTTTGGAACCGGAGGATCAAAAGTAGCTTTTATAGCCTTTGTGGGACAAACCGGAATACACTTTCCGCAAGCTATGCATTTTTTTGGATCAATGTAAGCAAGAAAATTGTCAAGAACTATCGCCTGAATTTTTTCAGGACACTCCTTAACACACTTTCCACACCCTATGCAGGCAGCCTTGCAAACTTTCATTGCTGCCGCACCTTTGTCATTGCTGTTACAGTTTATCCATACTCTTCTGTTTTTTCTTCCCACAGGTCTGAGTTCTATTATTTTTCTTGGACAGACTTTTACACACACCCCGCAACTGACACATTTTTCATCGATCACAACTGGAAGCATCGTCTCATTATCAATATAAATAGCATCGAAAGAACAACTTAAAACACAGTCCCCTAACCCGAGACAACCATAGGAGCAACCCTTTTCGCCTACAAAAAGTGCATGGGATATTGAACACTTAGAGGGACCATCATACTCTGTTTTACGGGGAGTAAGCTCATTGGTTCCTCCACACTTTACAACAGCTGTTGTGGGTTCTGATTTTGCAACTTCAAGTCCAAGGACTTTACCTATTTGTGCCATTGCTTCACTTCCCGCAGGGGGACAATTGAAACCTTCTATCGAACCGGCATCAGCAGCTTTAACAAGAGTTTCAGCAAACCCCCTGCAACCGGGATATCCGCAACCACCGCAGTTTGCACCGGGTAGAATATCAGCAACTTTGTCAATACGGGGATCTTCTTCGACTCTAAACTTCTTTGCAATAAAAAAAAGTATCATGCTTGCAAAAGCAGCTACTAAGCCAAGTGAGATAACTGAATAAAGAATAATTCCGTCCACAATTTACCTCATTCCATTATTATTAATTTTTCTACAATAAAAAAAGAACTTCCTCTTGAAATGATCCTTTAAAAGATAGATAGTCAAATAGTAAGGTGCAAGTACCGCTATCGAGGATATTGCAGCAATCGTTTCAGAACCGGTAAAAAAATAGGCTGCCAAAAGAGATGAAACAACAAGAACAAACGGAATAAAAAAAGCATATATTACCGCTTTAAAACCCAGTCTGGACTCCATTTCAACCATTACTTCATCACCTTTTATAAAAGATTCCTCCGAAGTACATTCTATTATTTTTTCAGACATATCGGCAGCACTGCAAAGGCCTTTGGCGTGACATTTTGAACATGCTCCCATTACCTCTATTTTTACAGAAACAACATTTCCGTTAACGGCGACAACCGTTCCCTTGTGGGACACTTTTGAATGTGACATATTAAAACGCCTAAAAAAATACTCCTCTATCTACCCTTTTGAGTTTTTTTTGTCAACTATATTGGTACCGGAATAAAAAAAATCTGACAACCTTTGTATCAAGTGCTCTCATAATGGAGGATATTTTTGATCTGTGATCCGATTATTTCTTCTCGAATACTATTACACCGAACGGATGATTTGGAAAATCATCCAACACAGGTTCATACCCAGTATTATCTTTAAGAGTTAAATTGAAAAAAGCAGCCATTAATCCGCCAATATATTGACGGAACTGAGTATTTAAAGCGGGGTCTCCACTGTTAACACAGACAGAGCATGTTGTTCCACACGATGCGAGATCATCTTCATCAAGCATATCCATATGTCCTACACCTGCGGCGATCACATGACGGGAAGGAGAAGGGTATCCGGCATAGAAGTTAACACTGTTGTTGCCAGCTGGAGCACATGCCTGTCCCATTGAAGTTTGCGGTCCTTTTTCCGCTCCAAGGAACATTGATGATCCGTTGAACAACACAGGATTATCAAGGCTCGGAGGATCTCCTCCAAGTGGAGAGCCTGCATCAACAGGATCTACTCCAAAAAATGCAAGAGCCATATCATTCCTTGTATTGAGCATGTGGTTAGTTACTTTCCCGCCACGACTGTGTCCGGAAACTCCAAATCTTGTAAAATCAGGTGTTTTTCCAGTCAACCTGGCAGGAAGATCCCCCTTCAACCAATCAATGAAAGAAAGAACTTTGTCAGCTTCAACATTGCTTGCATCTCCCCCGAACATACTATGCTGAGACTGGCTTGAAACAACTATGAATCCATGCGAAGCAAGACGGACAAGAATATCATCATACCACCTATAGTTACACTGGAACCCATGTAAAAAGTGAATGACCGGCAAATCACCTTCTGCGCCATCGGGGTTATATATTCTGAAGTCTCTTGGAGCTCCATTATCCCCTTCTGCCACATCTATAAAAAGTACGAAGTAAGGTCCAAGTTCAAAAGGATCTAATTGTCCGGAATCACCAGTATTACCTGTATCGCCGGTATCACCGGTATCTCCAGTATTTCCAGTATTTCCAGTATCACCAGTATTGCCGGTGTTGCCAGTATCTCCGGTATCGCCGGTATCGCCGGTATCTCCGGTATCGCCGGTATCGCCGGTATCTCCGGTATCGCCGGTATCGCCGGTATCTCCGGTATCGCCAGTATCGCCAGTGTCTCCTGTATCTCCTGTGTTGCCGGTATTTCCATTGTCATACGGATCTTTTCCAGGCGACTCATTTTCACAGGCAGCAAAAATCACAAAAAGCAAAACTACAAAGAAAAAAACTTTTTTCATGGAAACCTCCGTCTGTTTTTTCAACCAACACAACAAACTTTAACCTGAAATAGTAACTTAGTTCGACCTGATTTACAATGGAGAACTTTAAAAAAATTTCTATTAAAATAAGGAGTGCTTAAAATTTGATATCAGTAAATGTCAACTTCCACATTCGGATCTTCTGATTCTCCAATGCCATCATAGACATAACCATTTGCTTCACCATCATTTTTCAAATGTGCTTTTATATACATTGCCGTCCATCTGGCAATAGTTTCATTTGCAACATATTGATCTATTGTTGGAACACCGCTGTCCGTTCTTGCACCTGCCGGATTATTCGTGTCGGTTATACCATAATGATTAGCTCCCTGGACAGAAACAAGTACCAACGGCCTTCCTGTTGTAACATCAAGAGTTTTGAGCGTATCAGCATGAGTTGCCATTCCATCAACTGTTCCCTGTATGAACATTGTAGGGATATCCCTTGTATTTACATCTCCAATTGAACCGGTAAAAGGGTTTCTTGTATTCGTACCATAAAGAATACCCGCTGCAACTTCAGGAGGTGACTCATAATTTTCAAACATCCCGCAGGTGGGCTGCTCGCATTTATTTTGAATAATTCCAAGTGCCGCCATTCCACCGTTACTGTGTCCCATTACTGCTACTTTTGAATGTTCCACGATATTATAAAGAGGAGCGGTTTGATTTGAACTTTCGCCCTTAATGTAGTCCCATACGTCATTGAACACTTTGTTTTCAGTCATATCAGCACCTTCAAGAGTTTTGTCATTTTTAGGAACCGCAACGATAATTCCATAGCTTGAAAGTATTTTAGAATGATTAGAATAGTGCTCTTTTGCAACTTTTCCACCCTGCATATAAATAGCGACAAACATCTTTTTTTCAGATGGAGCTGCCGGAATATAAAGATCGAACGGATTGCTTCCTACCTGCATATTGTACAAACAACCTTTTGAATATAAAGCGTGTTCCCCTTTCACAACTTCATACATATTTGCACAATCAGGAGTAACATCGTCCCCTCCATTATCATCATCCGGATATTCGCCATTATCATCTTCTTCTGCCAAGATACAAGTTGAGGTATCCCACTCACATTCATCATTACAGTAGGCAATACCTCCACTGAACGAAGCACTGATATCGGTGCAGGTTGTTGCACCTCCATCACACTCTTCACCCTCTTCCACAATCCCATTACCACAATAAGGTTCAGATACTTCAGTCTCATCTTCCGAATCATCTTTTCCATCATGCTGGTTGTTATTTTCATCGTTTTCAGGAGTTTGCTCTCCAGTGTGATCGGTTTTGTCTTCAGTATCATTGTCACAGGAAACAATAAAAAAACAAAACGAAAAAATAATAAAAAATAATAAAAACTTTTTCATAAAAACCTCCGTTTTTTAAACAGACTTCTCAACTCATTTCACTAGTATGATATTTTACTACACTAAAAAAGCAAGAAGATTTTTCAGGTCAAAGTGAGCCGGATGATTGTGTTGCTCTTTTAAACAAAACATCAGCATAACTGGCTTTGCCACATATTCTTGATGTCATATTTACTCCTTCTTTTACCATGTTGACAACAAAGGATATGTTATTCCACAAGCAAATACCGACGGATGATCTGGTACTTAAATTACTGTTCTTCAACTTTATAAACAAGTAGTTTATTGCCTTCATAAAGGGTAACTATGAGCTCATTCTGTCCATCACCGTCAAGATCGGCAATTATCATACCGCCAGCCTGACCATAGTCAGAGTTGGGCGGAGCAGCCTGATTTCCTACAGGTTCTCCGCCAAGAATATGCTGAACAAACTGGCCCGGTTTAACCTGCTGATACCAAAATATCCTCGCATCACCGTCACCCGAAAGAGCTATGTCAAGCAAACCGTTGCCGGTAAGATCGCCAAGTCCGAAAACTCCGGGAGCCGACTGAGGTGCGGAAGATGGGCTTTTTCTTGATTTAATTCCATTAGATATCACTTTTTTAGGCCAAGGCTGAGTCGGATCATCAGGAATATCAAATATAAAAAGACCTTCTGCCGGGGCATTTGCATTGTCAGAAGTGTTTGTATGGTTTGTGCCGACAGCTCTCCTTACACCGTCACCGTAAAGATCATCGACAATGTCCATTTGAAAACCTTCTCCACTGTCATCATTTATCGTATGGGGAATCCATTCATCAATTGATATCCTTTCAAGCCAGACAAATGAAGGTTGTTCTGCTGGATCTATAAAATATTGCGCAGCAACTATATCAAGTTTTCCATTACCGTTAACATCAACTACTCTGGGGAAAGGGCCTCCGTGGTTATCTGAAATTATTCTTTTTGTAGTATCAAACAATATTCCGTCTTCTGTCCCTTTGAACCACATAAGGATTTCATCTCTGTTAGTAACTTGTCCCAACATATTTTTAGTGAATCTCTCGCCTGTAGTTACAATATCTTTTATCCCATCTCCATCAAAATCAACATACTCGACCCAGAAATAAAAATGCTCGTCTCCCATTGGAACTATATCGTGTCTGGTCCAGTTTTGAGAACCATCATTCTCCAACCAGAATAAAGCTCCACATGGACCTCCAAGAGGATTTGCTTCACAGGCAAGAAATCCTGCAGGAATTATCATGTCAAGATGTCCGTTCCCGTTTATATCCGCGACAACAGGAGGATGGGGAAATTTCACAGCAATTCCAGTATCAACTTCAACTTTATTCCAATTATTAATATCTCCCGTGCCGTAATATATCTGAATCTTGCCCTCCATGCTCATGTTGGACATTCCCATAGGACCATATTCAGCAGTAATTATGTCAAGATACCCATCCTGGTCTAAGTCAACGACAGTAACAAAGGCAGGGTTGAAGGGGTTGTCATCAATGACATGTTTTATCAAAGTTACATTTAACGGATCTTCGTGGCCATTATCATCGTCACCATCATCATCACCATCATCGTCATCATTTTCTTCTTTTCCTCCGGCACAACTTGAATAATCCCATTTGCACTCATCGTTGCAAATGGCAATTCCTCCAGTATAAGAACTGTTTAAGTCGACACAGTTTGCCACACCTCCATCACACTCTTCACCTGGGTCAACTACGCCATTGCCACAGTACTCTTCTTTATTTTCACTTTCATCTGAATCTTCATCACCAGTGTCTCCAACTTGAGTGTCATCACCTCCGGCATTGTTGTCATTGTCAACTTTTACAGTGTCTTCTCCTCCGCACGAAACAAAGAAAAAGGTTAAGACAACAACAAAAACCATTAAAAAACAAACCTTAAAAAAACATTTCATTTATCACCTCCAAAAAAAGTGTCAAAACTACTCGTTGAAGATTTTAAATTAACATCCGGCTCAAGTCGTCCTTATTTGCAAAAAGTGACTTAATTTAGCAAACAGCATGTCTTTCTTTGTAAATAAAAACTTGTTGGAAAGAAAATCTTTGTCACTCCCAATCTTTCCAGACGGGGTCAAATCCTTTGGAGTTTAAAGTTTCAGCTATTTCCTGCGGGGTTCTACTATCTTCAACATCAAACTGTTCCAGATGACACTTTTCTGCCTGGCCGTTTTTCGAGTAACCTCCGGGAGTGGTTGAACTTCCGGCACTTAAATTAGTAAAACCTATGGGGATTACTGCATCTCTGAAATCCGGGTTTTCCCTGGTTGACAGGCTCATTCCCACCTCAGGAAAAAGAAGTCTCAATGCAGAAACAAGATTCACAAAATCTCTGTCTTTTACTGTGGTAAAACTATTATTTATCCCTGAAGCATTTCTTATTCTGGGAAAAGATATAGAAAATTCACTCTGCCAGTGATGTTTCTGCAGGTAGCTGAGATGCTGTGCCAAATTAACTGCCTCTTCACGAAAATCACCAAGACCTAAAAGAAATCCTATCCCGATTTTTGGAATACCGGCTTTTGCCGCTCTTTCAGCAGTTGCAAGCCTCCAGTTATAATTGTTCTTTTTCCCTGCAGGATGAACTGCGGCATATATCTCTCTATTGTATGTTTCCTGATAGACATATAAACCGTCAAGATGGGCATCTTTTACCAATGTCCGGTATTGTTCTTCCTCAAGAGGTGCTATCTCAATGCTGACACATGTAAAATCAAGTTCGTGCAGCTTTCTGATAACAGGCACAAGAAAATCAATGTCGGAACTTTCAGGATGTTCTCCTGCCACAAGAAGTATATTTTTAAAATTATGATGCCTTATAATTTCTGCTTCTTTGATTATTTCATCATAGGAAAGTACGGTTCTTTCAACATCATTCCTGCAGTTGAATCCGCAATAAACACAACTATTTGTACATCTATTGTCAAAATAAAGCGGAATATAAAGTGAAACAGCTCTTCCAAATCTTTTTCTGGTAAGCAGAGTAGATCTGCCTGCAACCATTCTCAAGATTTCGTTATCTATCAAAGGGGAAAGACTTACTGCAAATTCTTTTATTCCAAATTTTTGACAATTAATTGCTTCAATTATATCTCTTTTTGTACTTTTATCAGCGATCTCTACCAACTTTTGAGTCTTTTCATAATCCGGAACGAACATGGATACACCGAAAACAGTTAATACCGGCTAATCATAAATCTGTGGATATCTTTGTCAAGGATTAGGAAAAGAGAATCAGTTCTTTCTGATCCGGAGCATTTTTATTACTCGATCCAATTTCCGCCGAGTGCCCTGTGGAGTTGTACGCGACTTAATAAAGCTCCTTTTTCAATGGAGAGCTGAAGTTGTTTGAGTGAGATAAGGTTTTTTTCAAGTTCAACAAGTTGGGAGTAGGGAAGCAATCCGTTTTTGTAGCGGTATCTGCTGTTTTCAACGATTTTTTCCATTGATTCTATCCTTTTGCCGATACTTTCTTTTTGGATTTCGGCATTTTCTATGGCAAGAAGTGCTTCTTCGATTTCTTTAAAGGCGTTGATAACCGTTTTTTTATAGTTAAGCTGTGCCTGCTCATAGAGAACAAATTTCTGATCAACGACTGCAAGTTTGCTGCCGCCGGCAAGTGTGTAATTTATGTCTGCTCCAACGGTTGCTGTAAGATAATCACTTGAAAAGAGTTGGCTTAATTCTTTGACATTGAGGTACCCAAGCATTCCTGTAAGAGATATTCTTGGAAAAAGATCTGCCCGTGCCGCACCTATTTCCTGTCTTGCCGCTTCAACTTTCAATTCTGCCGATTTTATGTCTGCACGGTTTTCAAAAACAGAAGAGGGAAGTGCCGCCGGAACAGGCTTTGCCTGATGAAAAAACTGCATTGAAAGATGAGTTGTTTCAATAACATTTATATTGGGGGTCTCTCCAAGAAGTATCGATATGGCATAAATTTTTGAGGTCAGTTTCGATCTGGTATCAGCAAGAGCCGCCCTTGAGCTTTCAAGCTGTCCGAAAGCCTGCTCAACTTCGTTTACAGATCCATTTCCAGACTCATATCTTTTCTGAGCAAGTTCATATAATGTCTGATTAAGATCGAGTGTTTCAATGTTAAGTCTTTCAAGTTGCAAAAGCTCAGCGATATCAAAATAGAGCATCACCACCTGACTTATCACAGAGAGGTATACTGTCTGGAGATCTTCTTTTGTCGCTTTTAAATTTGCAATGGCAGCCCTTTCAGTACTTTTCAATCTTCCCCATATATCCAGTTCAAATGAAAGTCCGGTGCTTAAGTTATAGACACCTGTCGTTTCAGGTGAAAAGCCGAATTCCATTGAAGGTTGTCCAGTTTGAGCATCCGTACCTGATCTCATTCCCATCGCAGGAGTTCTTCCATAGTTTGCCCCGGCTCTCCCAGATAAAATGGGAAATCGCACCCTCCTTGAGAAAGAGAACTGTGTTTTGAGAAGCTCCACCCTGTTAATTGCAAGCATGATATCGAGATTGCTCAAAACAGCTTTTTCAACGATTCTGTTAAGTTGATCATCTTCAAACTGTTCCCACCATTTAAAAGGTGAAATTTCTTCTCTGGTAACAAGAGAGGTTTCTGTCTGGAAAAATTGTTCCGTTTTTATTTCCTGACTCATATCTTTTTTTGCAGGAGCCATTGAACAGGAAAAAACAAAAAGTGATGAAAGTGTTATTAAGCAGAGTCTTTTCATTGCGTTACCTCCGCTTTATTTTTTGAGAAAATTGATTTTATATCTTCAACTACAAGAATGCCGCAAGGGACAAAAACCAGGATCGTAACAGTTGAAAAAACAACTCCGAATCCAAGACTTATTGCCATCGGTATAAGAAATTGTGCCTGAAGGCTCCTCTCAAATATCATAGGAAGAAGCCCGACAAATGTTGTAACTGAAGTGAGAAGGATCGGCCTTACTCTTCCTGCCGCCCCTTCAAGAACCGCTTTGTGAACAGGAACCTTTCTTTCCCGGATAAGTTCATTTGTAAAATCTATAAGAACTAGCGAGTCATTTACAACAACTCCGGAAAGTGCAACAACTCCTATCAGACTCATTATGGTCATGTTCCAGCCAAGAAGAAGATGTCCAAGTATCGCACCTGTCAAACCGAAAGGAATAGCAGACATTATAATGAGCGGCTGCATGTATGATTTGAAAGGTATTGCAAGGAGAATATAGATCAGAAGAAGCGCTATTCCATAACCTATTGCAAGACTTACAAGAGATTTTGCCTGTTCTCTCTGGGAACCTTCAAATGAATAAGTTACATTTGTAAATTGAGGGAGAACTTCCTCCTCTATTCTTCTTGCAAGGTCTCTGTTTATTTCGTTTGAGCTTGCAACATTGTCATCAACATCGGCTGTAATTGATGCTATTCTCATCCTGTTAGCCCTTCTGATGGCACTGTATCCTTTACCTGTTTCAACTTCCGCCACATCGGTAAAAGGTATTTCTGTACCGTCTTTGGTTCTTATCCGCATGTTCCTGATATCATTTACAGATCTTCT
>SLOD01000019.1 GCA_007132725.1 Candidatus Sumerlaeota bacterium
CATTGCATACCTTTTAAACAAAATCCCCTTAATTATACAAAGAGCTTTTTGATTTTAAAGAATTTTAAAGTACTATTTTTCTAAAAGATTATTATTGCCTTTTTTAAACATAAATATAATCTGGATGGTGGTTTTTTGGATGTGAGATTTAAGTGGTTTCCGACACTTGCAGTAAGTCCATATATCAAATGGGAAAAGATCAATGAATTTAGTGCAGAAGCAACAATGGAATATATGGGAACAAGCGGAAGCGGCACATTTTATTTCAACGAAGAAGGTGATTTCATAAAATTCATTGCTTTGAGATTTCAGGGTAATGAACCCGATTCAGAAAGGAAAGAATGGGTACTGACAGTTGATGACTATAAAGTGTTTGACGGAATAAAAGTTCCATCACAAATGAAAGCCACATGGATACTTGATGACCTTGACTGGACATGGCTTGAACTTGAAATTGTGGATATGGAGTATAACTCCAATGCTCTTTAAGAAAGGTGGCAACTCTCGATCATTTTTTTCTGTTTTTCTTTCTTGATGCTTTCGCTATCTTTTTTCTATTTCTATTTTTTGATGTTTTTTGGAAGTTTTTTTCTTGTGGTTTTCGCAGTCTTCAAAGCCTTTATCTTTCAATAATTTTTTGAACTTAAAACTCCTCTTTTGCAAAGACTTTTCAGCATCTTGAAAGCATGCCCACCATGACATAACTTCATGTAGATCATTAATTGAAAAATATTCAACGGTTCTTTTTAAATCTTCAAGACAGGTATCTACACCTTTTTCTACAGCTTCCATAAAATAATCGGTAGAGTACCTTTCTTCATAGTATCCTTCTCTGCAACAAGTGTCAATCAGATCAAAAAAACCATCCGGACAAAGATTCAGCATTTCATCTATGGCGGTATGGTATGGCAGACATTTGGTCTCCGATTTTCTATTTTCAAGAAACTCCTTGAAAAACTGTAACGCATCGTTCCGACTGATATATCCTACGATAACTCCATAATTTATTGCACTTATTGCACTGCTTCGAGAATACTCATCCGCATCTTTGTTCAAAGCAAGTTCTTTAATGAGCGTCAAATCTCCGCCACTGGTTTTAATAAGAGCAGATGCTCCATACTCCAAAATCGGGTCGTCAAATAGAGAATAAGGCAGGTCGTCCGGAAGTGACATAAGGTCAACAATTAACCTGTGAGCTTTTGTCTCTTCAAAAAAGGATAGCAGAAAAAGTGCGTGAAAATGACCGAAGTAATCTGAGTTCACATAATACAGAGGATTCTTTAATAAAATTTTAAGTATTTCAATGAGGTGCGGAGTTATTTCATCTTTCCGGCTGATAGCTTCTTCAATCTCAGCTTTACGGTAAATTCCGTCATAGTCTTCGAGTCTCCCAATCAATTTTTTCAGTTCCATAAGTTCTCCTGTTCGTCTGTAAATTATTTTTTTAAAATCCCGGCATCTATGAATTCTCTTTTCATGGAACTTCTGCGAAAATATTGTTTCATCAGTTTTTCAGCAAAAGAATAAACTTTGTTTGTTACTTTTTCGTCACCGGTGGTTAATAACATCCTGAGTCTATGAGCCTCTATTCTGTAGTGTTCAGCTCCTCCTGTATGCTCCAATGCTTTTTTGACAACGGCGGCAACGATGTCATAACATTCTTCAGGATATACAGTCAGAATAGGCTCAATAAATCTATTGATATTTGATGAGTTTCTGTTTCTTTTTGCAAAATCCAGTATATCTCTATGCCTTTTTTCATAAGAGAGAATAGAGATATAGTAATCATTTAAGCTCTTTCCTTTAACAAGATCAAGAAATTCTTCAGTATCTTTCCCGCTGAGATTTTGCTTTATTGCTTTAAACTCTGCGATGGTTCTTTCTTCTAAAGCATGTTGAAAAAGCACCTTTTTATATAAATCCGGATCATCCTCTTTTTTCAAAGTTCCGGCAAGATAAGGGACAAGTTCAAGCTTGAATAAAAAAGCGGTATCCTTAGCAATTCTCACAAAAGAATCTCTGTCATTTTCATAAAATTTAAGCAGTTTCCGTGCAATATCAGCATTGTTTGTACATTGTGTTTCCGCAAGTTCCAGCCAGGCTTTTTTATCGCTCATCTCAGAAAAGATTTTCTCATATACCGAATCTGTCTGGTTTGCGGGAAGATTCAGGTTGTCCATCGCTTTCTTTGCATATTCTGCTTTTGTGGTATCGTCAATCTTCGATATAAACAATTGATCAATATGTTTAAAGTCATACCTGAAGGAGTCATCATCTGAAATGTTTTGGTAGTTATTCACCCGGTCAGAGATAATATCCATAATCCGGCAGAAAGCATCACTGTTTTCTCTGATTTTTTTATAACGGTCTAAAAACTGATTATAAAAAAACTTGTAATTGAACCAAAGTGTGTCAAAAATATTTCCATGGAAAATATCAACCTCATCTATAATATTTTCAAAATCAGCTATATGAATTGCCTCATAAAGTGCAAGAAGATGTTTGACTGATTCAATCACATTCCCGGATTCAAGGCAGAAACTTATTTTATCGGTAAATTTCTTCATTAACTCTTCAAGCTCAACCTCGGCACCATCAAAAAGTATCTCCCAATCGCTCCGGTATCCAAAATGATTGCTTCTATGTTCATAAAACCGCTGATAGTCCGTCAAATCAAAGGATTCAAGTTCAGAAACAATTTCCTGTGTCAGTTCAGCAACACTTTTATCAGACTCCACAAGTGTCTGTCCTTCAATTTGAGTCCTGAATCTTTCAAAAAGAAGGTGGTTTTCTGATAAAATGTCAGACAGGAATGTTTTAATATTGTCCACGCCGGCTTTTTCGATCAAGTTTTTAATATCTGATCCGGACACCTTTTCTTTTCCTTTGTCAAACGATATTTCTTCAATAATTGAAGGATCGTTATGTACTTCAAAAGCAAGGGCTACACCATGTTTACAAATTTCGCCATCATAAGGACATGAACACTGGAAAAACATATTACCATCAGGCAGAAAATGTATTTCAGTCTTATACTCCATGGTTCCCCACACTTTTGCTGTAACCACATTTTGATTGATAAATATATCAGAAACGCAGTCATCTTCGTAAAGCTTTTCACCACGAAAAACAACCGCTTCCGGTATAAATCGTAATAACTTTCTGATATCAAACTTTTCCATGTGCTCTGTTCTCCGAAAATTCAAATTCTAAACAATATAACTTCGGAAGCAAAGTGGTTTCTAATCAGCATTCTTACCTTTTATTGTCTCTCGATAGACTTCCATTAGCTTGTTAATTTTTTCTCGTTGATGCAGAAATTCATTTTGTAACAATAGACCAGTACGGTAATTTGACATTAAAAATTCCTCTGCGTTTTTATCACTCTTTTTATTATTGCAAGAATGACATGCTGCAAGCAAATTAGATCTGTAATTATGTCCACCTTGAGCACGCGGAAGAATATGGTCTAAATAAAAATCTTCCTTGTTTAATTCTTTCATGCAGTGATTACATTTATGGTTAATCAACAGTAACTTCCCAATGACCGCCTTTTGCAGAACCTATCCGCTTAACTACCCCTTTTTCTTTAAGTCGTGCGATGATTTTTTCTACACCTGTTGTGCTTAAACCTGTTTCTTTAGCAATAAAAAGG
>SLOD01000066.1 GCA_007132725.1 Candidatus Sumerlaeota bacterium
CCCGGACTGTTTATATATATCTGAATATCCTGTTCAGTATCCTGTGCCTCCAAAAAAAGGAGCTCCGCAACAACAAGATTCGCCAGATTATCATCCACCGGACCTCCGATAAAAACTATCCTGTCTTTTAAAAGTCTGGAATAAATATCATATGCTCTTTCTCCCCCGCCTTCTTTTTCTACAACTATCGGGATCAGTGCCCCTTCAGGATTAAATTTTCTCATTTATGACTCCTTCTCTTCAGCTTTCTTCTCTATAAATTTCATGTTTTCTACAATTTTGTCAAGAACTTTACTTTCCTTTATCTCCATTTTTTTCAAAGAAAGTCTCTCTTCACCATAGTAATTGCGAATCTGGCTGGCATATTCAGGGGGCAGTCCGTAACTTGCCGCCTCTTTTGCCAAAACAGCATCCAGCTCTCTTTCAGTAACATCTATAGACAATTTTTCTGACAGAGTACTTAATATCATGTACTTTTTTGTAACCCAAAGAGACTCCTCTCCGATTTTTTTCACGACATCCTCAGGAACAGTTTCTACATTGTTTTTCTTTTTATATTCTTCCATTCTGGCATCAACTTCCTTTTTGAGTATAGATGGCGGCACATCAAATTCATGGTTTTTGATATATGTATCGCAGGCGATCTGTTTTTTGTTTTCTCTGTTGATATTTTCAATGTACTGAGAAATGTGTTTTTCAAGCTCGGACTTCAATTCTTCAACAGTATCCGGATACCCGTCCTTATCTTTAAGGAATTCATCTGTTATCTCAGGTCCATTTTGGAATTTTTCTACTTTGTTTACTTCAAAACTGAACATAACGGTTTTTCCCGCAAGGTCCTTTGCATTATAATCTTCAGGAAAATTAACAGGAGCATCAAATTTCTCGCCCTGTTTCTTTCCTGTTACCGCTTTTTCAAAATCAGGAAGGAACTTCCTCTCTCCAATTACAACAGCGACATCTTTTCCTTCTGTACCCTCAACAGACTCTCCGTCCAGAGTTCCTTTAAAGCTCACTGTAACTTTGTCTTTCTCTTCTGAAGCAGCCTGGTCATCTTCCTTGTATTCTATAAATCTTGAGGCTATAGCTTTCATCTCTTCTTCGACCATTTTATCCTCAAATTTCAAAGAAGTATATTCGGCACTATATTCTTGCGGCTCTATATCGAGTTTAGGGAATATCTCAACACGATATTTAAAAACAAAAGGGGTTCCCTCTTTTATGTTTCCTTTTTCAAAAATATCGGGCTGCGTAGCAAAACGAAGATCCTCTTTTTCGACAACATCTCTAAATCCTGTTGAAATAAAATAGTTTTCGGCCTCTTCTTTAACATTTTTGCCATAGAATTGCCTAACAATATTCAAGGGGACTTTTCCCTTTCTGAAACCTTTAATATTGACGGTCTTAGACAGATGAAGCAAAGATTCAGTAATATTCCTGGCAACTTCTTCTGCAGAAAAAGTTACTTCTACTTCTTTTTCCACATTGCTGAGATGGTTGATGTTGTAATCCATTGTTACCTCACATATTATTAAAATTTATCCATAAAATTCTTTTTTCAAAATATGGTGCGAGAAGGGGGACTCGAACCCCCACGGTCTCCCGCTAGATCCTAAGTCTAGTGCGTCTGCCAATTCCGCCACTCTCGCAAAAACCCCTCATGATGTACTTTGTTAAGAAACTGTTGAAACGAACAATATCATCTAAATATTAACACTATAAAAATGGTAGGCCCTGAAGGATTCGAACCTTCGACCCACTGATTAAGAGTCAGTTGCTCTACCAACTGAGCTAAGAGCCCACCTAAAAATGGGGTGGGTAATGGGACTCGAACCCACAACGCCCGGAACCACAATCCGGTGCTCTACCATTGAACTATACCCACCGCACGATCAAATAAAAAAAAGCATGGCACGTCCGAGAGGATTCGAACCTCTGACCTACGGATTAGAAGTCCGTTGCTCTATCCAGCTGAGCTACGGACGCACCTTTCAAACATGGTCGGGGTGAGAGGATTCGAACCTCCGACCCTCGGTTCCCAAAACCGATGCGCTAACCAGACTGCGCTACACCCCGAAGCGTATCGGATAGTATAAACAAACTCTCTAAAATCAAGTTTTTTAATAAAAACAGGATTTTTTTGACAGTATTTCTTCGTATATTCAAGAAGATGGAGAAATTAAAAAAACAGCCTTTCAACATGTTGGAAAATCAATTTGCCAAAAAGCTGTGATGAAGTATAATTTGTCAAAACTGTTTTGGAGGAGACAGAAATGTTTAAAATTATTCTTTGTAACGACCCGGTATTTTCGATAAGGAACCATCCGGGTAAAATAGAATGGAGAGGGAACGCCAGTAAAGATACTCTCGAAACACTTATTGCTATAATAAAATCAGGGAAAAATGCAGCGATCGCTTACGCAGAACATCTTTTCAACAATGAGGTGGAGGCTTTAAATCTTTTTGAAGTTATATTAAAAAGTGAGGCTGACATCACTTTTTATTGCAAAGAACTGAACCTTCCTCCGGTACTTATCAGATATGCGGTTGTAGAGTCGGAATCTGCTACAATAGAGAATTTTAACAAAGAGGTGGAGTCTCTGCCTTTCTGCGAGGAAACACGAAAAAACATTAAAGAAAATCTGAAAGGATTTCCTTTTTCAAGAATATCCCAAATTTTAAAAAATATCTCCGGGTTTGATGACAAAAAAGCAGTTGAAACTATTCTTGAGAGCAAAAGAAATCTCCTTAGACAAAATGAAATACTGGAAGTTGTCCACATTGATGACGGAATAGATCAGATAGGAGGACTTAATGAACTGAAAAAATGGATCGTGGAAAGAAAAGGGAACTTTTCCAAAGAAGCAAGAGACTTTGGAATACCTACTCCAAAAGGAATGTTGATGCTCGGAGTTCAAGGTTGCGGAAAATCTCTGACTTGTAAAGTAACTGCCAACATCTGGAGTTTCCCACTTGTAAGACTTGATTTTATTAATCTTTTCAGAAAAGGAAGAAGTGTGGAAGAACTTCTTAAAGAAGCTATTACAACAATAGAGGGTTTTGCTCCGGTTGTTCTCTGGATCGATGAAATTGAAAAAGCTCTTTCCCAGGACACGGAAGGATCTGAAATAAGGAGAGTTCTTGGATGGCTGATGACATGGATGCAGGAAAAAACAGAACCTGTTTTTCTGGTAGCTACAGCCAACAAAGTCTCTGTCCTTCCCCCCGAACTTCTTAGAAAAGGCCGTTTTGATGAAATATTTTTCGTAGATCTTCCTTCAAAAACGGAAAGAGAGGAAATATTTAAAATACACCTTGAAAAAAGAAGCCGTCTTCCACAAGATTTTGACATCCCTAAGCTTGCCGCAGACACCGAAAATTTCAGTGGAGCAGAAATCGAACAAATAGTTGTTGATGCACTGATTACAGCATATTCAAAAAAACTGCAACTTACGCAAAAAATAGTAGAAGAAGTTGTGAGAAGAAGTGTTCCTCTTTCTGTCACATACGAGGAAAACATCAAAGAGCTCCGTATCTGGTCAAGGAACAGAGCAAGGAATGCCTCAGGAAATCGCAGGATAGAATCTTTGTTTGGCAAGTAAAATGCATCTTTCAGAGCTGA
>SLOD01000046.1 GCA_007132725.1 Candidatus Sumerlaeota bacterium
GAAGAAGGATAGGAGAAGGTGATGTTTATCAGGTCAATTTTACTTACCCGATAAAAATTGAGACAGATATTCCTTCGTGGTATCTTTTTTACAAGTATCTTTCTAAAAATCATGCAGATTATGCCGTCTTTATAAACAGTGAAGAAGTTGAAGTGCTTTCCCTTTCTCCTGAATGTTTTTTCAGAATAGAGAGTGGAGCAAAAGTGAGCAGTTATCCGATAAAAGGGACTATTAAAAAAGAATCTGACACCAGAAACAACGAGGTTTTAAAAAAAGAACTCCTGACAAGTGAAAAAGATCGTGCCGAACTTGCAATGATAGTTGATCTGATAAGAAACGACATTGGAAAAACTGCAATCCCCGGTTCTGTAAAAGTGGAGCACCACTGTGAATTGATGGAGTTTCCCACACTTTTTCATTTATACTCAACAGTTTGTGGAACAATCCCGAAAGATGGTCAAATTGAGCTTTTCAAATCACTTTTTCCTGGAGGATCTATCACGGGAGCCCCCAAGATAAGTGCAATGAAAATAATCTCACAACTTGAAGAGCATAAAAGGAACATCTATACAGGAGCCATCGGCTTTTGCGGAATTAACGGAAACTCGGTTTTCAACATCCCCATAAGAACAGTACAGAGAAAAGGCAACACCCTTATCTATTCAACGGGAGGCGGAATCACATGGGGAAGCGATCCCCAAAAAGAATTTGAAGAAACAATGGTAAAAGCCCGTGCCTTTTTAAATATATTTGATGATCCGGAGATAATTTTTGAGTAAAAAACTCACCAGTTCCTGTTCCGTATTCTTGCAAAAATCATCTGAATTTATATGCTAAGTCGGTGTTTGGAATCGGTCTTCAGTATTTCGGGGGTGGAATGAAAAATCCGTATATGGTGAAAACTGGAACAGAGAGCATTGCTCCGAAGATCAAAAAAGATGAGCAGTGGCAGGGCTATCCAAATCCTGTATGGCACAAACGGGATAAAAAGAAAGTTACCATCATGTACAGTATGATAGAAAGGAGAAAATCATACTTTTTAAGAGCCTATTTCATTAGAAACGGATATAAATTCCTCGATATGGGAGACCATATAAAAGAGGATGTCCGCTGGGGAAAAGAATATGGTAACCGGATGGAATGTAACCCGATGTATTTCACTTCGGGCAGTTTCATAAGACATCTTATGATGCTTTATAAAGAAAAGGGGCTTTCTAAAGAAGAGATCGTTGAAAAATATATATTCCTCTCAGGTGGAGGGCAGTGCGGTCCATGCCGTTACGGAATGTATCCTCAGGAGTATCTTAAAGTTGCGAACGATGCAGGCTTTAAAGGATTCCGCTTGATGGTTTTTTCTTCTGAACTCCAGGACTCGATGGTTCCAAAAGAATGTGCCTTCCAGTTCAATCTTAAATTCAGGATAAATCTTCTTATCGCTTTTATACTTGCCGACTTTATGCATATTGCCGAATGTGCTCTCCGTCCCTATGCCAAAGACCGGGACCATGCACTTAAAGTGATAGAGGAGTGCGAAAAAATACTTCTTGAAGCTTTTACAAGCCCTCTTTTTCTTTTTAAGCTGCCAAAAGCTCTTAAAAAAACAGGGGAAATGCTTGGCAGTGTGCCTAAAAAGGACTTGGAACTGCCCCTTATCTACATGACCGGGGAAGTTTTTGCCAATCTTGCACACAATGACGGCAACTACAACATGAGACGGTTCATTATGGATGAGGGTTGTGAGGTCCTGCCTGGTTCTTTCACCCAGAGGGCAATGTACGACAACTGGAGGAGAAGCAGGGAAGCTGAAAGGGGAATGAAGTACGCAAAAAATGAAAAAGAGTACAAATACTGGAAAAAATCCCTAAAAAGGCAGCGAGTGAGCGACAAAGCAATACTTCTTTTTTATAATTGGTTCAAAAAACATTTCAATCCCGAACAGTTTGGCGGAAGAGCCGAACTTCCCGACCTGGATCATCTTGCTAAACTTGGTTTTGAGCTTTATCATCCTGAAATTTTCGGCGGAGAAGGCAATCTCGAAATAGGGGAAGCAGTATATTATGCCGATAAAATTGATGGCTTTCTCTCTTCTAAACCTTTCGGGTGCATGCCTTCAAGCGGGGTCAGTGATGGAGTTCAGGCAAAAATAATGTCGATGTATCCTGATCTCAATTTTCTTTCAATTGAAACAAGCGGTGATAACGAAGTGAGTATCCTCAGTCGTGTCAGCATGATGCTTTTTAAAGCCAAAGAAAAAGCTGCAAAAAGGAAAGGTCTTAAATAGTCAGTCAATTTTACCACGGAGTTTTTTTATTTCGCTCCGCAATTTTTTTGTTTTGAGTCTTTTTTCTACTGATGCTTTTGTAGGGCGGGTCTTTTTTCGTTTTTTAGGGGTATAGAGAACTTTTTCAATAAATTCTTTTAAGCGGTTGATGGCTGTTTCTTTGTTTTTGAGTTGACTTCTATCTTCCTGAACTTTTATGAGAATATCTCCGCTTTCTGTGATACGGTGATCTTTTGTTTTCAGGAGTTTATCTTTTAAAAACTGAGGAAGAGATGATGTTTCAATGTTCAGCCTCAGTTGAACAGCACTGTTTGTTTTGTTTACATGCTGTCCACCCGGGCCTACAGACCTTGCCGCAGTGAACTCAATTTCAGAAAGGTCTATTGAAACTTCTTTCCCGTCTTTACTGGTGCATGTTAATGAATCAGTTTCGCCCATCATGTATATACCGTTCAAAAAACAGGAAACATTTTAAGGATGAGTTCAGTTTTGTCCAATTTAAAAATATGTGCCAAAAAATCACTTAAAAATGACTTTTATCACACATAAAAATCACTTGCGAGTGACTTTTCTTGACATAGCTGTTTTTTTAAGTATTGTTTTTTTAGTGCGGTTGTTTGTTTATAAGGTGACTTTTGAGAAGAAAAATAACAGAAAAACTAATTGAGTGGAAAGAAAGAAAAAAGAAAAAACCTGTTTTAATATACGGTGCAAGGCAGGTGGGTAAAACATACGCCATTGAGGATTTTGCGGAAAAACACTATAAGAACAGTGTCTATATAAACTTTGAAAAGATGCCGGTTTTTACGAGTTTTTTTGAGTCAGATATTTCTCCTTCAAGGTTGATAAATATTTTTGAGGCTCATTTTAAAACAAAAATTACTGAAGGAGAGACTCTGATTATTTTTGATGAAATTCAGGCATGTGAAAGAGCATTGACTTCTCTTAAATATTTTGCTGAAGATGCCCCTGAACAACATGTGATTGGCGCAGGAAGTCTTCTCGGTGTTGCTATTAACAGGGGAAAGTATTCATTCCCGGTTGGAAAAGTTGAAATGCTCACCCTTTATCCGCTTGATTTTGAAGAATATCTTGATGCTCTTGGCAAAACACACTTTGTTGAAATAATAAAAGATCACTACAGAAATATGACCCCGGCTCCTGATATGATCCACAAAGAACTTCTTAATGATTATAAAACATATCTTGCTGTAGGTGGTATGCCAATGGCTGTAAAAAGTTTTAGAGATAAAAAAAATTACAGCGATGTTTATAGTGAGCAGAGCAGTATTTTAAATGCTTATATTGCAGACATGGCTAAGTATTCAACCAACAA
>SLOD01000208.1 GCA_007132725.1 Candidatus Sumerlaeota bacterium
ATGGTAAATATGAATATCAGCAGTTTCATCTATTACCTTTTATTCAAAAGTTCTTCCTGATTTTAACAGATTATGGATTTAATGCAAATGGAATTTCTCACGGGTTACGGGTCCCAGGTCACAGGTCACAGTTAACCAGTAACATAACAAACAGCAACCGTGATTATTCAATCCCAATCCATTTTAATGATCTTTTGTCATTAAAAAAATATATTTTGTTATTTTGATTTTTTGTGTTTTCATTGTTCAACAATAAATTTTTTGCCGGAAATTCATCGCATTTGTCTCTTGTTTCACCAATTGCTACTGTTACTCCGTTCTTGCGAATTAATTCAAGATCGTTTATGTTTTTTTCGATATCAACCGGATTGGAACAAAGTATAATTCCCGGATTAATGATATCATGTACATTTCCACTATTCAAATAATTCTCCTGCAGCTTAGAGCGACCAGGATTATTTATTTTTTCAGAAAAAGCTCTGATACCGGACAGCTCATCAAGATGGTATGTCCTGTCAATGTATGCTGTTAAATATAAAAGATTTGATAAATAACTGCTGTTAGTAGCTCCATGCTCAATGTAGTAGTCACGGTAAGCATCATCCCACTTTGAGTCACTATACGCCGAAGTCGTTGTAATAAAGCTGATCTCTGTTGCATGTTTCAAACCTTCAATCCACTCATAATTACGACTTTTATACGGACCGATACTTAATCGCATAAGATTACTCTGTTCAGATAAAGCAGTATAACGATTTTCATCAAAAAACACCGGCTCATCCTGATCTTCCGAGAAATTGAACTGCAATAAGTTATTTAATCCTTCAAGAAAATCCAAGTCCTTAACACCTGATTGATCCCCGTATATAATCAAGTCTGTCAAAGAGGGAAAATGATCTTTCATTTTGCTGTCAAAAGTTGTCCGGTCAATAAAAAGTTCTACAATATTGGGTAATACCGGAAAATCTGACAGTTTTATTTTTTTTAGACCTAAGCTCGAGTAATTCCCGATATGAAGCTTGTTTAATTCTTTAAATTCAGCAAGCTTGTTCAAATTTTTAATTCCACATAATCCGGGATACAGAGTTAAAAAGAATAAATCACGGTTTCCAGTGATAGAAGATATATCAAAACTACAGTTCCCGGGTGATTCGAAATTATGAACAATCAAAGCGTTAAGTTTTTTAAAGTTCGTAAAAAAATCAAAATCTGAAGGACCTTCATCCTCAAACATTAAACGCAACCACTGAACATGATTGTCAGGTTCCATATCATGCAGAAACTGATAATTACTTGAATAAACTTGCAGTGTTAAAGACATTAATCTTTCAAGTTTCGCTACAGGGCTGAAATCTATCTCTTCTTTGCCCTGCAAAACGGCAAGATGCTGAAGGTTCTTAAGGTAAGCAAGCTGATCGAAATTTTCTATCTCTCCTATCGGATATTCAATTGTAAGTGCTCTAAGGTTCGGCAGACATTCCATTCTGTCAAACCTGTGAACATATCTGAGGTTCAGCATTTTTATATCCAGCAAATCCTCTCCGTCAAAATCTGTTTTACCGAGAATGTAGTACAAAACTTCTAAAATTGCCGGATCATGAAAGTTCACTTCACCATCACAGTAACAGTAGCCTTTTTCACTGCATTTCATTCCCTCACTGCAATCTTCATCTTTTTCACAATCAGGTTCAGGGAGAAAAAATGTTTCAGTTGTTCCTTCAAAAAAACGGTCAGGATAATCAGGGTGATCTTCGTTAGCTCTTTCGCAGTTAAGACCATAATAACCGGAATCGCATAAACATGTGACATCTTCTATTTTTTCTGTATATGCTATTCGTCCTTTCCGGGGCACTTCGTGTCTTAAATTAAATGCCCTTGATCGCCCGTTACAAAACTTTTCCTGCCCTTCACTTCCGTGAATACATTTACCTTTGTATCTTATTACAAAACCTTTTGCCTGCCTGCACTGACATTCTCCGTAAGGATCACAGAACTCCTTTTCAGGATCAGGGCAATCTGAATCCCTGTCACACTTTACTACCGGAGCTTCCCACCAGTTATCAGCATCATCTTTTTCCGAAAGATCATCTTCTGTTTCAATATCTTCATCAGGGTGACCTGATTCATCTCTTGTGCCTAAATCTCTGTCGTTTTCAATTGATTTTCCATTATTGCAGGAAAAAGCCAGACTTAAAAAAAAGAGCAACAAGAATATTCTCATGACAAATCCTCCTATAGTATTCGGGGGAGAGGAATTCTCCCCCGAACAAAAACCCAAAGTGTTGACACTATTTCTCAAAAATTGTGTAAAGAGCTGCATCGTTAACTAAAAAAGTTATGCTATTCACCGTTTCTTTTGAAATATAATTAAAAAAGTTTTCGATATTTTCAAACTCTTCAAGTCTATAACCGTTAATTCCTACAATTTTTGTCCCTTCAAGCAAACCATTCGATTCATTTTTATGTTTTTTGTCAATTCTTTCTACTGTGAGTTCAGCGAGAGTTCCATCTGAAAAAACTTCAAACTTCAAAGATGTGCTTAATTCTTCTGAAGCGGAAACAAAAATATCTTTCAGGACACTGTTGACATCATATATTTCAATTATATCAGATAATCTGAGATCTATTCCTTTGAGATGATCATTAACATCATTATCAACACCGTAATCACTTCTTTCAAACTCAGATTCATCAAAAGAGTTATTTAACGGATTTGCACCATGTCCTTTTTGTATCGACATCTGGAATGCTTTAAAAGCATTTGACAGGTTGTGGACGGGGGACCAATAATAAACCCAGTTTCCCCATAAGTAGAATCTGAACCTTTTTTCTACGGAATATTGCGTGGCATTTGTGTGTATTGACCAGTGGTCATCAGAAGGGGGCCAATTTTCCTGATGATTACTAACATCCCAGCGGGTTTCAGCATGCCACATAGTAATGGGAACAGGCCAACCGCTTGTTGTTGAGTACCAAAGCACTTCAATGCTTGAATCAGGCACACGTTGAGAATAAAGAGTCATATAATTATACCATGCATGCATATAGTTTGAGTGTCCATTTGGCGGATTTATTCTGTACATACCAGAAGTGTCGGAGTTTAGAGCGATATTTTTCCACACCCAACATGATTTATAAACAAAATGATCTGGGGCATCACAGGGAACAGCAGACGTATCGACAGCATATCCATTATTTGTATGCCCGGAAATGTAACAAGTATAAGGGTCTCCCCATGGAGCATTACCGCCACAACTGTTATCAAGCATACATTTCCATGGATAGATGGAAGTCATTTGGCTACTTGGAATTTTATACCACTGAGAACCTTCTTTCCAATAAAATTCAAAAAAATGGATATGATTAAAATCATGAACTCCATTACAACCACTAGTTGGATGATCGTTAATTGCATACAAGTTACTGAACACAATTAATGAAATTAACAAAACTATTAACTTTTTCATTTATCACCTCTAAAAATAAATAATTCAAAAAACTAAAATAATCTGACTTTCTGTTTTTTAAAATTATTTTAGAGGCGGCCCCCGTATATCTGAATTCTTTATTAAACAATGACTGACTGACTGACTGA
>SLOD01000207.1 GCA_007132725.1 Candidatus Sumerlaeota bacterium
ATGAGATTGAGGTTACCTTAAATGACCAGCGCTCTTTTAGCGCTGAAGTGAAGGGTACAGATCCGAATACAGATATAGCAATGTTAAAAATAGAGGAAACGAATTTACCATACATAAGCTTTGGTAGTTCTGATGACCTGAAGGTAGGAGAGTGGGTACTTGCTGTAGGTAACCCTTTTGGACTTACCTCCTCGGTCACCGCAGGTATAATAAGTGCCAAAGAGAGAACGCTTGGTGTATTACGTGAAGGCGAAATGCCCCTGGAATCTTTTCTGCAGACTGATGCGGCTGTGAATGTCGGAAACAGCGGTGGCGCACTGGTTAACCTCAGGGGAGAACTGCTTGGTGTTCCTACCCTGATCATCTCTCCCACACGCACCCATATAGGCACCGCATTTGCCGTACCTTCATCAATCGTGAAGAGGGTAAAGGAAGATATCATTGAATTCGGAGAAGTAAGAAGAGGCGTTCTGGGGGTAACCATAATGGAGGTAACCTCAGAACTGGCTTCGGAAAAAGGACTTGAAGAGATTGCAGGAGTGTATATTGAGGAAACTGTAGATGGGAGTGCCGCAGATAAGGCCGGAATCAGGAGTGGGGATGTGATCATGGAAGTCAACGGAAATGCTGTAAACTCAACGGGAGAGCTTCAGCAACAAATAAGCCGTAATCATCCGGGGGATATGGTTGAAATTACCATCCAGAGAAACGGCAGGTCAATGGAACTAACCGCACAGTTGCTTGGTATGGAAGAGCATCGTGAACTGGTTCTGAAGCAGGAAGAATCTTTGTTGGGTGCTACATTCAGAATGGTACCGGAAGAGTTGCAGGAAGATCTTAATTTACCAGGCGGTGTTCAGGTAATAGAAATTGAACCTGGTGAACTGCAGGCAGTTGGCATGAAGGAAGGTTTCATTATCGTCGGTGTCAACAAACAGCTAGTCAGTGAACCGGCTCATATACGGCGGCTTCTGGAAGATTATTCCGGTAACGTATTTATCGAAGGCGTTTATCCCAACGGCACAGAATCGGTTTATGCTTTCAGCCTTTGATCTGCCAATGTAAATATGCAGTAATTACAAAGAAGAAGATATTTGGAGTATATAATTTATCAATTAACCTTAAAGGGTTATCATTGAAATAACTGTTTTAATTCTTGTATATGGATTATCAGAATTTAAACAAAAAGGAGCTTATAAGGGAGGTCCGCCATCTGTCCCGCAAATTAAAGGAATCTCAGAATATGATTGAGGCCATAAAAAATAAGGAGTCAGATGCTTCAGAGGTATCCCCTGATAATGCTGAGCAAGTATTGGCCAAAGTTAATTTAGAACTTATGGCGGCTAAAACAAAAGCTGAACAAAGCGATCAGCTGAAGTCAGCGTTCATTTCCAATTTGGGCCATGAAATCCGCACGCCAATAAATTCAATCCTTGGGTATACAAAGATACTTATGGAAAGTGCCAGCGATGAGCAACAAAGAAGTCATATCAATGTAATCAGTCAGTCCGGGAGATATTTGCTTCAGCTGATCAATGATATTATTGATATTTCGAGGATTGAAGCTGATGAACTGAAGATCGTACCCTCTGCAGTATCTGTCAATGACCTGATGTGTAATCTGAAGAAACAATTTGATTTATATTCCCTTAACAATCAAAAGCAGGATATCGGATTCCGGCTTAACCTGCCCCTGGAGAAAAATGATAAGCCAACTGTTTATACCGATGAGTTTCGTGTTAAGCAGGTGTTATCTAACCTCTTAAGCAATGCTTTTAAATTTACAAAAAGCGGATCTGTTGAATTAGGGTATGAAATTGCGGACCGGAAAGAGCTGATATTTTTTGTGCGGGATACAGGACCGGGAATAAGAATGATTGACAAGGAAATAATTTTTTCCAGGTTTCGGCAGGGACTAAATTCTTCAAAACAAGTTGTCTCGGGAACAGGACTGGGTTTGGCCATATCAAAAGGCCTGGCCAAACTGCTGGACGGAGAGATATATGTGGAATCTGTAATAGGGCAGGGTTCTATCTTTTACTTTAAAATTCCCTTTACGGAGGCTGAAATGGAAATAACCGGAGAACCCGAAAAGAGATATTTAGAAAGGGCAGGGATCCCGAAACTCAGGAGAAAAACAATCCTGATTGCCGAGGATGACTTTTATTGTCGCGAAATTCTGGTATATTTGCTAAAGATAACCGATGCTACATTGCTGATAGCCAAAGATGGCAGGGAAGCAATAAGTAAATTCCGACAAGAAAAAATTGATCTGGTGTTACTGGATATCAGGCTACCTGAAATAGATGGTTATGAAGTTTTAAAAGAGATCAGATCAGATAATCCGGATACACTTGTTATTGCTCAAACAGCTTATGCGATGCTGGAGGATACTATAAAATTTAAGGAAGCTGGATTTACTGATTATCTGACCAAACCAATCGATGATGATCATTTGTACAATCTGCTTGGTAAATATTTAACATGATTGGCCTGGCATGGTACTTGTCTAATTAATATGACATTCAACCTGAACAATAATTGACACCAGAATTCCCGCTAAAGTCTCACAAAATAGTATGTATAAAATAAAATAAGCTATGGAAACTTTTAAAGAAAAGCGCCTTGAGCGAAAATTTAAATCACAACAAATAACCAGTATTGTAATTGCTGTTATTCTCCTTTTTTCAATACTGGGGAATGTTTTTCTTTTAGTGCGCAACAGCAGAATCAGCAATGAAAAAGAGAATATTGCGCAACAGAAGAGCCTTATTGCAGAAGATAAGGTTGCAATTGAAGAAACAAACGCACAATTGCAATCTGAAATTGCAATATTAAATGAGCGAATTAAATTACTCGGGGAAGATGTTGCAATTATGGAATTAGAAATACAAACCCGGGAAGCCAGGATAGCCCGCCTCAGCCGGCAGATTTTTGAAATAGATGAATTCAGGCAGCAGATTGCTGAACTTGAAGAGGTTGAAGATGAGTATAAAAAACTTAAAGAAGAAAAACAAAAGCTGAAGGCAGAATTGGAAACCCTTAAAAAGCAATTAAGCGAGCAGGAAGATGAGCACGAATCCCTTGTCAGTAAAGTTGATGAAGCAACCTATTTACATGCATATAATATTTGTGTTCATAACTTCAGGGACAGGTGGCTTTGCAGGCCGGTGGACATGGATGTAGCAAGAAGGATTGACCGTACTACCGTAAGCTTTGAAATTAATGCCAATATTTTTGTTGAACCGGGTGAAAAAAATGTTCACATCCTGATGATTGGTCCTGACGGAAATATTATCAATCCTTCAACAGAAACATTTACCACAGAGGGGGGGGATTCCATTAATTTTACAGCTCATACCGGCATTCAATATGAAAATCAGTCCGTGTCTTTAAATTTCGCTATTGAACACGATGTTAATCTTGATTCCGGAACTTATCTGGTGCAGGTATATATAGATGGTGAAGATTCCGGATATAAAGAGTTTACTCTGGAATAGCGACAAAATCGGTCATGATTTTACCCGCAGCTACCGGGATACACATCC
>SLOD01000045.1 GCA_007132725.1 Candidatus Sumerlaeota bacterium
CCCCCTTCGTCGGGGAAAACGCTCCACTGGAGCCTTTCCCTTGTCCGCCTCAGTTAAAAAGAGGGGGATAAGACAGCTCCCTCTCTTTGTGAAAGAGAGGGCGGGGGGAGAGTTGTTCAATAGGGAGACTAAAAAGCCGGCGAAGGATGATAAAGTTGTGGTAAGGCCGTTTTTTCATGGTTATTTGACGGGGACTGCTCTTGAGGAGATGTATCGGGTTGCTGATGTTTTTGTGCTTCCTTCTATTGTGGATGATGAGGGGTATAGTGAGGGGTTGGGGACGGTGCTTCTTGAGGCTTTAAGTTATGGTGTTCCTGTAATCGGGACAGATACGGGTGGTATTCCTGACATTGTAATTGACGGTGTTACAGGTTTGCTCGTTCCTCAAAAAGATCCGCACGCGATAGCAAATGCAATAGAAAAAATAGTAAGTGATGCTGAACTGAGTAAAAAACTCACTTTGAACGGTAAAGAACATTTTAATAAAAACTTTTCATGGAAAGTGATAACAGAGAGATTCCATAAAGCGTATATGGAACTGTTCCCCTCATAAAATCTAAAAAAATCAGGCTTGTGGCATACATTTTGCATTAAATTATATGATATAGTGTATTTTAATGCGGAGGTTTAAGATGAAAAAAGGATTTACCCTTTTGGAGGTAATGATCGTTGTTGCAGTTATGGGCATTATAGCAGCTGTAGCAATACCTATGTATGCCGACTATACAAAAAGGGCGAGAACTACAGAGATTCCTTTCCTCCTAAGGTCTATTGTTCAATACCAGATAGCTTACAAAGCCAGTCCTCAGAACGCAAACTATGCTTCAGAAATTGTGAGTCTTGAGTGGACAACTTCAAGCGGTGAAGACCCAAGCGGTGAAATTATGGGGAGATATTACTTTTTCGGGGCTACCGATGATGAAGGTTGTGATCCGGGGTCAGGCAGTGATCTCCTCCCTATAGGTCTTGCAGAAGCTTGGGCAAAAGAGCCTGAAGAGCTTCCCCCAAATTGGGTTGTTGCCTGTATGGATGTAACTCTTGAGCTTTTGACTAATACTGATTAAGGTGTGAGAGGGACTGGCACATATTTTGCAACTCTTTGTGTGGTTCTCTGCTATGTGAGGTTCCAAATTGAAAAAAGGGTTTACTCTGATAGAGCTGATGATAGTCATTGCTATTATCGGTATTCTTGCGGCTGTTGCCGTTCCGATGTATGGAGAATACACTAAAAGAGCAAGAACTACTGAAATTCCTTTTATTTTAAGAGTTATTGTTCAGCAGCAGATATCAAGGATGCATGACCCTGCAATAGGTTTGTTTGCTACAGCTATAGAAACTCTTGAATGGCGTACTTCATCGGGAGATACTGCCGGAACTTTTTATCAGTATGGCACTTCAGGTGTTCCCACCTGTGATCCGGGGAGTGGTGAAACACCTGAGCCGGAAGGTCTTGCGGAAGCTGTTGCACTTGATTTTGATGAAGTTCCCGGTGACTGGCGTGCCGCATGTATGGACCATGCTTTGACACTTTTGAGTAACTCTATGTGAAACGGGAGATTCGTCCATTGCGTCTGATAAATGACAGGACTCTTTACTCTATGTTCAAGTCAACCCGGTTTTACCGGAAAAATCATAAAAAGATAAGGTTTTTTCTTCTGTTTCTTGCTGTTGTTTCTGTGCTTCTTTATGTTTTCCATATAAATTCCCTTGATCATATTATGAAAAAAAGGTGTCTTGCCGATGAAAATGATGAAGATGCCTGTGGATGGGTGAGAGCAAAGAGAGAGTGTACTATCGGGTCAAGTAGGGGTTGCTTTAACTTCGGTGTTATTTACCTGAATGGTCAGGGTGTTGAGGAAAATCACAAAAAAGCTGTCAGATTCTTCAAAATGTCGTGTGATGGCGGTTATATGAAAGCATGCAACAATCTCGGTTACATGTATGAATATGGAGAAGGAGTGGAACAGAACCGTGAAAAAGCTCTGGAATACTACACAGTGGCATGTGACGGCGAAGATATAAAAGGATGTTACAATCTTCAGGTGCTGTCGGGACGGAAGAGGTGAACTTTTTTCTAACCGCTAAGCACGCAAAGGAAAACCGCTTTCTTTTAATCCCCTAAATCCCCTTTCACAAGGGGACTTTGAGAATAACTCCCCTAACACTTTATTGAATAACTCCCTCAATCCCTCTTTGAAAAAGAGGGAGGTTAAGAGATGCATTGCTCCCTCTCTTTGTGAAAGAGAGGGCGGGGGGAGAGTTGTTCCACTCCCTCACCTACAATTTTCTTCCCATTCTAATGCGGTTTTGCAGATGGTGTCTATTTGGTGGTAGCGGGGTTTCCAGTTTAGGGTTTTAAGTATTTTTGTGTTGTCTGCGACAAGTTTTGCGGGGTCGCCTTTTCTTCTTTCTTTGAGGATGACTTTAAAATCTTTCCGGCTCACTTTTTTGACTGACTCTATTACTTCGAGTACCGATATGCCTTTACTGTAGCCGCAGTTGAAGATGTCGGATGTTCCTCCGTTGTCAAGATGTTTCAGTGCCTCAATGTGGGCGGAGGAAAGATCTGTAACATGGATGTAGTCTCTAACTCCTGTTCCGTCAGGGGTGTTGTAGTCGGTGCCAAAAACAGAGAGGGACTCTCTTTTTCCAAGAGCGGTCTGACATGCCACTTTTATCAGATGTGTCGCATCAGGAAAGTTTTGTCCAAGTTTTTTATCGGGATCTGCTCCGGCAACATTGAAATAGCGGAGTATCATAAATTTAAGGTTTTTATTTGCGGCTGCGGTATCCTGAAGTATCTGCTCACTCATCAGTTTACTCATGCCGTAGGGATTTAAGGGGACTGTGGGGGAATCCTCGGTTACAGTTTCTATTTCCGGTTCTCCGTAAACAGCGGCGGTTGAAGAAAAAATAAATTTTGAGACTCCGTGTTTGAGCGAACATTTTATGAGGTTTGCCGTGTTTACTGTATTGTTCATGTAGTAAAGCATGGGGTTGGTGATAGATTCGGGGACCACAATTTTTGCGGCAAAATGGATAACGGCATCAAATTTCTCTTTTTCAAGCAGGATGTCCACTTCTTTAAAACAGGCGAGGTCCATCTTAACAAATTTACCGTAAAGTACAGCTTCCCTTACCCCTGTTGAAAGATCGTCAACTGTCACAATATCATAACAGCCTGCCTCTCCAAGCATTTTGACAACATGCGACCCAATATACCCGGCACCGCCTGTAACAAGTATCTTCATGCTCCTCTCTCCTAAAAAATGATATTGAAACAATACTCACGATGAATGGTTAAGTCAAGAAGTGGAACCAATCCCCTAAATCCCCTTTCACAAGGGGACTTTGAGAAATAACTCCCCTAGCCCCTCTTTGAAAAAGAGGGGGATAAGACAGCTCCCTCTCTTTGTGAAAGAGAGGGTTGGGGAGAGTTGTTCTACTCCCCCTTGTGAAAGGGGGCTGGGGGGATTAAAACTTATAACTTTAGATGATCAATATGGTGCATGCTTTTTCGTCTTTGTCTCCGGGGTCCTGGTGGTCTGTGTTTCCAGTATCTCCGGTGTTTCCGGTATCGCCTGTGTCTCCTGTGTCTCCTGTGTCCCCTGTGTTTCCGGTGTTTCCTGTGTCTCCGGTGTTTCCGTTATCCGGATCGGGGACGGGTCCTTCACATGCCATGCTTTGAGGTGTGTAGAGCATGTTTTTTACTTTTTCTTCGTCCATGGGAAGACATTCGTTGTCAAGGACGGTTCTTAGGGGAAGTCCCGAGTTGGTTATGAACGGGGTTGCACTTCCTGTTTTTGTATCCCATATTTCAGCGGTGTTGGTGAAAAGGGCGTTTTTGGGGATACCTTCAGGTTGTTTTACAAGGAAACGGAGAAGTATTCTGTCACAGTTTCCTTCATTGTGGCAGACTCCAAGTCTGTCTGCAACTTTTATTCCCTGTTCAAGCGGGAAACCTCCTGTGTCAGGATAAGGCTCAAAGCAGTTGCCTGTTCCTGTGTAGTCTATCTGGAGTGTACCGGGTATGTACTGCTGAGGACCTCCGAGGTTATCTTTCACCATTACATCTATTGCGTCTTCAAAGCCGTGGTTTTCCACTACTATCTGATATCCGAAAATGGTTTCGGGGCATACTTCTCCCGGTGTGTTTATGGGGCTTAAAAGAAATTTTTCGTTTTCTCCGGGTATGTCGAATACGGGGAGTTTCTGGTCAACTGCGAGGATAAGATAGTTGGTAAGTATGATGTCTATTCCGGTTTTTATGTAAAAGTTGAAGGATGTTGTTCCTTCTCTCACATGGTTATTGATAAAATTGTCGGGGTTATGGGGGTCATACTGGAGAAAAAATGTGTCAACATCGAACGATAGTTCATGTCTGCATTCTGAGGGTTCTCCTTTCCAGTTATATGTACGGAACTTGCTGTTGAAGGGCTGGTCAAGAGGGTTGCATGCATCGGGACCTGTTTCTCCAAGTATCATCGGTTCATGTGCAAGGTTGCCTTTAAGCTCAAGATATTCTTTTGCAGGAGGATAGTCGTCTCCGTCACTGGTTACGAAGGTGATTTTAACTGAGGCGTTATCTGGAAGTTCAAAATCAGTGATGTTTATTACTGTCGGGTTGTTCATTGTGTTGCTGCTCCATTCCATTCCATGGTAGAAGTAGAGCCTTTTTCTTGATATTTGGGGGGATCCGTATATGAGAACAAGCTGCCAGCCGCCTATCATGCTTGCCATGCTGCAGTAACGGTGGCTTGTTCCGCTTTTTTCACAGTCATAGATATCGTCAACGCCTTTAACATGGTAATCCCCGTAAAGCGGTTTAAATACGGCATTTTCATCGTCCCATTGGAAATCTGCAATAATATCAGTAACATCAACTCTGTAAACATAGTAGTAGTAAGGCCGGTTGTAATATGTTTCAAATTCAAGACCTTGGGGTGAATGATGGTTGCCGTGGATAGAGGCTGTAACTGTATGTTCAACTCCGTCTGGTGTTATAAGTGTGACGCTGTTGTCTGTCAGGTTATCGGGGGAGCTGTCATCAATGGATGCAAACCATACAAGTATCGCTCTTTCAATGATGGCATCGTCAGGAACATCTGTCGGATGGAGAGTGTCTGTTGCACCTTCAACACCTATGGATGTATCTCCCGCAGGTTCATAACTTGAATAGTCTCCGGTATCAAGCAGCAGAGATTTCGAAAGTATGAAGTATTCGTAGGCTCCTTCATAGGTGAAAGTGGGTGTGGATGAAATCGGGAGTGCCTGAATGAAAAAAGGTGTCAGGATCATGGTGATAATAAAAAATTTCATAATTTCCTCATCTTAAATGGTTTACATACCAACAACTTTTTAAAATTTTAAAAATAAAACCCGTTGTGTCAAGAGTAAAAAATTGGTGAAGTTCCCCCAAAAAATCTGAGAAAAAAACCGAGATTCTTGTAAAAACAGACACTTAGTTAAAAAAACAAGCTAAACTTAAAAAATTGGGGGAACTTCAGTTAAAAATTGTATTGAAATAGGTGTTCAAACAGGTATAATCTCCCAGAGATCATTTGTTTGTTAATTGATGAACTATAATAGTTTGAGGAAAAAGCAATGATGAGGATCATTTTTATTTCAGGTTTAATTTTAATGTTTTCAATGGTTTCCTGTGTAACTGAAGATGACCCTGAGTGCGATATTTTCAATCCGTGTCCTGAAGGATTTACATGTGATAATGGAAAATGTGTGGAGTCTTCTGTAGAGATCAATGATGAAGATCATGATCAGGATTTACCGACCGATGAACCGGACGATGATGGAAAGATCAAGGAGCCGGATGATTTTGAGTGGCCTGATCATGGAGATAAGCTTTGTGAGCCTTATGAGCAGCTTTTTTGTGATCAGGATGACCACAATAATGTAATAAGGTGTGACAGTACAGGATATGATGTTGAATCTGTTCCATGCGGTGAGATGAGTGTGTGTGTCAATTCAAGGTGTGTTCAGCAGATATGTACTCCGGGAGAACCTTTTTGTGATGAAGAGGATCTTTCAAAGGTATATGAGTGTAATAAGACCGGGACAGGTGTCAGCAATGAAGTTGTGGAAGATTGCGGTGTCGGTGGATTTTGCCAGATAGACAGATGTCTTTTTTACTGTGATATAGCAGCACAGGAGAGCAGTTATCTGGGATGTGAATATTTTACGGCTAATCTGAACACCCACACTATGAGGTCCGATCCTATTTACGCCCTTACTGTGAGCAATCTTGATTCAACAAAACCTGTCACTGTTGATATAACTAATTTTACCGGATCAGGTGAAGTTGATGCCGGAAAATGTTACTTCTGTGTTGACAACTTCTGTTTGTCCAGAACTTCTTCAAAAGGGCTTGTGATAGATCCGGGAAAACTTGGTATAATTCAGTTCCCTCATGAAAAAATGGTCAAAGGAACAGGAAAACACTGGAACAGCTACCACATAAAGACCGATCTCCCTGTGACTGTCTATCAATTCAGTCCATTTGATAACAGTTTTGACAATCCTTTTGAACCGAACGGAAGAAGTGTTGATTATAACATTCTTTTTCCTGAATACGGGCAATCATACTCAAATGATGCTTCTCTTCTTATGCCTTCTCCCAGTTTGGGCAAGGATTATATCGTTTCTTCTTACAGAGGAGTGGCAAGCAGTTCAAAATCTTATGCTACAGTCGTAGGATTAAGTGATAATGATACGGTGATTTCAATAAAGCCTACAGTAAATATCTCAGCATCAGACGGGGTGCCTGCTATTTCTGCAGGAAATGTGGGTACGGTTACACTTAAAAAGGGTCAGATCGCACAAATAGAAGTCGAAGGGGGCCTGGATATCACCGGCACAAGAATATTCTGTGACAGTGAAGATGACGACTGCCATACATTCGCCGTTTTTGCCGGAGCAGACTGTGTTAATATCCCTTTTGAGTACAGATACTGCGATCATATTGAACAACAGATGTTCCCTGTTCAGACTTGGGGGATGAAATATCTTCTTGTTAAAACAAAACCAAGAGGTGAGGAGTGGGATTATGTGAGGATACTGGCCAGTGAAGATGGTACAACGCTCACTTTCAGTCCTTCTGTCCCTGAGCAGATATCAGTTCCTTCCGGATGGAAAAATTTTACGGTCAATCCTGTTAAGACAGAGATAGATGCCGGAGAATACTCGGAGTTTTTCTTTAAAGGGACTCTTGAGGTGGAGGCTGATAAACCGATTATGGTTGCACAGTATCTTACCGGATCAGAAACTCTTTCTCAAACATGTCAGACAGATCATACAAGTGCCTGTGTAGGAGACCCCGCAATGATGCTTATTCCTCCTCACGAGCAGTTCAGACGGGATTACAGATTTTTAACCCCGGGAAGTTATGAAAGTAATTTTGCGACAATTGTAATGACGACCGGTGAAAAACCTGTTTTGAACGGTGACGAAGTTACTGGGATCAATGAGATAGAAGGAACTTCTTTTTCTTATGCTATTGTTGATCTCGGTTCTGAATTTAAAAGCCACACTCTTTTGTGTGAAGATAACCCCTGCGGACTTTTTGTGTATGGTTGGGAACAGGATGTCAGCTATGCATATCCGGGCGGTCTCAATCTTGAAATTTTAAGCAGTAACTGACCCGTTTTTTTATGAGTGTTCTGCAAATTCCCGTTCCTGCCAATCTCACTGTTTCAGTTATGTATCTCAATGATCATCTCTGTTTTGAAATCCGTTCTATACTTGAAAAGATGTCAGGAGATATTGATGCTGTATCTCCCTCATACAGTTTTTCCGATATATCTCCTTACTATGATCCTGAAATGGGAACAGGTGTAAAAAAGATAATTTTCAGTTTTAAAGAACCGGTAGAGAGGGAAAAGCTTGTAGATATCAAGCTGAAATGTGTAGATCTTGAAGAAAAATATTCGGTCAATGGAAAAAGAACGGTGAATCTTGATCCCGGACTTCTGTCGCTTGAAAATTTTATTCTTGCAACAGGGAAAAACTTCAGTCACAGAATATATCTGGGCAAAGGTGTTTTTGCCGAGGTTACTTTGATGTTCGGGAAAAAAGGGGTGGTAAAGGAACTTCCATGGACATACAGAGACTACCTTTATGAACCTGCAAGATCTTTTCTTCTTGAGGTTCGGGAAATATACAGGGTCAAAAGAGAAAAAATATTAAAAAATAACGGGATTTGATTTGGACCTTATTGTCTTTCCTCTTAAACATGAAAATCCGTTCTGCATGAAAATGAAAACCGGTCATTCTGAACAGATAGATAGCAAAACAATGATACTTTGCAGTGGCAAGGGATCGCCCGGAGTGAAAAATCTGACTTCTGTACTTTCAGATTTTTGTAAAATTCAAAGGGTAATAGAGTTCGGCAGTGCGGCATCAGTATCAAAAGGGAAAAAAGGTTCAATTTATGAGTCTACACGCTTTATGGAACTTGACGGAACTGTTCTTTGGAGATCAGGTAAAATAACGAATCTGCCTGTTTCTGCTGTAACAGGGTCAGATGGTATTTATGAAGGTGAAAAACTTGAATGGGCGGAATTGATTGAAGTCCCTGTACTCTACACTATGGAAACTTTAGGGTTCAAATCCGCTGCTACTGAGTATGGTAAAGATTTTGTATCTTTGCGGATAGTTACAGATGACGGTTGCGGTGATGTCAGGGAGCAGGTTTCCCGTATATTGAATGACTCGAAAAAGAAAATAAGATGTTTGTTAGACCGTATAAGAGAAGGCTGTTAAGATTTCCTTCCCAGTCTTTCAAGCATGGTTATGTAGCCGGGCAAATTGGAGAAGTCTATGTTGACATCTTCAAAAGCTTTGTTTAGCAGTTCAGTTCTTGAATTTTCGGGAATTTTTCCGGAAAGGGCACTGAAAAGCATTTCGTATCTGAACCCGTTAAAAACAAAAAATGAAAGATAGGGGCTGTTGCTCCAGATGGCATGTTGGAAGGTTCCGTCTTTGTCAACAGCGGTTATGAGGTACTCTTTTCCGTCAACGGCAATGTTCATCCAGTCTCCACTCCACAGATCAAGGACTTTTTTTGCATTGCTTTTAATTATTACACGGCAGTTTTTTAATTTTATCGGCTCATAGGCATTTACAATGATGTTGACTCCGTTAGACCCCGCATTTTCCAACTGAGGCAATATTTTTTTCAGCATTTCGGGGAAAGCATCAACTATGACGGAGTGTTCAGCATTTTCAAGCATTTTAGAGCATTTCTCTAAAACCTGATCAAATGTCTGAAGCATATATACTTTGTCTCCGGAGACGGAGTAACTGATGTCTTTTAGTGAGTTTTCAAGAAAAACCCTGTCGTTTTTGAACCCTTTTTCAAGCTGATCAAAATACTCTGTGACAGGAACGGCGGAGTACTGTTTTATATTGGGAGCTTGCAGTGCTACTACAGCCCCTTTTTTTTCAAGAGACTCAAGAGCTTTATATGTGTTTGCCGCAGCTTTGTTCAGAACTTGAGCTATCCGGTAGCCTGTCAAAGGAGAATCTTTAAGTAAAGTGATGTAAACTTCCGCTTCAAGTCTGCTGAAGCCTGTTTTAACGAATTTAGCAACAATGTTGTCAAAGTCACTCATATCTTATCTCCACAGTCGGTTTATACAAAACAGGGGGAGTATAATTAATGAGTTTTTATAGTCAAGGGTTTTTAATTTCAGTCCAGTGGGACCCAGCGTGCGAGAGTGAAAGTTCTTACTATGCCGCCATCTTTTGAGTCGTATTTAATTCCATAATTATATGACCAGTCAAGATATTCAGATTCTCCGCCACTTACGGTGGTTACAAGGTAGCGGTTAGGTATTGATCCAAAAGCATTCCCTCTTTTTTCAGGTTCTTCTGTTGCTCCGGCGTTTGCGTCAACAGGTACCCAGCCATATTTTTCTCCCATCCATATTTCTGCCCAGCGGTGAAATACAAAATCAAGACCGCCATGTTCCGAGCGGTTTACAAGAGCTCCTACATACCGGGAAGGTATTCCCACAGAGCGGAAAAGGGCGACAAGAGCAAATGTATATTCACTGCAACTACCCGTTCCTCTTTTTATAACGGTGTCTGCACGACCCCAGCCGCCTTCTCTTACATAGGTAATAGAGTCAGTGAGATATTCATAAAGTTTTCTCGCTTTAAAATAGTAACGGGTTTCATCCTGAATTATTTCATCTGCTTTTTTGGGTATAAAACCTTCTCTGATGGCATATTTCCTTCCGTCACTTAAAAAATCTTCGAGTCCTCTTGCTGAAATGTTGTTCAAAGCCATAGGATCAAAATGAAATGCGGCATTAAAAACTCTGGCATCTACGGTCATTGTTATGTCATGTTTTTCCCCTGATGAAAGGGTTTCTTTTTTAAATTCTGCAAATCTCTGTCCCCACTCATCTGTAACATATCCGTCAGGTTGGGGGGAAAATTTTACTTCTGAAAGGAGTTTCTGTCCCGGTCTTGTTTCAGGAATTGCAATGTAAGTTCTCAGATTTTCAGCAGTTCCTGCACTTTCCATTTGGCTTGAAATACGGTAGATTATCCGGAAGTCCCTTTCTCTGTCTTCAATGAGAGGTTTTTCCGGATAGGGTGTCATAACATGAATTTTATTGCTGTGCAGATCCGCTGCATAGAGCCGGCCGTTATAAAAGGAAAGACCTGACAGATGACCTGCAGGAGAAGGGATAGACCTTATCACCCATCCTGTTACAGGATCAACAATGTGTATTTGTTTTTCTTCTGCTTCACCGCAGTAAAGCCATGTGCCGTCAAAAGTCAGAGATGTGGGGTTTCTCCCCGGAGCTTTGAATCTTTCAATGGTGCTTCCGTCGTATTTGTCAGTTTTTATGATCTCGTTCACTCTGTTGTCAAGATAGAATATATAGTCGTCACTTACAGCAAGATCTCTCTGCCAGCGTCCATAGAAAGGCATCGGTTTTAGACCCCGTTTGCCGTCAGTTTTTATTCTGAGGAGATGTCTTGATGTTATATCTCCATGATAGATAATATTTTCATGTACATCAAGTGCAGTTGGAAAAAGTCCATGTACTTTGATTTCATTTACCTGTTTCCCTTTAAGGTCGAATATCCTGATCTTCCCTTTATTAAGATCGTTTACATATATTCTGCCTTTATTGACTGAAATGGCTGTCGGGACAATTCCTTCAGGAAGCATTATTTCACTTTCAACAAATTTACCGGCACTGCCATATTCCTTGAGAATATCTGTCTGAACGGTTCTTTCCGGAACCGTAGTCTTTTTTTTCTGCACGGTTTCCCCGGATACATCCTGCTCTTTTAGACATGAAAAAACAAGAAAAGCCGGAATGATCAAAAGTAATGCCTTTTTCATTTTCACCTCCTACTTAAAAAAAAACAAAAACCCTTAACATCTTAAAGTTTTTTGATTTAATTGTCTAATAATTTTTTACAAAGCAATACGGGACTCTTAAAAACAAAATTTGAAAATTTATGATTTTTCATTATCTTAATTGTTAGTGAGGGTATGACAACCCTGTTTTGTTTGATTTGCTGATTGTCTGAAGGAGGGTAACTATGAAAAAGCTACTGGTCATCATTATTGTTTTAATTATGGTCGCTTCATGTGGCAGCAGTGACACTGGTGATGACAGCGATACCGGGAACACCGGAAATACAGGTGACACTGGCGATACCGGAGATACTGGCGATACCGGAGACACTGGTGATACCGGAGATGCTGAAGAAAGCATCACATTAGAAGAACTGGTTGAAGCTGCATGCGATAAGATAAAAGAGTGTGACGAAGAGATGTATGATGAACTCGGTGGTGATGAGGTATGTTTAACTGAGTTCGGGAAAGAATTCGAAGAAGGTTGTGAATTTGACGGGGTGGCGGCTAAAAAATGTGTCGATGCTGTTGAAAAAATGGCCTGTGACGATTATATGGAATCTATGTTCGGGGAAGATGAGGAAGCTCCACACCCTGAATGTGAAAAAATATGCGGCGGTTAAATATCTGAAATACTTTATACCGCAGACTGTACCCCTTTGCTTTCTGCATTGATATATATTTTTCTGAATATAAGAAGTCCGATAGGGGTAATTATAGCAAAAGCTCCTACGATCACCCAGATCATATGTTGCTGAGGATAGTTTTCAAGCCCGGGAGGCAGTCCTTCAGGGGTGTATCTGTCAACAAGCCAACCTGATAAAGGTCCTACAAAAAGTCTGGCTGCAAACCAGGGCAATACAGCAAGAGAAAGGTATGATGCTTCTTTCCCGGCAGGTGCTATCTGGGCTGTAAACTGCATAAGTCTCGGTGACCAGAAAGCCTCTCCGATTGTAAAAACAACAATGAATGCGATGAGTGAAAAATAGAGTGGTGTCTGACGGTCCAGAGGAACATTAAGCCATCTGTCATAAATAAGTTCCCCGACCCATGTGTTTGTGAGAAAATCAAAGTATTCAGGCGGTATAACAGCGATAAAAACAGCAAGAGCCGATATCAGAGTTCCGATAAACATCATGGTGTAAGAGGGTATTTTTTTTGTGAGTGCCGCAACAAGAGGAACAAGAAAAACGATCATTGTAGGATTCAACACCCCGTAAATGCTTCCCACCCTTGCTCCTTCTCCAAGGATTCTAATTCCGTATTTAGGAAATGTATAGTGAAAATGGGAAAACACGAGTCTGACGAAAATCGTTATTGCAAGCATGAAAATGAAAACCCAGAAAGCTTTTTCGCCAAAAACGGACTTCATTTTTTTGAAAGTATCTCTGGCAGTATTTTTTATTGTACTGGTAAAAGCATTGATAAAACTTCCACCATCACCTATTCTGGCTGTAGGTGTGACAACAACACCTTTATCTTCAGTCATCTCAACCCCATCCCTCATAAGAAGAATGGCGATGAGATCCGGTATGTTTATAAAGAATCCTATCAGAATGATAAGCTGATAAGTTGAAAGCTGAACTCCTATTACGGGGAGTGTCGCTCCGGCTGTTTCCCCGAAAATCCCCCTCATGGTATCAAACAGTTGAGCACCGACAGCCCAGCCTATGTTCATAAGGGTATAAAAAAGACCGAATCCAAGAGCGGCAGTTTCTTTTGTAGTAAACCGTTTAATACCGACAGAGAGAACCGGTCCGGTTATAGCAAGTCCAAATGCCATAGGAAAAAATCCGAAAAGTGTTGCAAGATAGATGTTCGGCATAAAAGGCATTAAAAGTCTTGAGAACAGTAATGTATAGGCTCCGAAAAGGAGAGTTTTTTTAATACCTATCGCATCGCATACAGG
>SLOD01000131.1 GCA_007132725.1 Candidatus Sumerlaeota bacterium
AGTATTCTTCAAGAGTTTCACCTTTCCATGCAAAAACCGGAATACCCATATCTGCAATTGCAGCAGCCGCATGATCCTGAGTTGAAAAAATATTACAGCTTGCCCATCTTACATTTGCACCGAGAGCGGCAAGAGTTTTTATAAGAACCGCAGTCTGCACGGTCATGTGGAGACTTCCCATTATTCTTGCACCTTTAAGCGGCTTTGATTCACCATATTCTTCAATCAAAGACATAAGACCGGGCATTTCTGTTTCTGCTATTTCAATCTCTTTCCTGCCAAACTCAGCTAATGAAATATCTTTGATCTTGTAATCGCTCATCTTCTCACTCCAAAATGAATTAACAAAAAACTCACCGCTAATATACCTGCTGATGAAATATAGTCAAATATTCAAAACACTGATAATGGGATTTGCAACTACCAGCTAAATTGCTTTCAACATCTCAACGACTCCGGTGTTCATTTTGGAAAAGCCGAAACATTTTTTTCCGAGATCTTTCAGTGATGCCCCGAAATGATAAAGGTCTTTGTCATCAATTATCATGAATCTGTCATGAGATTGATTGAATTCTTTTATTTCAGCAGGCGGAAACTGTTCATTGAACTTTTTAAGATCAAGTAAGAGCTGTTTTGAAAGGTTTTTTGTAAGTATTTTTAAATGCACTTCCTTTTTCCGCTTAGAAAATAAGGTGAGAACTGTATCATCAACATAATTATCTATAAGAACTATGGATTTTTCTGCCGATCTCACAATATCTGCAACCAGTTTATATGCATCAAAAATCTGCCCTTGAAAGAATATTCCTTCTGTCGGCGGAACTGCCTGCTTTATAATAAGTTGGAATTTTTTCTCATGTTCAAACAATTTTTCTTCTATTCTTTCAATCCTGTTATTTAAAGCATAACCTTTGAGTAAATAATTCTTTAATATCTGATTTGCCCATATACGGAACTGAGTTCCCCTTTTAGAATTGACTCTGTATCCAACGGAAATAATAACATCAAGGTTGTAATAAATCATCTCTCTTTTTACCTTTCTTTTTCCTTCAATCTGAACTTGTGCAATTTTTGCACAGGTTAAAAACTCATCTAATTCTAAGCTGTTGTAGATGTTTCCGATGTGTTTCACTATGGATGTACGATCAGTTTGAAAAAGTTCAGCCATCTGGTTCTGTGTCAACCACACAGTATCGTTTTCCAGCCTAACCTCCAAAGATGAAATTCCTTCTTCCGGCTGATAAACAACTATCTGATTATTTTTGTTCTCAACAACCATAAAATCTCCTAACTTTTATATTTTTTGTCTATCTGTCAATATCAACCTCAAAATCTACTTCTGATTTGATAATAATTGTTTGACTTAGATAATCAAGAAACTATTTTAGGGCACAAAAAAAATACCGTTTTAAATCAGTTGTGATATATATGTCCGTTATTTTTTCTTTTTTGAGGTGGTGCTTGAACATTCCTTATACAGGAGAATTTGCAGCTTTAGCCACTGCTGCATGCTGGACTATGACTTCACTTGCTTTTGAGTCAGCGGGAAAAAGAGTTGGCTCACTGCAGGTAAACCTTATCAGGCTTTTTATGGCCTTTTTCTTTCTTGCATCTTTAAACTACTTCTTTAATGGATCGTTCCTGCCTTCAGGTTTTCCAGTATCTTCATGGAGCTGGCTTTTGCTTTCCGGAATAGCCGGCTTTCTTATTGGTGATTTACTTCTCTTTCAGGCTTTTGTGGTTATAGGTGCAAGAATTTCAATGCTTATTATGACTCTTGTTCCGGTAATGACCGCAATATTAAGTTTTGCTATACTTGGAGAAAGTCTGGGTGGAACTGCTATAATAGGAATGGCTGTTACAATATCTGCGATTATTTATGTAGTATCAGGAAGAAAAAAGGGAGATGACCAACCTGTTTCAAGCTATGGTATCGCACTTGCAACCGGCGGTGCTTTCGGACAGGCACTGGGTCTGGTTTTAAGTAAACTTGGAATGGCTGAGTTCAGCCCTGTAGCAGCAACTCAAATTAGGGTCATAGCGGGAATAATCGGTTTTTCAATACTGTTCACAATGCTTAAAAGATGGCACTTGATAAAAAAATCTCTGTCAGATATTTCAGCAGTTAAAAGAATTGCCACCGGTGCTTTTTTCGGACCTTTTTTAGGAGTTACCCTTTCTCTTGCCGCTGTTCAATATACAAAAGCAGGTATTGCTGCCACCCTGATGGCAATATCACCTGTTCTTATAATCTTTCCAAGCAAAGTACTTTTCAAAGAAAAAATTAAACCAAGAGATGTAGCCGGTGCCGCTATCACAGTTATAGGTGTCGCTATTATGTTTCTTTGATCTACTTTGTCATACTCTCTTTGGATGGGGGTTTTAAGAGATATTCCGGGTCGTAATTGAACATGCTTCTGAAAATTGATTTTTTTGCACCTTTGCGGTGACTGTAAATGCTTTTAAGCAATTTTTTGACATAGTCTCTTTCTGTGTTACCTTCGTAAGGACACCCCGACAAAAAAGACTTTATTCCGCTGTCGGCAACCTCTTTTTTTATTTGGTGCTCATGAATATATACCATCGGCCTTATAATTCTAAACTCTCCATTAAAAAAATCACTATTGGGAGGTATTGTTCCTATGTTGTTTGAAAATATAATGTTCATCATTAATGTTTCTATCAGGTCGTCCCGATGATGACCAAAAGCTATCACATTTGCCTTAATCGAACCTGCAAACTTTAAAAGTTCCATCCGTCTGTTTCTTGAGCATGTATAGCACGGTTTAGACCGCCCCTTTTCTTTCAGCAATTTTTGCACATCGGAATCAATTACATAAAAAGGGACACCTAACTTTGAGCAGAAATCTCTTAAATAGCACTCTATACTTTCATCATTAACAAAACCCTGCCTGACAAAACAAGCACTTATCTTAAAACCTGCTTTTATCTCAACCTTTTTTCTTGTAAGAAGTTTTAACATAACAGAAGAATCTTTTCCACCGGACATTCCAACCAAAAGATGATCCCCTTCATTTATCATCCTGTAATCAGACATTGCTGTCTCAAGTCTTTTATGCATATTAAGATAGTTACGAGACTCGCTGAATCTTTCAGTCATTTTCAACTACTCTCCAGGAAGGAACGAAGTACCTTCTCCTCATTGACGTTAAATTATTGAACAGTACTTCTGCCGGAGAAATACCTGAAACACAGAATTCACTTTCAAGTTCAAAGATATCATCTATCATTTTCAGGAGCTCCATGTTTACAGCAACCTTGACTTTCTTTTCCGTATCATAGTTTCTTTCCGGAACGAACAGACCTTTTGAATCATATCTATATCTTCCCGGATTCATAGACAAATACCCCAACTCGTTTCTGATGTTCTCATCATTCATAATATCAAGTATGTTTCCCCATGTCAGCTCCAAAACAGCACTCTGTTCCCGCAAAGGGAATATCCTGTCAAAGTCAGATCCTGATATTCCACTTCCTCTTTCAATCTTGATATTGTGATTAAAAGAACGGGCAATGGAAATATCTACATTAAAACCGCACTCAGAAACAGATTCCACTAAAACTTCACTATAGAGCCTGTTTAAGATACACTCTTCTTTTCCATTGTTTTCGCAGATAATATCAAAAGACATATTCCCGCTTTCACGGGTCATCTGTTCTTTATAAAATTCAACATAAGGCTCAATTATTTCTTTCATCTTTTCATCGTGAGGAAGTCCTTTCGCATAAACTGTCTGAATATCCTTTTTCAGTACTACAGAAACATCATCATCTTTTTTTCTAATGATCGAGTAGTTTACAACAGTTACTGAAGGTGTCTTTTCAGTATTGTGAACTGTGAGACCTTTTCTCAGATCTTTGATGCTATCAGTTTTAAAACTGTTCAGAAAAAGTAAATTCAAATCAGGAAGTGTATTATGAAAATACACTTGCATTTCCGAAAGTTCATCAGCATCTGTACCGATACGGGAAACTTGATCGAACACAGAAACCTTCATATCAGCTTCAATTAAGCCTTTTTTTGAAAGCAACTTTTTAGAATCTCTAAAAAAAGTTTCGGACAAGCCGTAACTTTCCCTTGTTTTTTCAGGAAGATATCCGAACTCTTTATCTGATATATAACTTGTGAATAATACTTTAAATTTTCCGAAATCTTTAATAAATGTACTTTTTATTCCTTCTACATTTACAGCTCCCGTAACAACAGCCGAATGCTCAATTTGGGATTTAAAAACATCAGCAGGAATTCTTAGTGAACTTAGAGTTATAGCAGAGAAATCGTAAAAGTTTTCTTTAAGAAAATATGTGCCAGGCAAAACTTTTTCAGGAACTTTATCAATAAAAACATAATTTTCCTTCATCTCAAAAATTGAACCGCTGTCTATTAGAACAGTATCCCCTGCACATAGACGTAAAGCTTTGTTCAGAGCACTTTGAAGCTGAGGCAGATCTTTAATCGAATCTCCACCACTTTCACTGAAAATAACACAAAAATTCTGCCGATAAAAACCCCTTAAACTGACACAGATAAATATGATCATTAAAATCAGTGAAAAAAAGAAAATTATGAGCAACTTCTTTTTCATTATTCTGCCGGAAATAAAATGGTCGGGATGACTGGGTTCGAACCAGCGACTCCTACGTCCCGAACGTAGTACTCTACCAGGCTGAGCTACATCCCGACCTTAAATTCCAAAAAATTTATACCACCGGACAACTAAATTACAATTTTTTTGCAATTTTTTAAATAAAATATCTGGCTTTATGTTACAAAATACAAGAAGGATCTAATCCTTCATCTTCTAACGCCGTGCGGGGTAGACTTCCCTGTCTGCCCCTTTTTGTTTTTTTATGTTTTTTCTTAGGATTCTTTTTTAGATTTTGCTTACTGACTCAAAACCGCTTTAAAATGTATTTAAGTGGTTGTTTCATCTCCATTATCTCCATTATCTCCATCATCTTCAACTTTAGCTCTCATTATGTGCCATATAAGATAGAGACAAAGGAGCGTAAACATTATAATTGAGATGATCTCTGCCCATGAAGACTGTACCCACTCACGATTTATATAGTTGATCCCGAAAAGAGAAAGGAAAGCACTTATAACACCCATCAAAGAACCACCGGCAATAAAACCTGATGCAAGCAGAGTCCCCTGTTCTTTCCTTGCGTTATTCAGTTTTTCGTCTTTTGTTCTTGTTGTAACATACCAGTTTATAATTCCACCAATAAGAATGGGTGTATTAAATTCAAGGGGAAGAAACAATCCTAATGAAAAAGCTATCGCCACAATTCCTATCATGTTCAATGTGAGAGCAAGAAAAGCTCCTGCCGCATAAAGAAGCCACGGGGCAGATGCTCCTGACATCATGGGTTGGATTATTGCCGCCATCGCATTTGCCTGAGGAGCAGGGAAAGCATTTTCTCCAACAAAACCATGTGTTTTATTAAGAAGTATCATTACACCTGCAACGGTAGCTGCTGAAACTGCAACCCCTACAAACTTCCAAACTTCCTGCTTATACGGAGTTGAACCGAGCCAGTATCCGGTTTTAAGATCTGAAACCAAACCTCCAGCCATTGCAAGAGCTGTACAGACAACACCTCCTATTAAAAAGGCAGCAACCATACCTGCCTCGCCTGATAGCCCTACTCCCATCAGTATCAGAGCAGAGAGGATAAGGGTCATCATAGTCATCCCCGAAACAGGATTTACCCCGACAATAGCAATTGCATCTGCAGCAACTGTCGTAAAAAGGAATGACATAACACCCACAATAAGTACCCCCACGACAGCATGGAAAAGATTGTTAACTATCCCAAGATAAAAGAAAATGAAAACAACTACCATAACGACACTGATCCCGCCGGCTATAACTTTCATCGGAATATCTTTATGGGTTCTGACAACTGCTGTATCATCACCTTTTCCCGCTTTCAGCTCTTTTACCGCAATGCCTAAAGCTCCTAAAATTATTTTACGGCTTTTATAAATTCCTATCATACCGGACATTGCGATACCACCAATACCAATAGGCTGAACATAAGTCCTGAATATCATTTCAGGGGTCATATCTGCAAAAGGGTTTGCAGTCCCGGCCATCGCTGCAACTTCCCCTGAAACATGATAGGCAACAGGTATAATTACATACCAGGCAACGAAAGATCCGGCACATATTATAGCGGAGTACTTCAAACCTACAATATAACCAAGCCCCATTACAGCCGCACCGACATTAAGTCTGAAAACCATTTTATATTTATCTGCAAGGATTTGGCCCCAACCGAACGCTCTTGATGTAAAATATTCACTCCATGCTCCGAAAGTTTCAATGAGGAAGTCATATATACCTCCTATTATACCGCTTATAAAGAGAAGCATCGCCTGATTACCGCCTTTTTCTCCTCCGATAAGAACCTCTGTGGTTGCGACTGATTGAGGAAAAGGATATTTACCATGAGTATCTGCAACAAAATATTTTCTAAAAGGAATGAGCAAAAAGGTTCCAAGGAAACCTCCCAAGAGCGAGCTGAGAAAAATTTTATAAAACTCTGCTTGCAACCCAACTATGTAAAGAGCAGGCAAGGTGAATATAGCACCTGCAACCACCATACCTGATGATGACCCTATAGACTGGATCATAACATTTTCACCTAAAGAGTTTTTCCTTTTTGTAATGGCGGAAAGACCCACCGCAATGATAGCAATTGGGATCGCTGCATCAAAAACCTGTCCTATTTTAAGACCAAGATAGGCGGCAGAAGCCGAAAAGATAACAGCCATAAGAAGTCCAACAAAAACCGATCTGAAATTCACTTCCGGATATTCCATATCGGGTTTCATAACAGGAACGTACACTTCTCCTTCTTTTAAAAGCCTATAGGCGTTTTCAGGAATACCTTTAGATTTTCCAGGAGCATTACTTGACATTGTCTTTTCCTCTCAGTTTCAGGTTAAAAAAACTTATATTAACTTATTGTAAATTTTTTTTATGTCAACATTCTATCTAAACTTACTGAAAAGAATTACAGAAACTATTTATTTTTGTAAATATCAGGACGAAATTTTTGTGAGTTATAGATGGCATTTATAAAACCTGTCTTTTCAGGTGGGTCAAAAGACATTTCCCACACTATTTCACCATCTTTTGTAATTTCAAAAAGCCTGGTTTCCTCCGTAGCCTCAAATGCTCCGGCTGTTATAAATATATTTCCATTGTCCAATGTATCCACATCTCCCCAGAATCTGGTAAACCATTTTCTATCTATATGTGACCCGTCAAACTCAAATATGACCTCCGCTGTCATATCAACATCATCTATCCTGTACTTGATGATCCTGCTGTATCCCCTTTCTTCAGATCCATTGTCATAGAACATTATTTCGTTACCGTCAAATGTATCTATCTCCGGAGTATGGGCAAACTCAAACCACGGATCGGGATGATCGGTTATCATATCAAAATCACCCCCTTTGCCGAATGTCCAAAGCACCTCTCCTGTATCCATATCTATCTTGAAATACTGAGAAAGATTTCTCGAGTTGATATAAACCACCCCTTCCTCTTTAAACATGTTCAAGTGATTTGAATGTGTCCAGTCACAAATATTTGCCGGATCGCAATGGGGGAGCTCGAAATGATCGGCATAAGTCCAGCTCCAAAGGATATTATAGTCCCTGTCAAAATTTACGATATAGTCTGTAACGACAGTTCCTATTACATTAGGTTTCAAGGTAATGATCGTATCATCATCCAGTAAGTTGTAGATATGATGCCAACTGTTTTCGTCATTGTGAGTACTGACTATTTTTTTTGATTTCCATATCACATTTCCTTCAAGGTCTATTTCAATAGCTTCTTCAGCCGGGATTTTCGCCATGTTGGGACCTTTTGAAAGACTCATTAATATCGTTGATGTTTTCATTCAGATCAATAATATATGGCTTCTCATTCTCATCATTCGTTTCAAAGACATCCTCTCTTTCGACAGTAGATTTCGTATTTACACAACTAAACACAAATAATGTAAGAAAAACAATGGCTATATATTTTTTTGTCAATTAATTTCCCCTAAATCTGTTCAATGGTGGTGAAATTTTACTTGAGTTATAGAGAGTAACCATCCAGTCATCTTGTTTGTCCATAACTATTTCCCAAACTATTTCACCATCTTTTGTAATTTCAAAAAGTCGTGAAAAATCAGTAAAATCAGAAACTCCGGCGGTTACCAATATGTTTCCATTATATAATGTGTCCGAATCTCCCCAAAACTCAGTGAACCATTTTCTATCTATATGTGACCCGTCAAACTCAAATATGACTTCCGCTGTCATATCAACATCATTTATCCTGTACTTGATGATCCTGCTGTATCCCCTTTCTTCAGATCCATTGTCATAGAACATTATTTCGTTACCGTCAAATGTATCTATCTCCGGAGCATGGGCAAACTCAAACCACGGATCGGGATGATCGGTTATCATATCAAAATCACCCCCTTTGCCGAATGTCCAAAGCACCTCGCCTGTATCCATATCTATCTTGAAATACTGAGAAAGATTTCTCGAGTTGATATAAACCACCCCTTCTTCTTTAAACATATTCAAGAAATTTGAGTGTGTCCAGTCACAAATATCTGCCGAATCACAATGGGGGGGATCAAAATGATCAAGATAGCTCCATGTCCAAAGCACATTATAGTCTCTGTCAACATTGACGATCCTGTCTGTAACAAGTGATCCTGTCCACTCATAGCCAAGAAACAGTAAAGAATTATCTTTCAGTCTCCGGTAAAAATGATGCCAACTGTCTTCATCCCCATAAATATTTGTCACCTTTTTTGATTTCCACACCACATTTCCTTCAAGGTCTATTTCAATAGCTTCTTCAGCCGGGATTTTCGCCATGTTGGGACCTTTCATTAAACTTATAAGTATCGTTTCCGTTTCCTCAATATATTGCAGGTCTCCCAGAAGATTGAAGCCGGACATAAAATATTCAAAGTACCATACCACATCTCCTTCTTCGTCAACCATCAGAGCAACAGGACTCGCATTTGCCATAGGTATCGCAAAATAAGTGAAAAGAACAAACCCTTCCGAAACTTTGTTCCGATCATTGACCGTAAGTTCCATATGCGGAACTGTCTCAGGCAGTGACCCCGATATGTATTCTGTCACCTCGACAGGAACTTCAGGGTTTCCGGCAAAGTATATTTCTATGGTGTACCTCGTTTCAGGTTTCATGCCCCAGAGGAAAAAATAATGATCCTTAGATATTTCTCCTGTAACCTCATATCCTTTATGTTTTTCACTGAAATATCTGACAAAAGCCTCCTTTTTTTCTGTATTAGAAAAAGAAAGACGGCATGAAAGTAGATTTTGAGAGTTCGCTTCAACATTCAGATCAATAATGTATGGCTTCTCATTCTCATCATTCGTTTCAAAGACATCCTCTCTTTCGACAGTAGATTTTATGGTCCTGTTTGCACAGCCTGCAGCAAGCACTATAAAGGCTGTAAAAAATACAAAGAACACCTGTTTCAGCATCAGTCCGACCTTTTTACTCAACCTTCATGATCAGTTCAAATCTGTGGGCTCTGTAAACTGTGAATTCTGTTATAGGATAATCGGCATCAATATATCTTTCAAAAAAAAGTCTGTTCTTTTCAGAATTGTCTTCCGGATCAACCTCAATGACCAAAGCTCCCACCGGCCCGTCTCCATACATCTGCTTTAAAGGATCGGGGTAAAATCCGCTTCCAAGAGATCCCGACACTATGAGTCTGTTACCATTTCCAAGTTCTTCAACATTGCTGACAACCGGACTGAAACCATACCAAAGGGGGGCTTCTTCGATCACATATTCCCAAACCTGCCGGATAGTACCTCCATAACCGTCAGTTTCATCCGGAATGATCTCATATTCAACAGCTCTGCTGTAATGGTTCGGACTGAACGGTGGAAAACTGAAATTTCTTGCCATACCATTGTCAAAAAGCATTATATTTCCATTCTCCAACACAAGTGGAGAATGAGGTCTGAAAGGCCATGAAAAGTCGCCATGATCTATAAATCCCATAAGAACATCATTGTCTGTTATAAGCTCTCCATTTCTATCAAGCGGGGCTAGAAGAAATTCCTGATACCTGAAGTCAAAAGAGGAGTAAACTTCATGTGGCTTCCCGGCTATCGGCATTCTATCGTCAACATAGTTGTCACCTCTAAAATCACCTACATTAGAAGCAGGGTTGTCCGGATCATAATTTTCAACAAAAGAGTCACTCATGCCGTTTCCGTCGGCATCATCAATATATGCTGTTATATGAGGTGCCAAAAACCATTTTAAATAACCGGAGTGAGTGATTTTTGCTACCCCCGATCTTTGAGAAGAAAGAAGGATCGAATTATCTTCCGGGTCATACCAAATTGCATTGTGATGTATCGGTGCATTTGCTCCACCAGCAGAGTTTCCCGGTTCAGTAAATGGAATGTCGTTGTAAAGATCACATACATCAGGAAAAATGGTTTTAAGGTCCCAAGTTCCTCTGAGACTATTTCTTACAGGATCTATCTCTATCATCCAGTCATAGCTCCATTCCCCGTCATTTTTACTTACACCCACAAGTATATTTTCATCATCTTTAATAAATATATCATGATGAATTTCCGTATAGCCGAATTCAGAAACATCCCATTTTTCTTTTTGAAATCCCATGAAGTCATATTTATACATAATGTCAGCACCGTCGGAAAGGTAAATATACCCGTTATTCAATCTTATCGGAAACACAGCGGGATAAGGCATATCGGTGTACCACCTTATCCTTCCAAGTTCATCAACAGCTATAGCATTCATTTCCGGTCTTGACCTCGGAGTTCTTAGATAATTAACTATTGTCCAACCGCTATCTATTTTCCCAGACATTTCAATTTGGGGAAAGTCATGGGGAAGAGCACCTGTTTCTATCTTGAATTTTTCCTCTTCTACCAGGTTCCCCTTACTGTCATAAACCCTGACAACAACACTGTTAATATGGTCAGGAAAGAGCCCCAAAACAGGTATGTTAACAGTTTCCGAGTCTGAAGAACCCACATTATATTTTCTTAAAAACGGAGGTTTTGACTCAGAAACATCTGCCACTTCAACTTCAACTTCCGATACATTTTCTTTAACATACAGCTCAATTTCTGCAGAAAGAGGAATGTTTCCAGAAGGATTCAAAGTAAGCTCTCCCAAAACTGACAAAACATCATCTTCAGACATCTCGGAATCATCTCCTTGCTCAACATCGGAATCATTATTATGCCCATGAACATTTTCGCTACAGCTTGGAAAAAGAAACATAACCAACATCACTAAAACTACAAAAACTTTCATTTTCCCCCATTCATGTTGTGGTTCCGTAAATATTCAACCAGCAATCAAATTGCCGTCATACATTAAAACAAAGTTTAAAATTAAAAGTTGCTTCCAGTATAATATTTTCCTGTAAATTCATTCTATAGAAAACCTACATCTTTTTCTCAAATTCATAAAAAATAGCAAGGTTCAGAGAATTTGTTATCTGCCAATCCCTTACTATTGCAAAATCTCTTTTTACTGAAAATTCATAATTAAAAGCAATGTATTGATTAATATTGAAATCTATCTTGAGATCACCTTCCAGTTGAAAAACATCCCCCCATGAAAGATCATTTTCTTTTCTGTCTTTTGTATAAAAAGGCATAAAAGCTTTCAGTCTGGCATCATATTTTATTTTATTGTTTTCCAGACTTCCTTTATATCTTACTGTAACCTCTCCACCCACTTCGTAGATATCTGTCATTGTTTTCAGATCTCTTTCCGAAGTGGTATCATCTTCGGCAACTTTCAGAGAATCTTTGACAAACACCTGTCTTGCCGCAACACCTCCGGTAAACTCAAGACTTTTGATCTCATCTTCAATTGGACGGTAAAGGAGCCCCGTAGCCTGATGAAGATAAAAAGGGTATCCCGGGGATGTCAGCTTATATTTTTTTGCAGTTACCCTTCTGTCGCCATCAACAAGGTATGTCACTTCTTCCGTCTGGTAGTCGTATCCGGGAAGAAAATGTGTTTCAAACCCTGCTTTTACAAAGTAACCACCAATTTTATTGAACATGAAGTTGTATCTGGTATCAAACTTGAATTTATCAGCAGAGATAATAAAACCATCATACATAGGAGAAAGGCTAACCCCCTCTTTCCAAACAAGTTCATTAAGAAATTCATGTTTATCTTTTTTGTAATTGTAATTAGCAAGCAGATCCAAATCTGTCCTGAAATACATTCCATCAGTTCTTCCCGGAACAGACCGGCTGTCTGTGAAACTGGCAAGAAGTCTCGGTTTGACAAAGATAAAGTGGTGTTTAGGTGCATCATCCTCTTTGACTGTCTCTTCTGACTCTTCTGCCCAAACTGCATTTAAAAACATAAAGACAAAGATAAAAATCATAAAAACTTTAGCCACTTTTGAGCTAGCCATTACCATCCTCCTTTTCAACAAAAACAAAAAATGCCTGCAGATAATACCTGAATTTTCCAAAAAGTAAAAATCTCCGTTGACTTAATAGACTCATTTTGTATTATTCAACAAGTTATTGGAGAAAGTTTTGACTCTGGAAAAAGGTCTAAAAAAAATTGTTGCTAAAGCATTTGCATTTTCAATGGTTGGAAACGCAGGGGCGAAGCTTCTTTTCACAGCCGCGATCCTGGTTGTTATTAAGGTTATAAGCAAAGAGCAGTTTGGTGTTGCAAACATTGTTCTTGCAGTTTTTGCAATTACTGAAAGCATCAATGAAATGGGGCTTGGGGTTGCTCTTGTTCAAAAAAAAGATATAAAAAAAGATCATATTTCTGCCCTTTTCTGGCTTTCTTTTTTTATCAGTTTCCTTTTGTACCCTTTACTTTTCTTTGGAGCCCCCCTGCTTTCATATTTTTATGAAGTTGAGGAACTAACATCGCTTATTAGAGTTTACGGTATCGTCCTGATAATCTATGCTCTTAATCTTGTTCCCCGGAACCTGCTTGTCAAAAATCTGGAATTCAAAAAACTGGCTATCATTGATAATACTGCAATGTCATTCGCAGCAACGGTGATGATATTTATGGCTTACAGCGGTTTCGGAGCATGGTCAATAATATTCGGAGACATCAC
>SLOD01000176.1 GCA_007132725.1 Candidatus Sumerlaeota bacterium
AAAAACTTGAAGAAAATGGTTTTATAATAAGAAAAAAGTGCCAAACCGACAAAAGGTGTAACAGAGTTTTTTTTACTGAAAAAGGGCGAAGCCTTATCCCTGAAGTTAAGAGAGTGCTTCTATCATGGTCGGACAAAGTGTTCAAAGGCTTTTCAGTGGAAGAAAGAGAAGTTTTGGGTGAGTACCTTGACAGAATGATGAAAAATATAATCGATCTGAGGAATAAATGATGAAGATTTTAAAGAAATTTTTGCCTTTACTTATTGTTTTGGCGGGTCTTTTTCTCCTTATTTTTATGACAATGCTGCGACCCAAACCCGAAAAAGAAGAGAGAGAAATTCTACTTCCTATCGTTAAAACGACCTCGTACTTACCTCAAAATATAAAAATGGATGTGGAAGGGTCAGGAGTTGTCCGCTCATCTTTGTCGATAAACCTTGTTTCTCAAGTGGGTGGCACAATTACCGCTGTCTCTTCAAACATGAAAGAGGGAGGTTTTTTCAAAAAAGGGGAAGTGCTTTTTCGAATAGATCGAAGGGAATACGAGCTTAGAGTGCAAAGTGCCAAAGCAGAAGTCAAAAGACAGGAACTCGCTCTTGCAAAAGAAGAAGCCGAATCTGAACTTGCAAGAAAAGAGTGGGAATCATTTAATAAAAACAGCGGAGCTGCTCCTTCTGACCTTGTTCTTAGAACACCTCAGCTTGAATCTGCAAGATCGGCTCTTGAAGCGGCTGTTGCATCTTTGAGACTTGCTGAACTTAACCTTGAAAGGACTGTCATCCGTGCCCCTTTTACCGGAAGAGTGACCACCCGTTTTACAGGGAGAGGTCAATTTGTGGGAGCAGGGACAACACTTGCCGCCATCTATAGCCAGGAAGTTATGGAGGTTGTTGTTTCAATTGAAGATAATAGATTGCAGTGGCTTGATCTTAACAGCAAAAAACCGCCAGTTGCCAAAGTTTCAGGATTTTTTTCAGGCAAGGAAAGCGAGTGGACTGGAAAAGTAAAAAGAGTTGCGGCACAGCTTGATGAAAGGAACAGACTTCCACGCATAATCATTGAAGTTCCTGACCCTTATAAAACAGACAATCCTCCTCTTATTCCAAATATGTTCGTTCAGGTAAAAATGGAAGGAGTTGAAATTAAAAACAGTTTTCTGATACCCGGGAAACATATCCATGACAAAAGTCTTTACATTGAAAAAGAAGGTCTGCTTGAAATAAGAAAAGTGGAAATATCAGGATTTATTGGCGGAAACGCTGTCATAACAGGGGGGTTGAAAGAAAATGAGAGCGTTGTGGTTTCCCCTTTGAGTAACCCTGTAAACGGAATGAAGGTGATAGGGGAGGAAATCTGATGAGATCTGCAATAGCATGGATGGCAGAAAATCATGTAGCTGCAAATCTCCTTATGATATTTATCATCGTTACAGGTATCATTTCTGTCGTTAATGTAAAACAGGAAGTATTTCCTGAGCTTCCACTCGATTTTGTAACTGTTGAAGTACAGTATCGCGGAGCATCTCCGGCAGATATTGAAGAGACTATCTGCATAAAAATAGAAGAAGCAGTTTCAGGAATTGAAGGAGTTGAAAGGGTTACTTCCGTTGCTTTTGAAGGTGTCGGCGTTGTTACGATCCAGACCGAATTCGGTGCAGACATAAAAGAGGTTCGGGATAAAATTAAAGCGGAAGTTGACAGAATTACCACTTTTCCACGAGATGCGGAAAGACCTGTAATAAAAGAAGGTCTTGTCCGGGTTGAAGTTATCCAGCTTGGAATTTACGGTGATACCGATGAAAGGACCCTTAAAATAGTCAGCGATGAAATAAGAGAAGATCTGCTCAAGTTCGAAGGGATAACTCAGGTTGATGTCAAAGGTGTTAAAAACTACGAATTTTCAATAGAAGTTTCTGAAGATAAATTGAGAGAACTGGGGCTTACCATATCGGAAATATCAAACAGCCTTAAAGCCGGAAGCATTGATATGCCCGGAGGAAAGCTCAACACCGAATCGGGAGAAATTCTCCTTAGAACAAGCAATCTTGCAAAAACTGCCGATGCATACAGAGATATTGTATTAAGAAGCACTTTTGACGGAACAACTCTCAAGATCGGAGATGTTGCAACAGTTACTGACGGATTTGAACAATCAGACCTTGTAACATTTTTTAATTCCAAGCCTGCAGCACTTATAAAAGTTTTCAGAGTGGGAGATCAAAAAGCAACAGAAGTTGCTGAAACTGTAAAAAAATATATCGCAGAAAAAGAGCAGGCACTTCCGGCTGGAATATCAGTCGCTCCCTGGGATGACAGAACGGTGATACTTAAAGAGAGGATCCAACTTCTTATAAAAAATGCGATAATGGGATTCATCCTTGTGTTGATAGCTCTTGCCCTTTTTCTTGATGTAAGACTCGCTTTCTGGGTTGCGGCAGGCATCGTTATTTCGTTCTTAGGTGCTTTTTCAATAATGATATACACTGGAACAAGCATAAATGTAATATCTCTTTTTGCTTTCATTCTGGTGCTCGGTATCGTCGTTGATGATGCCATAGTTGTAGGGGAAAATGTATTCAGCGAAAGAGAATCGGGCACTCCACCGCTTGAAGCATCCAAAAAAGGGAGCATCCGTGTTGCTGTTCCTGTAGTTTTTGCAGTTTTAACAACAGTTGCCGCTTTTGGTCCCCTCCTTTTCCTTGAAGGAGCTATCGGCAGAGTAATGAGTAATGTCCCCGTTGTTGTAATTGCGGTCATCCTTTTCAGTCTTATTGAATCTCTCTTTATACTCCCTGCACACCTTGCTTCAGTAAAAAGTACAACTCCCGGAGCTTGTGTCTCTTTTCTGTGCAGACTGAGCAAATATTCAGCAAAAATGCTTGAGAAATTTGTGAAAAACAAGTTTGCCCCCTTTCTTACAAAAGCTGTTTCCAACAGATACATAACAATTTCTTTGAATATTTTTGTCTTTTTCTTTTCTATCGGTCTTATCACAAGCGGAATAATAGGGTTTGATTTTTTTCCCACAGTTGAATCTGACAACATGATAGCTCTTATTGAAATGCCGCCCGGAACATCAATAGAACAAACGGAAAAAGTGGTTAAAAGGGCCGAAGAAGCTTCTTTGAAACTGTATGAAGAATATGTTGAGAAATATCCTGAGTTTAAAGGGATACTTTTTAAGAACACATTTACAATTATAGGTGCCCAGCCTGCAAATGAAGGGGGTCCCGGGGGAAGAGCCGCCCTTTTTGACGACCCTTCAATTGCCCAGATAAGCATCGAACTTGTCTCTTCGGAAAAGAGAGATTTTTCAACGACAGAAATGGTCAATAGATGGAGAGAGCTTACAGGTCCGGTTCCTGAAGCAAGGTCAGCAACTTTTCAGGCAAATCTTTTTACTGCGGGAAATCCTATAGAAGTTGAGATCGCAAGCGATGACAACTA
>SLOD01000033.1 GCA_007132725.1 Candidatus Sumerlaeota bacterium
GCAGGAAGTTTTCCTCTTTTGAAGTCAAGCATCATATTACCCATTTGTGACGGTTTGAAATCGTAAGGACCGATAATTCCTACAGGACACACTGTAACAACATCCATTCCTTCATTGGCTGCCTCCTGAACAAGCAAAGCCGCTTCCGCTTTAGTTACGCCGTATTCAAGCATGGCTTTGTCCGGATTGAATCCCATTTCTTCTGTAGCAATAACGCCCTCTCCGGGGTCTCCAAGCGCTTCTATGGAACTTACATATAAGAGCCGTTTAACATTGTTTTTTCTGCAGGAATCAAGGACATTTGCAACTCCTCCCACATTTGTTTTGCGAAGCTTTTTATACATTCCGGGAGTTATAGATATCCATGCAGCACAGTGATATACAAGTTCTGCTCCTTCAAATGCTTCCATTATTGAATTACGATCGGTCACATCCCCGTGAAACCATTCGCATTCGAGGCCGGCAAGGGCTTTTTCTGCATTTTCAATGTTCCTTATAATTACTCTGGGTTTTATTCCCCGGCGATTCAGCTCCCTTACAAGATTATTTCCAACATGTCCGGAAGCACCTGTTACGACTATCATTTTTTTCCTCCCCAAAAAACAGTTCAGTACAGAATAGTTTTATAAAGTTTTACATCGTCTATATAGACTCCCGCCCATTCCTGGACTCCACCGGCATGCAGAACAAACATTAATGAAAAATTGCTCCCCGGTTCAGGAAGATCAACTCTGCCTTGAAATAAAGAGTAAGTGTTGTTGTCACTTTTGCCCCTTACAGCTTGATGAGGTTCCGGATTTGAACCTATATAGTAGTCTCCAAAAAGATCTTTGCCCTCCTCCACCTCTAGAGGTACAGAATGAATTTTAATGTTGGAACCTTCCATGATCCTTGTCATCATCCCATTATAAGATCTGGTTGTTCCGACATTAAATCTGACAAAAGCATAAAACTCAATATAAAGCTGATCGTATTCCTCAAAAACAAAACCGGCACCGTTTCTAGCAGAATATGTGGTGTTTATCAAATGATCCGTTGTTAAACCTGTAGCAAGAACATTACTTCCACTATGAGCTGTATTTATTGTGCATCCCCATTCATCATAATTTGGGACTCCGATCTGCCAATTGTTTTGAAGTGTCCAGTTATCTGTATTTCCCTCAAAATCATCGTCAATTATCATCTCAAATTTAAAATCTGTAGTAAAATCAATTTCTCCCAGATATGTTGCATCTGCATATCTTGAATGTCCCTTTATCAGGATTGAATATTCTTTGTCCTGCAAAAAAGGTTCTTCCGGAATAAAAATAACAGTTTTTTCAGACTCGTTGCATGTTATGCTACCAACTGGTTGTATTTCCGTCGGCTTTACAGTGATCTGAAAATTATGAGTATTGTTGAAAGCGTATTCAGATCCGTCACACAAAGGTTCTTCCGGGAGAGGCACGATCATCTTTCTGAAATTAATTATCGGATAAATTGGATAAACCACTGTTTTAAATGACCATTCATAGCCACCTTCCATCTCGTTTCCAGCTTTATCTTCAACTCCTTCAAGCAGTTTTACAGTATATTCTGTGTTAAGTTCAAGAGACACCTCCCATTCAAAAACAGATCCGCTTTCAGTTACTTCAGGAACTTCCTCGACCTCTGCTTCATTAAGTTTAATTTTCACAGTTTCTTTTTTTACCGGTTCACTGAAAACAAGTTTAATTTTTTTATCAGGCCTTACATTTTGTCCGATCGGGGCAGTTTCTTCTTCAACAACAAAAGGAGGAGTAAGATCAACAGTCTCAAAATACCAGTTTTTTGCCTGCTGCATTACCCTGCCGTCCATATCTTTGACCACGGCACCTCTGACAGTCACTTTGTATCTGGCATCACTGTCCCATGTTCTCTCATAGGTAATAAGCGGATCATCATCATTGCAAGTTACAGTTATTGAAATATCATCAATCAGAACGACATCTTCTGCTGTAATTGTTGCACAGTCGAGCGGTTTTGAAAAAAGAATTTCAAGAGACTTATCGAGAGGAACATCTTTTTCGTTCTCTTCAGGCGACACAGATACAATAGAAGGAGGAGACATATCTTCACCAGTATTACCCGTGTTTCCTGTGTTTCCAGTGTTTCCTGTGTTCCCGGTGTTTCCTGTGTTGCCCGTGTTTCCTGTGTTTCCTGTGTTTCCTGTGTTTCCTGTGTTGCCCGTGTCTCCTGTATTTCCTGTATTTCCAGTATTACCTTTATCTTCCGGAACACATTCTCCTGTATTCAGATCACACACTTTTCCTTCGGGACAGTCTGAATTATAAAAACATATAATGTCTTCATCTTTCAAACACGAAGAAAAAATAAAGGTAAATAAAAAAAGAATGCCAAAAAACTTCATGGTAACCTCCTTAAAAAAACTGATAAATTTATAGCTGCACCATGAGATAATGTCAAAAGATTTAAATTTTAAATTTTTCATAAATTGACAGATCGAAACTTTAGTTTAGACTGTTTTTATCTTTTTTGAAGGAGAGGATATGAGTATCGGCGAACTTGTACTTGTTATAAACTTTCCTATTTTTCTTGGCTGGTTTTTTAAACAGCTTAACATTTTCAAAGAAGAAGAAATCGGAACTATAAGAAAATTCGTTGTAAAAGTAACTGTTCCTTTCATTATTTTCAGAAACTTGTATTCTGTTAATGTAAGCGACATTTCTCAGCTATTGCCGGCTTCTTCCGCTTTTTTTATAGTTACCTTGATCTATGTAACGACGGTATACTTCTCAAAAAAATTTGTCTCCAAAGACAAAAAGATCAAAAACAGTTTCTGTCTTGCCACTTTTATGGGGAATTACGGATATTTAGGCTGGGGGGTTCTTTTTTACTTTTATGGAGATGACGGCTTTACAAGAGCTCTCTTTTTTACAGTTTTTTTCTGGCCTGTTTTTCTTTTCTCCGGATTACTGCTCATTTCTTTTTTATCTGGAGAAGGGATTAATAGAAGTTTTTTTAAAACCATAGGCAAAGCTCTGTTAAATAATGCCGCTTTACCTATTTTAACTGTCATTGCAGCCCTTTATATGAATGTCAAAGGAATAGTAATACCTTTATGGCTTAACAGAAGCATTGAATCTTTTGCATCTATTACAATTCCCGCCATACTTTTCAGTGTGGGGCTTTCATTTTCATTGTTTATGAAAAAGGAGTACCTGAAAGCTGTAATATCAGGCACAGTTTTAAGGCTGGGACTTGGGATCACAGCAGGATTGGCGGCTACTTTTATTGTATCTGTTTTTTATGCTACCGATCCTCTTACAAAAAAAGTTATTCTCCTTCAGTCGGTTATGCCTTCTGCAGCCATTTCTCCTTTTTTTGCCGACTTTATAGATTCCGAGAAAGAGGTTATAAGCGGTATCCTTACTTTTTCAACGATCATCTCTCTATTTACCCTTCCTTCCTGGTACGCATTAATTGAAAAATGGAGCTTTTTTTGAGAAAATTTTTTGATCCGCCGATACCTTTAAGAGAAAAATTTATCATTCCTGTTGTTTTTTCAGGACTTTTTATTTCGCTGTTTCTTGTTTACAAAGATATCGGTATTCGAGGTTACTGCCCCACTTTAGGAGCGACTCCGGTTTGTTATCTCACTGCCAATGCTTATATATTTATTCTTTTGTCAGTGTTTTTTGTTAAAAAAAGTCTTAAAGACCTTTTCTTTTTCAGCGGTTTTTTTATGGGAATATCTCTTGCCATATATTTTTCGATAATGCATCTTCTATACATCCATCATTGTTCAATAGTATATTCCACTCCTTCATGTTTTTATGATCTATTTTCTTTTTTGACTATCTTTATAGTAAAAATGATCAAGATTTGAGCTTGCTCTTAATTTTTTCAACAGATTTGCTTATTATCTCCCTGATACTTTTTTCAATAGCGTCATCTTTCAACATTTGAGTCAAAGTAACTATAGTTTCAGGATCTTTTGAAAAAAGTTTGCTCAACAGTACTATAAATATTCTTTTTGTTTCAGTTATTTTAGGATCGTTATGAACATTGGGTTCCCTGATCATCCTTACAACAAGGGTCTTAAGTTCACTGCTTCCGGACATATATATCAATAAGGAAAATATTTCTTTTTGAGCTCCAGGTATAGCATGAAAATCAAAAAACTCTCCGCTTAAAGCTTTTTCAATAAAATATGCCGAAGCTTTTATATAGTTTTCGCTTTCCATCATTCCCATATCAACACAATCTTTCAAAAGAGCCATCGCTTCAGCCCTCTCATTTTCTCTCGGAGCAAGAATAAATATCAATAAAATGTCAACAGAAGGATGCTCTTTCATAGCTTCTATTATTTTTGAGGTATATTTGGAATTAGTTGATTGAGACAATATTAAAATAGTCCATGCAGAAATATGGTGTGACGGGGTATAAGGCAGTTTGGGAATAGTTGACAGATAAAAAGCGAGAAATCTAGTGTCTGAATGATCAATGAAGCTTTTTATATCGCTATCGGAAATCTCTATAAGCTTTCGATAAATATTTTCAGACAACTTTGCATTAAAAAGACTGTATTTTCTAAAAATATAGCTTACCAGCTCCATAAGAAGGGCGTGATCCTTTCCAAGAATATCTGCAAACATATTATTCAATTCACTGCTTGAATAAGTGAGAGATTTGGTAAAAAGATCATTTACATGAGCAGATAAAACCTTTTTCATCAATGGATAGATGTTTCCAGTTTCAGTTCCAAGATCGTAGTGATTCCTTAAAAAAGTAAATATCGTTGAAAGATCGAAGTATCTTTTGGCTCCTATTAAAATCTTAATAATATCTTCCAGATAAGGCTCTATATCTTTTCCTGTTTTAGAGTATGGAGCCAAGTCTGCTAAAAATTTAAGATAAAGTTTTAGCGGCTTTCCTTTGTATATGCTGGAAGTGTCCTGATCCTGTCTGTCAACAGCTGAAGTGTAATCCTGAAGTGTCACAGTTCCGCTTTGAGAAACTTCATCCATATCTGTTTTCTGTTCTTCCTGCATTTTTAAATGATCCCTTTAAAAACTCTGTTTGGAATGCCGGTCATAACTATTTTTCCGTCCCGCAATATCTTGTATTGAGCCATGCCTCCTGGAAAGACAACGCTCCAGTCAAATCCTGAAGTGCCGGTTTTCTTTTCAACGGCGTAAACTGTTGCCGCACCTCCCGTTCCGCAACCGAGAGTAAATCCCGAACCACGCTCATTTACGATAAGAGAAAGCTTTTTTTTGCTCACATCAAGTTTCGTTAAGACTTCAACATTTACCGTAATGCCAAGAAAGTTATTTTCCTGAAATTGAAGAGCAAATTTTTGGGCATCTTTAACCTCAATATCATTATCAGAAGTAACAACAATGTGGGGATTCCCCATTGATACTCCGAAAAGGTGAAGTTTTTTTTCTTTTGACTCAATTACTTTTTCTCCAAGAAATTTAGCTTCTCCCAGATTTGCCTCAACTTCAATAGCTCCATTTTCTTTTTTTGACCACATGACATTAAGGAGACCTGTGTCTGTTTTTATTTTGACGGGGTTTGACCTGACACCCTGTTCTAAAATAAGATATGAAGCAAAACACCGAAGTCCGTTACCACACATTTCCGGAACAGAACCGTCACTGTTTATTATTCTCATTCCGGCATCGGCATCAGGAGTATCATAGTGAATGAGTATCCCGTCTGCACCTATACCGAAGTTTCTATTGCACATGCTTATAACTTGTTCTGAAGAGACAGATACATCACAAGTAATTATGAAGTCATTTCCAAGGGCTTCATATTTATAGAAAATCATTTTTCTTTTTTCACAAAAACAAAATATTTGCTGCCAATAAAATTAAAAACTGTGGCGGCAACTATTCCTACAAAATTCGCAAATTCAGGATAGAGACCGCTTTTTCCAAAAGAGCTTAAAATATAGTTGTACACGATGTATCTAGGCATTAAAGCTGTTAAGCTGACAGCAAAGAATATCGCATAAGCTTTTTTTGAGGGAGATATTTTTTTTGTCTGATCACCGAATGTCCAGAAATGATTTATCAGATAGTTCTGCGTGACAGCGGCAATATATCCAAAAAGAGGAATGATATTCAGCAAAAGTTTTGATTCTGCTTGCAACAAGTTTTTAAGGATAGTAAAAACGGCCATATCGGTAACAAATCCAAGACCGCCTACAATGCAAAATTTTATAAACTGAATACGAAGGAATTTTTTGAAAATATCCTTCATTACGATTCGACCCTGTTCCTGCCGTTGTTCTTTGCCTCATACAGCTTTATATCTGCAGCGGCGATTATATCTTCAGGGGACTTCATTTCAGGAGAGTATTCAGCAATTCCTGCACTTATTGTGATTCTTATCGTATGCTGATTTACATAAACTTCATTTTTTGCTACCGCCATTCTGATCCGCTCACAGGTAAGCACCGCTCCTGTAAGAGGAGTTTCAGGCAAAATAACTACAAATTCTTCTCCCCCATACCTTGCTATGAAATCTACACTTCTGAAATATCTGCCAAAAAGCTTTGCAAGATTTGTAAGAACCGCATCTCCGGCCAAATGTCCAAAAGTATCGTTCACCTGTTTAAAATGGTCGAGGTCTATCATAGCAAGAGACATACTGTGTCCATATCTTTTACATCTTGAGAATTCACTTTCAAGTTTATCATCAAAAGACTTACGGTTATAAAGCCCGGTAAGTCCGTCTCTGATAGAAAACTGGTAAAGCTGATCATAGTATTCTGCTTCCATATCTTTACTTGAAATAAATTTAAAGATGGTGTTGCCCATTTTAACACGGTCACCATTCTCAAGCCTTCTTGCTCCAGTGACCATTTCATCGTTCACATAGGTTTTGTTGGTACTCCCAAGGTCTTCAATAAAAAACATTCTTGATTCTTTAAAAATTTTCATGTGTTTTCTTGAAACGCTCGGATCATCAACTGAAATATCACACTCCTCATCTCTGCCTATAACAATACAGTCATCAATAATATCCCTCCTTTTTCCCAAATTCTGACCATATATTTCAAGAAGAATGAACCGGTCCCCCAAAAAACTGAGATCGTCCCTTTTTGTTGTGTCGATCACCTTGGTTTCGGTCAGTGTTTCCGTTTGTTTTTTGTCAACCATTTTTTCTCCTTCTCAATAAATAGCCTAACCATTCATTTTTTTCTACTAAAGAAACAACCTCAAACTCATCAAGCTCCATCCTTTTAAAAAATGTCTCTGCCTCTGATTTAAGTATCCCTGAAAGAACAAGCCACTTTGCAGATAACCTCTTAAGATCATCGCTCATAGCTATCAAAACTGATGAAATTATATTGGCTGCGACCAGATCAAAAGGTCGTTCATGTTTAAATACAGGATCCCCGGATAAAGTTACTTTATCTACAAGATCGTTCAAAACAAGGTTCTCAAAAGCATTCTCTATGGCATCCCCGTCATTGTCAATTGCTGTTATATCCAGTTTCGGCCTGACTTTCGAAGCAGCTATTGAAAGTATTCCCGACCCTGTTCCCACATCAAGCATAGTATTTACGGTTTCATCATTTTTCAAACACTCCTGTAAAATATTGAGCACTATACGGGTTGTTTCATGGTGGCCTGTACCAAAGCCTCTGGCAGGATTTATAACAAGGTTGCCGGAATCTTTTTTCCACGGAGGAACGATTGTAAAAGCACCAACCTTTACAGGTTTAAAACACTCACGCCAATTTTCTACCCAGTCTCCTTCTGAAATAACGGAAAATTCAAGGCCTTTGAGTTTTGCAAGAACTTCATCTTTTTTTTCAAAATAAAGAATGATGGCTTTTTCTCTTTCAACACTTCCCACAAAACCGTCAGTATCAAAAAATTTTTCAATTGGATAATCTCTGGTTACAACAACCTGATACCATTGACTCACAGCAATCACCACCTTGAGTAATTCATCTACTTAAAAAAATAATAATGATTAAGATATAAAATGCAAAAGATTTATAGCATACTTACAAATTTTTTCATTTTTTACTGTAAAACTCTGCTGAAGCATCCATTAATTCTCTGACTATCAGCATGACTTCGTGCTGCCCATATGTTTTTTGTTCACCTGTTGTCATATTTTTCATCAGAACAGTTTTATTTTTCGCTTCATTTTCACCAAATATAAATACGAAAGATATTTGAGCTTTATCTGCTTTTTGGAGAGCTTTTTTTATTTTTTTCGGTCTATAATCGGCAAAAAATGTTACCGGATGGTGAGACATGTGCTTAGCGAAATGAACCAGGTCGTCAACTGCCTCTTCACAAAGTACATACCCTGCAAAAACCATAGGTGTCTGGTAAAAGTCTTCCGGTACCATATCAAAAAGTCTTTCAAGCCCCATGGCAAATCCTGTCGCAGGGGTATCAGGACCTCCGATATCGGAAACGAGGTTGTCATATCTTCCACCTCCTGCTACTGCATTTTGAGAACCACCAGTATCTGCAACTATTTCAAAAGCGGTGCGGGTATAGTAATCAAGTCCTCTCACTATGTAAGGATCTATTACCGGATCAACATGAAATATTCTTAGCGATTTCTTTAACTTTTCAAAGTGATCACTACAAACTCCGCAAAGATGGTCTATCATCACAGGAACTTTCTGATACTCCATTTTCATATTGCATGATTTACAGTCAAGAAGCCTCAAAGGATTTGTTTTGATCCTTTTACAGCAATCTTCACACAGTTTATCTTTTTTTGAAGAGAAATATTCAATCAGCTTCTCTTTGTAAACAGGGCGGCATTCATTGCAACCTATTGAATTTATATGGACTTCATAATCAATTTTAAAATGATCAAGAACTCTGCACGCTGTAAATATCATTTCTGCATCCATCTGCGGAGTATCATCACCGAATATCTCTATCCCAAGTTGATGGAATTGTCGGTAACGACCTTTCTGAGGTTTTTCGTAACGAAAAAAAGGCCCGATGTAGAAAAGTTTAAAAGGTGACGGCTCATTGACAGATATCCCATGTTCAATGAAAGCTCTCACAACACTTGCCGTTCCTTCAGGTCTCATTGCTATATGGCGACCTTTTTTATCAAGAAAATCATACATTTCTTTTTGGACTACATCTGTAGTTTCGCCTACACCTCTTTTGAAAAGAGCTATCTCTTCTACTATCGGTGTCCTGAACTCAGTATAGTTGGCAGTTTGAACGATCATTTTTATATCTTCTTCCATTCTTCCCCAACGGTAAGCATCCTTTCCATAAAGATCGTTCATTCCTTTCACAGCTTTTATCATCAGATCACTCCTTCGAACTTTTTTTCTATGTCACGGTATATTTCATCCATATCAACATTGCCATCGAGACAGACAACTTTCATCATACCTTCAAATTCCGATATCACTTTTTTATAATTTGCACTTATCTGCTCAAGAAATTCTCTTGTTTCATAAAGCTCTTTTTTATGCCTGAAAATATCAAGTCTATCAAGAGCATTGTCTATAGAAACCTCAATATAAACAAGGATGTCTGGCAGCATTGCAAATCTGTTTATCCCTTTTATCCACTCATAGTTGACCCTCGTTGACTGGTAAGCTATTGAACTGAAAAGATACCTGTCGGTAACAACCGTTTTTTTCTGCTGAAGGGCAGGCCATATTTGTTCCCTGAGATGATTGAGTCTGTCTGAAGCGAACATTAGTGCGAGCATTTCGTGTACGAGGGGAGATCCTTTGTCTTTTTGTGCCAGAACTTCCCTTATCTGTTTTCCGCTATCCATACTTGTAGGTTCCGCCGTAAGGAAAAGATCATGCCCTTTATTTGTCAGGTATTTTTCAAGTTCTTTGATCGTGGTACTTTTTCCGCTTCCATCAATTCCTTCAACAGCTATGAACATTCTATTCTCCACTGAATTCATATATTTCAAGATCATCAAATTTCACATGTGATCTCCAGTTCCCGAAAGAAAATTTGTTAAAACCGTTTTCCGTTCTCAATGGAGATTCATCATAGTAGACCAGAAAAAGAGAGTCATTGACAAACCAGTATATTTCCTTTCCTTTTCTCACAACTTTCACATGATAATCTTTGTTTGGCTCAAGTCTTGTTTTTCTGTCTTCAAATCTATTTTTTTCATGTTCATGCTGTTTAGAAATAACAGACACTCTGTTTTTCCAACCTCCAAGAATAAACGAATATCCATCCCCGTGATCGTGAACACCTCCGTCACCCCAAACATTGAACTTTATATCAACGAAATCGCTCATGCTTTTCATTTTAAGTTTTACCACACCGTTTTGAGGCAAATCAAAGCCTGATAAAACAAGATTCCTGTTCTCTGCTTTTTTACTTACAACTTTTCCGTCAACTATTTTCCAGTCACCACCTTGAACAGTATAGTTTTCTCCAAGTTCTTCTCTGTTAAAATCATCTTTAAAAACTTTGACCAGTTGTCTGTCTGCAATAATTTCATCAAAAGAAACTTCTGATTTTTCCCACACAAAGCCTGTTTTAATCCTTTCTCCTCTATTAAAAATGTTTTCTTCCACATCAGTTTTTTTCCTTGAAGGGCAGGCTGTTAAGACAAGTATGGCAAATACCATGCTTAATGTGTTTAATTTCATAGCACCTCTCCCAATAGATTAAGTTGCTTACCGAAAATAGCATTTAAAAATATAAATGTCAAAAAGTGATCGCTCTATTTTTTGAATTTGACTTAAATTTATCTGCTGATAAACTTTTGATGCTCTTTTAATTTTTAAGCGGAGGAAAAAATGTCAAAAGTAAACGAAGCTGTCAGTAAATTTAAAAAGGTTGATATCAGTTATGATTACTCAACTCTTTCGGAGGATGTTAAAAACGCATTACCTCATTTGAAAAAAGCAATGGATGTTATGACAACTATTTTTTTACAGCAGCAGAAAAAAGATCTCCCTAAGACCTATACAGAAGTAATGAGTGGAAATGACAATGAAAAAAAAGAATTCTGGAAACTTTTTAAAGGTCCCTGGAGTCAACTTGAAGATTTTAAGTCAGTTTATCCTGAATTCAAGGACAGACCGGCAGGATGTGCTTTTTATCCTGAAGATCTGACTAAGGAAGAGTGGGAAAATGCTCTTTCAGATATGAGTGAAGAAGAAAAAGCTGTCGCCACAGATCATTATTCAGTTATTGTCAGGGATGAAAATAAATTGAAAGCTGTCCCTTACCACGTTTATTTTGCCGATGAACTGGCTGAAGCATTTGAACATCTTGAAAATGCGGCAGAAAAAGTGGAAAATAAAATACTGAAGGAATACCTTATTTCCAGAGCAGAAGGTCTTGTTTCCGGAAACTACAGAGATTCTGATGCATTGTGGGTGAAAATGAAAGATGCTCCGATAGACCTTGTTATCGGGCCTTATGAAGTGTATGCTGATGCTTTTATGGGTATTAAAGCCACTTATGAAGCTTTCCTTATGGTTGTTGACCACGAAAAAGGCAACAGGCTTAAGGAGGTTGAAGACAATCTTCAAAACATCGCAAAGATATTTCCTGTTCCGGCAGGTTCAAAAGCAGCGGTTGGAAAAATTGCTCCGATGATAGTGGTTCATCAGATATATTCAAGCGGTGAAGCAGCTCAAGGCATCATGGCGAGTGCTTTTAATCTCCCTAATGATGCATGGGTAAGGGGAAATGTTGGTTGGAAACAGGTCATGATCTACAATATGATGCAGGCAAAATTCAACAACGCAACAATGAAAATAGCTGACAAAATATCTCACGGCCGCATCAAAGCTGAATTTGATCCTTATTTCTATTTTGTACTTATGCATGAAGTGAGTCACGGTCTTGGGCCTGCTTACAGAGCAAACGGTGTAGCTGTTTCAAAGTCGCTTGGAAAACATTATACTGCAATAGAAGAAGCAAAGGCTGATATAGGAGGACTCTATATTCTCCTTAAACTTGGCGGACAATACGGAATTCCTCAATTTGGGAAAGAAAAGATCTTTGACAGTTTCTTTGCCGGACTTTTCAGGTCTATGAGATTTGGAGTGCATGAAGCTCACGGTGCCGCAAATGTTCTTGAATTCAACTGGTTTAAAGAACAAGGTGTAATAAAAGTCCTTGACAACGGTGATTTTGAAACTGACTCAACAAAACTTATTGAATTAACTGAAACTCTCCTTAATGAGCTCTGCCGTATCGAAGCAGAAGCAACACCTGAAGAAGCTGAAGCATTCCTCAAAAAATATGCAGTCCCTGGAAATGATATCCTTGATGCACTTGCTAAACTGAGCGACATCCCCATAGATATCAGGGTTGAGTATTCACTGTGATATATAGTGGTTATTCAAAAGAAAGTTTGATGTTGGGTCTGGAACTGTCAATGTTTCCATTTCCTGTGTGGATGTAATCTGCGTTCCATGTCTGATGTTGCGACACCGAAGAGGTGTATCTGATATATGAATTTCCTCCTATAAGTGAACCTTTATTCATTTCAACCATCACAATAAGATTTTTGTTTTTGTCGTAAAGGAAAGGGGATGATAGTAAAAATTCATTCCAACCTGCTGAAATCGTTGTTTCAGCATCAAAAAGAAGCTCTGATCCCGCTGTCATGTTCTCCCAAGTGCCAACAGTATGAACCGTATCAACTGTTTCCTTTAAATATATTTTGATCGGGCGGTTTGTTGTGTTTGCGGCCTCTGCATACCAAGCGATTTTTGTTATTGAAGCTGATACGTCGATCTCCGTTCCTAAATATATTCCAGCTGACCTTGTGTATTTAAAAAGCCCGCAGCTCAAAGGTGTCCACTGTGTGCTTGTTCCTTCTCCAACGATCACATCTTCATAAACAATTGGCTCATCATCGACATCTTCGTCAATATCTTCGTCAACATCTTCATCTATGTCTTCGTCAAGATCCTCATCCCAGTCTTCATCCACATCTTCATCAATATCTTCATCAATATCTTCGTCAATATCTTCGTCAACATCTTCGTCAATATCTTCGTCAA
>SLOD01000158.1 GCA_007132725.1 Candidatus Sumerlaeota bacterium
CTTATCTTGATCCGGATCTCACCGTAACAACTCTCGGAGAAAAAATTTCACTTCAAAGACATATAATTTCGCAAGTTATTAACAGCGGTCTTAATGAGAATTTCCATTCTTTCATAAATAAATACCGTGTAGAAGAGGTGAAAAAAATGTTGCAAGACAAAACTCATAAAAATAAAACAATTCTTGAAGTTGCTTTTCTTGCAGGATTTAACAGTAAATCTCATTTCAACAACTGTTTTAGAAAAAATACCGGAATGACCCCGAAAGACTACAGGAAAAGGTCTAAAATCAGTTAATTTACTTCTGTGTACTTTTTTTTCTGAATCGAAACTCCCTTTAAATGGCAGCAAATACAGCTGGTTTTCTGGATTCGAACCTCCTTTTTGACTACTTGCGGTATTATTTCAGCATTGGGACGAATGACGGTGATAAAAAGTTAAGATAAAAGCCGTGTTGATTCTTATTTTGTTTTGTTTGGAGGCGGCTGATGAAAAATTTTTTAAGAGAGTTTATTGTTTTGGCAATCGTAATTTTTCTTGTTTTTACGGGATGCATTAATGAAGAGTCTGACGAAATGTTTGAAAATGAAGAAGAATCAAAAAATGAAACTGCCAAAGAAAATGAAAAAGAAGAAAAAGAAAAATGCGGCAACTCAATTGTTGATCCCGGTGAAGTTTGTGACGGCGGAGCAAAAGAGTGCGGTGAACTTCTACCCGGCTATTCAGGAATAGCTGTCTGTAAGTCTGATTGCAGTGGCTGGGATATCTCCGGATGTTCCGAAAACAGTGAAAATAGCGAAAACAACGGAGAAAGCGGCAATGAAGAAGAAGAGCATAATGATAATGATGTCGGTTTTGATAAGACGGGAGAAGGGTTCCGGGCAGATCCCGATACGCTTCTTATCTGGGAAGAACCACCTATGTTTAACAGCATGAGCGGATTTGGAACATCAATTGCAAATGCTACGGCTTACTGTGAAAACTTATTCCTTGCAGGGGCAAATGACTGGAGAGTTCCAACACTTGATGAACTGAGAACAATTGTCAGAGGAGTTTCAACTACAATGACAGGTGGCCACTGTCCAACAACTGAATCATGTTCAAATCAGGATGATTGCAATAAAGACAGTGACAATTCAATTGGATTTGGAAACAGTTGTCTGGGTTGTCAGGCTCTTGCAGACCAATATGATCCGGGAATTTCATACCTTGAAGAGGAGGATTGCTATCTTTCAGACAGAGAGCTGTCAAACGGAGACTGCTATATGGTCGAGAACCTGACACTTTGTGATAAATTTTGGTCTTCAACTCCAAACACAGCTCCGGCAGGTGCAACAATGAATGCTCAGTGGTATCTCAATTTCAGAAGAGGACTCATAAACAGTGCTGCCGATATTCTTAACATTGAAGCTTTTATAAGATGTGTAAGAAGTGGAACAGAAGATGATATTCCGGAAGATCAGCCATTACCCGAACCACCTGCTGGAACATGTACAAAAGATTCTCATTGTGAAGAAGGACAGTGGTGTGAAAACAAAAAATGTGTCGTGATACCTGAGCCTTACTGGACAGATTCCTCAACAGGTCTTATGTGGCAGGCAGGAGCAGTTGAAACAAGGACATGGCAGGGAGCAATGGATTTTTGTGACAGCCTTGACTATGAAGGTTTTTCTGACTGGAGACTCCCTAACCTCGATGAGTTGAAATCACTTGTGAAAGGATGTGATGAAACTGCAAACTGCACAGTTACTTCAAGTTGCACAGGTTATAATGCATGTCATAACGATAATTGCAGTAACGGATGTGAGTCCGGCAACTATTTGCCACCTGAAGTGGGACAACAGAGGTCAGCATACTGGACAAGTGACGAAGAAGCTTATACCCCTCAAAATGCGTGGATGGTAAATTTTACAACAGGCTCCGTATCCTACCTTAAAAAAACATGGGATAATCAACTTGCAAGATGTGTAAGGAACAAATAGGATTATTGCCGCTCATCCCTTCTCCACCCAAATAAAAAACACTTTAATCTCACAAAGAAAACTTGATTGTTTTAGAACATACATATATTTTTAACTTGTTAATCAATTTATGCGGATCGTGCTTTTCGAGACACTGTCCGACTGAATAACTTTGCGAACCATTTGTGTGGACTTCGAAAGATGATTGAGTCAAAAATGGAATACATATAATGACCTTGATCGTCACCTGTGGGAAGCATTGGAAGAAATTGGAATTAAGGTGTGACATGACAGGGAGAAAAAATGAGCAGTGAAAAATATAATATTGAAAAGTTCACTCCATCCGGCGGGGAAGTGCTGATTTACAAAACGGATGCCGGGCAGGTAAAGATCGATGTTCGCCTAGTAAAGGAAACATTATGGATGACCCAAAGTGATATGGCTCAATTGTTTCAGTGCTCAGCGGATAATATATCTCTTCATCTCAAAAATATCTATGAAGAAGGTGAATTGAGCAGGGAAGCAACTGCCGAGGAATTCTCGGTAGTTCGAAACGAAGGCAGTCGGGCAGTTCGTCGCAAGATGCTTTTTTACAATCTTGATGCTGTAATATCAGTTGGTTACAGAGTGAAAAGCCTTGTTGCAACTCGTTTTCGTATCTGGGCGACAGAGCGACTGAAAGAGTATATTATAAAAGGCTTTGTGATGGATGATGAGCGTTTAAAAAACCCTCCTGTGGCTGATTCAGAAGTGCCTGATTATTTTGATGAAATGCTGGAGCGAATACGCGATATTCGAGCCAGTGAACGCCGGATGTATCTTCGTGTTCGAGAAATATTCAAATTGGCGGCGGATTACGAGCCGTCTTTGAGTGAAACCACAAAATTTTTCAGTATCATCCAAAACAAACTCCATTATGCTGTTACTGGTCTTACAGCTGCGGAGTTGATTCAACAACGGGCTAATCATCAACTGCCCAACATGGGACTTACCAATTGGAAAGGTGAAATTGTTCGAAAAACCGATGTCACCACAGCAAAGAACTATCTCAAAGAAGAAGAGATCAATGGATTAAATCTTATAGTCGGCATGTGGCTTGACTATGCGGAGAGCCAAGCGAAACGAAGACAACAGGTATTTATGAGAGATTGGCAGGAAAAACTGGATGGCTTCTTAACATTCAATGAACAGGATGTGTTGCCGAATGCAGGCACAATTTCAAAAAAACAGGCGGATGATTACGCGCATCATGAATATGATAGATTTGAGTCAAAAAGGCGGGAAGATATAGAAAACCAAGCCGATGAAGAATACATGAAACACCTTGAACAAGCCGCAAAACAGCTTCCTGAGGGTAAGTCGAGAAAGCAAAAGCCATCAGCAGACAAATCAGGGGACGCGAAACAATGAAAATAAAACTCTCGGAAAAACAGATAAAAGATGGGTGGAAGATTGTGAAGTTCGGGGA
>SLOD01000178.1 GCA_007132725.1 Candidatus Sumerlaeota bacterium
CAGACATTCAGAGCTGAAGTTTATATATGTTACGACAGGGAAGGGAGTGCCTGTACTTTTGACAACAGAGATACCATGTGTTTTGTTACAAACACTGAAAGCACCCCGAACTGCAGTTGATTTTATAATGATAGGAGGCGATCATGTTTAAAGGAACAAAATTTTTACTGTTAGCGGTTATCGCAGTCTTTGCGGTAATTTTCGTTTCCTGCGGAGAAGGCTCGGGTAAAAAAATAGAAGATCCTTATTCAGATACAGTGCCTGATGACACAGAAGAAGATACAATAAAAAGCGAAGCAAAATCAAGTACAGGTTTCCCTGCCAACATTCAGAGATGGCCTATCCCCGGCACAGGACAGCATCAATGTTTTGATAATCAGGGGAGGATCCCGTGTCCGGAGCCAGGCTCTCCGTTTTTCGGTCAGGATGGGAACCATCAGGTGGGAACCCGTTCATATACTGTAAATGAATCTCAAGGAACTGTGGAAGATAATGTTACGGGACTTATGTGGCAGAGAGTACATAAGTCGGGTACAACATGGGCGGAAGCTAAAAGTTATTGCCAAAACCTTTCTCTTGGAGGTTTCAGCAATTGGCGGCTGCCTACCACTCATGAAATAAAATCTCTTGTGGATTACGGAAGGAACAATCCGGCAATTGATACTGATGCGTTTCCTGATACCCCAAATGACTGGTTTTGGGCATCTTCTGTCCGGGGACATCATCCCGAAGCACAACAACTGGCGTGGATAGTCGGTTTTATTGACGGTTTTGTAGAATATACAGCAAGGACCAATTTTTATAATGTCCGCTGTGTAAGGATCAACTGATGGAGGCTAATATGAAAAGGATAAAAACCAGAATATTTTTTACGGTTGCCGCCTGCTTCCTCCTTTCAGTTGCGGTAACGGCAAACCTCAATGCACAGTGTGTTGACTGTACAGGCGGGGAGCTTGGATATATAACGGAGGCTCCTGCATTTGCTCCGGGCTGGTCAGTTATATCTGAAGCTGTTGAAGGGGGACAGTTTATAAGGTTCAGGGTTGAAGAAAATAAAGTTTATCGCTGGTCAACTCTCGGGGATGAAGATTTTAACGAAAGTATTTATCCTGTACCGTCACCTTGTTATGAAGATGGACACTGCGGTGGCGATGATCCGATGTATATATGCAGAGATTTTCCCCATAATGTGTGTGAACTTGCTTTTGACACGCAACTTACTTTACTGACAGCTTGTGACGGAGATGTTCTTGCCTACAATAGAAATGCTGTTTTCAGAAATCAGTCAGAGATCGAATGGAAAGCTGAAAGTGACGGGGATGTAATTCTCTATATTACAAAGCATGATTGTCAACACTCTTCCTTGACCACGACCCTGAAGTGGCAGGAAATAGATTCATCGTGGTGTGACGATTGTGAATATTATTCTCCGAGACCTTATGATCATGAAGAACCGCTGATCGATCATTATCAGTATCCTGTTTCAGCTCCGGAGTGGTCACCTGTAGGGAATGATCCCGATTTTTATCCTGATCCTTTTAATCCCGGTATCATAAGAAGTTGCAACCATTTACATCCTGATGAAATGGTATCAGGAAAAGAGCTCGGATACTGTTTTGATTATGACGAAAACATAAAAGGGGGAGATTACCAGACTTACTATGTGGAAGAAGGGAAAATGTACCGCTGGACAACATGTGGCGGACCTGCTTACGATACTCAGTTGACTCTTTTTAGAAATACAGAATGCGGGAAAGACTTTCTTGCATATTCAGATGATGATCCTGACTGTATCCCTCAATCAACAATAGTTTGGAAAGCTGATGTGTCGGGACCTGTAACTCTTTTGACCAACATGTATAACTGCTCTGTCTGCGAAATGATATTCAATCCGTTCGATCCGTTTGAAGAGTGCCCTAAAACAACATTGAGATGGCAGAGGTATGATTGTCAGAACTGTACTGTTCCTTCTTCACATCCGGCTCCTTCCACAACTGAAACAATAGTAGATGAAATGCAGTGTGGAGAATATTTTCAGCTTGATCTGCAAGCGGGACTGGAATACAGTTTTGAAGCATTTGATAACGGGTTTGAACCTGTTGTCACTCTCAGGGAAGTTAGCGGCGATCCATGTGAAGGTAATGTTATAGCACAAGGGAAAAAGGTGACATGGAAACCTTTTTCAGACACCACTGTCGAAGTTCACATTTCCACCGTTGACTGTGACTGTGACTCTGTATCAGGATCTGACAGAGCAAATCTCGTCTATAAAGTTGATTATGATCCTGCGGACAGATTTGACGATGAACCGGTAATAGACGGGACAACTTATCCTGATATTACTCTTGACAAGGAAACAGGCGTCTATTTCAAGGATACTGAAGAATATGCTTCCACATGGACTGAAGCTATGCAGATATGCGGTGATTTGGATTGGATATCCTGGACTGAAGATGGAGAAGAACTCTCTCTGGTCTGGAGGCTTGGCAACATAAATGAACTTACAAGTATAATAGATTACGATCTTTATGATAAAGCGACAAGTATGAGACTGCCATCATATTTTACCGGAGCTGATGGTGGTCAGGACTGTAGTGTAAATAATCAGGCAACTGACTGTAGTGCACCCGCCTACCCTGCAAACATTTGTGGAAATGATGCTGAATGTGTCAGGAATAACTGGTACTGGTCAAACTCCACAGTTCATAATGCTCCCAATTTCGCATGGATAGTCAATATGATGGATGGAAGAACATACCGAGGTTTAAAGGACGACTACGAAGACGAAATGATAGAGCAGATTTCAACATCATATAAGGTTCTCTGTGTCGGTGCTGTAAGCAGAGTGGTTGACTGTGAGAATGCTCTGCCTGCAAATGCGGTGTGGTCCGATGACAATCCCGATGGTAAACTTGTTCAGGAATGTTATCTTGATTCCTGTGAAGACCATGAATGGGTTCCCGATCCAAATACCTGTACATGGGAGTGTGAAGCAGGTTATACCCCCGTAGGCGAAGAATGTACAGTTCAGGATGGTGATGTAAGAATAGTTGATTGTGTGGATAATAAACCTGAAAATTCTATGTGGGTGTTCCCTAATTCTTACGGTACAGTTATTCAGACATGGGATAGTTCAGAATCAGAGTGGGTTCCGCCTAATGATGAATGTGCATGGGACTGTGTTCACGGCTATACCAAAATAGGTGATGTATGTGAAATAGCTGAGTGCGGTGACGGTATAGTTGATCCTGATGTGGGGGAAGTGTGTGATATAAAGAAAGCTGGTGGTGAATATGGAGCCGCTATGATGACTTGCAGTGATTATGCCGCTTCAACCGAAGTTGACTGGCAGTATAATCCGGATCTCATTTATCTGGGGGATTCGACATATGCCACCTGTGACAACTGTACCG
>SLOD01000125.1 GCA_007132725.1 Candidatus Sumerlaeota bacterium
AATTAATCATATTTAATTTACAAAATAACAAGATAATGCTATAAAAAATGCTGTGTATTTTATGCGAGTCTGAAAAATGCTTGTTCCGTTTGACAGAAACCTTTTACACATATCCGGTATTAACGGGAGGTATATTCCTTCTGTCCTTAATGATACCATGAGATTTGAACAGATAGCGGGCGGCATTCTTCTGTGTGCTGCACCTGACAGAACAGGCTATGTCCTTTTCAAACAGGACAAACCTTTATTCCTTTCGGCTTTTCTGCATGAAGGGGGCCAGGACATGTTACGCAATGTTCCTTTTTACACTATTGTAGATTCAACTTCACTTGACATATATGTCAATCTCGTGGAAGATCCGGCCATAATTGAACATCTGTTTGCATTTTTTAATATGCCGATCTTTTATGCTTCGCCGTTCGAACTTTCTGATGTTGAAAGAAATATCAGCTATATACAGGCTGAAAAAATCACTGGCATCTTAGGTTTGAGACAAGGCTCGGTTTTAAATACGGCTGTTTTTGATAAAGGGGAATTCCTATATCTCACTTACTACCATCCCGGCACAAAGTCATATGCCTTTGATAAAAACCCCGCTTCTCTTAGAAACTATGTGAACAAGTCCGGCAAATTGAAACCCTATATTATTGTAAAAAAATTCAGAAACGAAATTCAAAGAAAATCTGACAGGAAAGAAATGATACTTCTGCAAAACGACCCCATTGTCAGTATGATGCTCTGTTATATCGATGTGTTTGAAATAATTATCAAAGTATTGAAGGATAAACTTCCACATGAAAAACTTGTTGAGTTTCTAAACTCTATCTTTGATACTCTCAGAGAAAAATATTCACCTCTGTTTTCATCCATTTCGTTTTCTGCAGAATCGGGATCAGTGAACTGGAACCAGATGTTTGATGAAAGAAGGTATGTTTCTTTGGAGTACAGGTTCGATCACTACCATCTGTACCTGGATGAGTTGTTAAAACTTCTGTTAAAATCTTCCCGGGCTCTCTTGGGAGACAGTGTAATAAACGCTATCGCTTCAAGGATAAAAAATTATATGGCAATGATGGACATCAAGGACAGGGACACGAAAGAAATAGTTCGCAGGTTTGAAAAAATATTAAATAAATTAACTGATAGATAAGAGGCTTAAATGGTATTGAAACTGATTGTTGAAAATGACAGAAATGAACTTTCCGTTCACGATTTTGACGGAAATTTTATTGCAGTCGGCAGAGCTGAAAACAACGATCTTGTTCTTAAAGAAAGAAATGTTTCCAGACACCATTTTCAACTTGAAATAGTTGATAACAGGATCGTTATTCAAGATAGAGGCAGCTTTAATTCGACTTTTGTCAACGACAGAGACATCAAAGAAAGAATGGAGATCTTTGTCGGAGACATAATTACTATTGGAGACTATAATATCTATCTTGAACAGGATGACGATAGCAGTCTTAAAACCACATCGACAGTAAAAGAAGGAAAAAGGACTGCGGACGAAGACCTTCTGCTTGCAAAAGCAGGATTTATCGGAGGGAAAACCTTTCCTTTAAGGGGAGCGGAAACCGTTATAGGTTCGCATGCAAGTGCCGATGTTTTTCTTCCGGAGGAAAATATCCCACCGATGCACTCTAAAATTATTTTTGACGGCAATATGTATCTGCTTGTAAAGGGAAACTACGAAGACAACTACTCGCTTATAGTGAACGATATGGAGGTTCCTTCTGTTGATATGAGAAATGGAGACGAGATAACGGTAGGAAAATTTATTTTTGAATTCGTTGAAAAAGGAGAGGAATATGATCCGATACCTTTTTTACTTGCCGCAGAAGAAGAGAGAAGAGAAAAACTGAGAAAAGATATTGAGAGCAAAGCGATTAAAAGCGTTCACGATGAAGATGAAACAGAAATAACCGAAGTGAAAAAAAAGCCGTCATCGAATATCTTTAAACATCCATTGTTCATAACCATTTTCGTTGCTGCTTTGATCACATTGGTCGTAGTCATAATTGTTGTCCTGACTTTTAGCGGCAAAGTCACTAGTTCAAGATACCGCAGCCATAACAGCGTATACAGCAGTTTTCTCACAGAAGATAGAGAATACAGGAAAAGTTAGAGTGCTATCAGAATTGAAAGAAAATACGCCATCAGCTTCCTATTGGAAAGATGATCGTTACTTTGTGTTGGACCAGCTTTTGCTGCCGCAAGAGGTGAAGTATATAGAATGCAGAAAGCCCCTTGATATTGTAAAAGCTATTGTCGATATGAATTTAAGGGGAGCACCGTTAATAGGTGCCGCTGCTTCGGCAGCCGCAGCCCTTTTTTTTCTTGAAACATCAAAAGAAAACGGCAGCTCTTTCTATGAGTTGACTGAGATGCTTTTCAACACAAGACCCACTGCCGTGAACCTTAAAAATGTGCTGAGTGAATCCATTCTGATATTTGAAAAAAATATCGGAAACAGCTCTAATGAGAAAATGTTTGAGATATTCAGAAACTTTTCTATAGAGGTGCATAGGAGAGATAAAGAACGGAACTATATTATGGGAGAAAAAGGGGCACACTTCATATCTGATATGATGAAAAACAGGAAGATCAATGTTTTAACACATTGCAATGCAGGCGCTCTTGCTACATGCGGCTATGGAACTGCACTGGGAGTGGTCCGGTCATTACACTCAAAAGGGTTGATAAACAATGTCTGGATCGATGAAACCAGACCTTATCTCCAAGGATCGAGGATCACCGCCTTTGAAATGGAAAAAGAGTCTATCCCGCACAAAATAATAACTGACAGTTCCGCGGCATGGATAATGCATAAGAAACTGGTTGATGTTATTGTGGTCGGGGCAGACAGGGTCGCTTTGAATGGAGACATAGCAAACAAAATAGGTTCTTACTCTCTTGCTGTCAATGCAAAATATCATGGGATACCTTTTATTTCAGTAATGCCAGTCGAAACTTTTGATATGGAGACAGCAGACGGATCTCATATAGTAATTGAAGAACGCTCAGATAAAGAACTGCTTATGTTCAATGGAAAAACTACATCACCTCAAGGATCTACAGGTTACCACATAGGTTTTGATGTTGTTCCTTCGTCATTGATCAATGCGATCGTCACAGAAAAAGGTGTGGCAGAAAGCAATATTACCGCTGAAAAGATCAGGGGTATATTTTATGGGTAAAATGAAAATATCATATATGGCTGTTGTTTTATTTCTGGCTACAATTTTTTGTGTCTCTTGCGGGTTTACAGTAAGACATTCCGGTATTTCTTTAAAAAAATGTCACGACCTTAAGTTGGATACAGCATACTTTAATAATTACACCGATGCTGTTAAATGCAGCAAAATGATAGCTAAACGGTCAAACGATCCGGAGTTGACACAAAGAGCCTTGTTTATTCTTGGAGAAAGAGAATTTCTAAGAGGCAATGACAGCGAAGCATTCAACTATCTTATCGAATCGGCAAAAGGCCCGGAATGTATAACCGCTTTTGCATCCATTGCCTATATCAGGGAACTTAATTTAACTTATTCGGAGCTTGACAGGATAGCATCAATTGATACTTCATCAATTAGCTCTTCTTATTGCAGAAGTGTTGTTGATATGGAAAAAAGACAGTGGAACCTTATAAAAGGGAATTTCCGAAGAGCACGGAATATAGGAAGAAACATTAATATTTTAAGAAATTTAACTCTTTTAAGATGTGACAGACACCACCTCCATCCAAGAATAGATTCCAATTCCGAACTGGAACATATACTGCTTGATGGAGGTTCATATGAAAAATTCGAACATATTGAGATTTCGCTTCCGGAAACTTCTGACAATATTAATCCGGCAGATTTTTTCACTGATACAGGAAATTCAGTTTTTTATTATGTTTATAAATTTTCTCTTCTTAAAGAAACTACTCTTCCAATCGTTGTAAGTTCAGACTCTCCATACAGAATGTATCTTAACGGACACTTGATATTTCACAGAGAAAATGTTGGTGGCCTGAGCAGTGAACATTTCGATAACAGCGAGAATTTACGCCTGACAAGAGGTGATTACGAAATAGTAGTGAAAAGTGTGGTTTCCGGTTCGCAGGGTTCTTCATTCAAAATAATGATGCCTGAATATAGATCAAGACAACAGCTTTTTACCAGTAACCCTGTGGGATACGCAGGCACCTTTGCATATCATGATACTGAAAAAGAGAAAAAAGTGGTGACTTTGTTTGACCGATATTTGATGTTTCATGCAGGGAAACTGATTGGCAAAGATTTTTCCAAAGAGGAAATACTCGATCTTTATTCTCATACACTGGGGAGCAAAACTCCTCCTTTGCTTTATAAGATAGCTCAAAATGCATATTACAGGTATAACAACAGGGTAAGAGCAGAAAATTTGCTGAAAAAAATACTTGATGTATCTCCGGAAAAGACAAGGCCATTGTTTTCATTAATGAAAATAATGCTTGACAGCAATAGATTGGCAGAGTTAGATGAACTGAAAAACTATCTTCCTCAGGATATTAAAGAACACTTCCACTACAGGTTGTTTATAGCAGACTATTACAGTTTCAGAGGCTTGTATCCTCTGAGTTTAAATGTCTCTAAAAAGAACTTTTATGATTTTAGAGATTATCCTGTAACCGCTCTTTATTTTGCCTCGGCTTTGGAAGAATTCGGGGCTTTGAGAAAAGCTTTGGAAAAGAGAATTGATACTCTCAAACGAATTCCTTATTATTTCCCGATATTAGAAAGATCGTGGTTTTTGTCTAATAAAACAGGGGATTTTTCAAATGAGGTCTCTGTCTTAAAAAAAATGCTTGAAATAACACCCTACAACAGAGAAGTTAATCATCGATTAGGAGCGGCATATTTAAAAAACTTCAGATTAAGAGATGCCAAGCGGATTTTCAAAGGGATCCTTTCAAGAAGCCCTGATGATGTAAGAGCCATTCTCGCTCTTGGAGATATTGCATCTTTGAACGATGATATCGGTTCTGTTGCAAAGTATTACGGCAAAGCTTATAAAATCGCTCCGGAAAACAGGGAGGTGGCAGAAAAAGCATCATTTTTATTTGATACCGATTTCAGAAAGTTTTTCAGCGATCATTCATTTTCTGATGAAGATGTCCGCAAAATAGTTATGGAAACACCATCGCTTAGATCGGATGCCCCGTTTGAAATTATTTTTGATGAAGGGCTACAACGCATCATTAACCAGAGAATGATAAAAGGAAGATTCCGTCTGGCAATAAGATTGCACAACATGGAAGGAATAAGGCTGTTTTCCACTGTGGAAAAGGAAGGTGCTGTATTGCAGGCCAGGGTAATAAAACAGGATGGTACTATCGTGGAAAATGTTAAAGAAGATGCCCGTTCACTCATATTCTACTCACTCGAACCGGGAGATACTATAGACTATACTTACCTTATCTCTCAGGAAAATCATTCATGGCTTGACGGATTCAATTCAGTCTGGCATTTTGGTCAGTTTGGCATTTTTAACCGGTTTTCAAGAATATCTGTTTTTGTTCCTGATAATATGGCAGTTCATTTTTTTGTAAATGGAGATGTCACGGAAAGAGTTGCAGAAACTGATGAAAATGGAAAGCTTCATATTTTTGAAACTCGGGATGTCTACCTTCATCCTAAAGAAAATATGATGCCCCGGGATTTGCTTTCTGTCATTCCAAATATGCAGATGTCAGGCGTTACCAGTTGGGATGACTTTGCAAAATGGCAATCCCGTTTTATTGAAGAGGGGAGTGTTTTAACAACTGAAATGGAGCATCTTGTAGAAACGGTTGTTAGAAATACAGATGACAGAACAGGAATAATAGCTTCATTGAGGGATTTCGTTGCCAGAGATATTGCTTATTCTTTCGGGAAGAGTGGAATTTATCTTGTAAAACCTGAACGAAGTGATGTAACATTCAAGAGAAAGAGTGGGGACTGTAAAGATAAAGCTCTTTTGCTTAAAGTTCTTCTTGAAGCTGCCGGTATAAACTCTAAATACACTCTTGTCAGATCTCTGATCTCAGGAGAGTTCAGAATAGAGCTGCCATATATGCAGTTCGATCATGCACTGGTCTATATCCCTTCTCAAGAGGGAATTGAAAAAGGTTTTTTTGTAGATCCTACAGCCAGTTACGACTATTTTCTTGCTATCAACCCTGAAATTGAAAATACCACAGCTATGGTAATAGATGAAGTACTTGAAAAATACAAATTCAAAAAAATTATTTCCGGTATTCAAAACAGACTGGATTTTTCTGTAGGATCCGGACCTGAGAAAAGGTCTGAGCTGTTATTAACAGGCGGAGCTGCTTCAAATTTAAGATTCGGTCTTTACTCCGGAGAGTCTATAAAAAAACTTCTATCTGACCTTCTTTTTAAAGTGACAGTCTCCCCTTTATCGAATCTTGGTGGGGTTGCTTTAGCCGGGTCTCCACTGGATGAACCTTTGAAAATATATTTCTACTCTGATCCGTTTTTTCCTGCAGTTGTTTCAACATTTTTTAAAGAACTTCTTGCAGTGTCGGAAAGAAAACACCCTATCCAGTTGCCTTCGAAAACAATGAAATATACCTTCACCATATACATGGACGAAGTTCCCCAAAAAGAAAACCTTGTTGTTGAAAACGATTTTTTCAAATATACTGCAACGTTTACGGATGAAAATAGAGTAAAAGTGGATTTTCTTCTTAAAAAAAGGAGAATAGAGCCTGAAGAATTTGCAGAACTGAAAAAAAACATTATAAGAATAGTAGAGTTTGAAAAAAGAATTCAGGCGGGGATCGAATGGTGAAGTTGGTAACTGCTTTTTCTCCAAAAGGAGGTGCCGGCACCTCTATAATAACTACCAATCTTTCAATTTATCTGGCTCAAAAAGGAAAAAAAGTTCTTTTGATGGATGCCGCTCCCAATGGAGGGTCTCTTCATGCTTATTTAAACTTGCCTTCTTACGCAGTAAGTGATGAAGTGGCGGAACATTTTTCAATACTTCCTCTGATAGGTAGTGACTATCAAAACTTGAGTTTTTTCAGCAATCTCAGATCTGCATCAGGAACATCTAAAGTTTATGAACATCTTACAAGATGGAAAACCGAGCTTAAACAGAGTCAGTTTGATTTTATCTTTATAGATATGGGGGCTCATATTGACGATGATCTTTTTGAAATGATCGGTTTGTCGGACTATTCATTGATGTTTATTTGCCCCGACCCTGTATCTATTGAAAAAAGCAACTATTTTATGAAACAACTTTTCAACCACAGGTTGAAAAACATAGAGCAGAAATATGACTTGAGTTTCAGTGTTCAAAATCTTAAAAGAAGCCGCAAACCACTTTTATTTACCCCCCGCAATCTTCTATTATTATTGTCGGAAGCTTCGCCAAGGCACTCCAGCCATATAGCTGCGGTCATAAATGATGTAAAGCTGGGAGTTGTCTATAACGAAATAAAAAGCTCATCTGAAAGAGATATTGCCAATATATATCAACTACTTGTCCGCAACAGTTACGGATTTGAAACTGTGCTTATGGGAGAACTGTCGTATTCTGATGTCATAACATCTTCCATAAATAATATGAAACCTGTTGTAACTTTTGAGAAAAAAGGGGATTTTGTTGATGCTTTGGATACTATAGGCAGCAACTTGTCCCACCAGTTATTTCAAAAAAAAAGGGAAATAGGGGATTATGATAAAAAAAGCTAAACTCTTACCTTTAACTTATTATGAGCTTATGGGGCTTGACAGGGGTTGCAGTACTCACGATGTAAATAATCAATACGAACGACTTAAGAGAATATATTATAGTGAAAACCCCATGTTGAGAGATCTTTTTGATGATGAGGGTCTCTTTATTTTTAATAATTTGCTTGACAGCATATATAATCATCTCAGTGATCTGGAACTCAGGAAAGAGTATGATATGGAGGTGGAAAACTCTATAACTTCTCTGGAAGAATCTTTTCCCGAAGACTTTAATGTTACAGAAGTTTTACGCAAATATAATAAAGTGAAAAAAGAACCCTCAAGGCTCATTAAAAAAGATGTTTTTGGAAGAGATGCCGAAAAAAAAGCTGCTGTACAGAACAACCCTGATACCGTTGACACCAATATTCTATTTGAAAAACTCTCAGATGAGATGATATCCGGGGAACATTTGAAAAAAATACGGGAAGAGGCGGGACTTTCCCTTAAAGCATTGACAGCCAGCACCAAAATATCTTCTTTCATTATTACATCCATCGAAAACAATGACTTTTACTGTCTGCCTGCGGAAATATATGTCAGAGGTTTTCTGAAAAACTATTGCAAGGTGTTGAGATTGAGTAAAGATAATACAGATAAAACCATCAGGGATTACATGAAACTGATGCTTTCTGTGATATCTCCCCCTGATGATACGGATGATACGGAAGAAGGACAGCTGTCAGAAAAAATAGAAAAAGAGTAAAAAGATGCTTGAGAGCTTTGACAACTATCAGTTATTATCAAAGATAGCTACAGGGGGAATGGCAGAAATATTTCTTGCCAAACACAAAAACTCTCCTGTAAATTCAATGCCGATAGCTATCAAGAAAATACTGAAACAGTACAGTTCCAATACGAAACTTGTTAAAATGTTTCTTTCCGAAGCAAGGATCATATGTAATATAAATCATGATAATATTGTTAAAATCTATGATTTCGGGAAATATGAAGAACAGTATTTCATAGCAATGGAATATGTCTTCGGTCAAAATCTGGGACTTCTTTTAAATAAACTGCAGGAAAAGGGAAAGACTCTTCCTGTAAATCTTGTTTTAGAAATTGCGATTTCGGTACTGAACGCCCTGGATCATGCCCACAATACAAAAGACAAGAACGGTCTTTTTTTAAATGTTGTACATCTTGATATGAATCCAAACAATATCCTTCTTTCCTATGATGGAAAAATAAAAGTTGTTGACTTTGGGATAGCAAGTGCCAATTACACAAGAAAAATAAAAGATACTCTTCAGAACATACAGGGAACTTATGGATACCTCTCTCCGGAGCAATGTCTTGAAAAAAATGTAGATAGAAGGAGTGATATTTTTTCTCTGGGAGTAATTCTGTATGAAATGATGACAAACGCACCCCTTTACAAACATCTTGAAAATGATGCGGCTGTTCTCAATGCCATACTGAACAAACCTATAACGGAAATAGAAGATCTGGTTCCCGGTATTGATACAAGGTTAGCTGATATCATAATGAGATCTTTGAGTAAAGATCCCGACCAGAGGTATGATACTGCCGCAGAAATGAAAGAAGATTTGCAGTCGGTATATAATTCACTTGAATTTAATCCTGAAGCAGATACTTTGCCGCAACTTCTTAAAAAAATATTTCCGTCTCACTATATAAAGATGACAAAAATTCTCGAAAGGGCTCAGACGGAATATCTTATGGACGAACTATTCAAGGATATAGGCGATTTAGAGGAGCTTGACCTTAAAGAAAAGATGCGGATAAAAAAAGAAGAGGATGAGAAGAAAAAATACAGCAAACAAATTTCAACGCCCATGGTGCTTGGAGGAGCAGTTCTACTTTCGATAGTTATTTTGGCTATGATGGCTTTATTTTCAATGAAACCGGAAGTTAAAATGGAGCAGGTCTCTATTTTCTCACATCCATCCGGAGCTGAAATTTTTATAAACGGGGTCGAAACAGGAAAAACAACTCCCTCTCAGATACAACTTGAATCAGGAAGGACATATGTTATCGAATTTAAAAAGGATGATTATATTGGCGGGATGAATTTTGTTCCCTCGGAAAGAAATCGTGAAGTAAGAATGAAATTGAAACAGAGATAACATCAAGATTTACCGAAATGAAAAAAAATATTGTTTTTTATGCAAGAAAAGACGGGTCATATAATCCCAAGCTTCATAAAGTTAAAGAAATAATGACAAATGCAGCAAAAAGATGTCTTGTCAATATATGTGAATATCCGGATGTGCCTGAAAAATTTGAACTTATAGTTGCCGCAGGAGGGGATGGGACATTTCTGGAGGCTTCTCATGTTGCTGTGAAACATAATGTTCCGATTGCGGGAATAAATATTGGTCAGTTAGGATTTCTTGCTGAAATAAACCCCGAAGAATGGAGAATTATTGATTCTATTTTTCACGGAAAATTTTCTGTTACAGAAAGAATGATGATAGATGTCAAGGCTGTAAGAGAAAAAGAAGTCTTTTTTGATAAAAGAGCTTTAAATGAAACTGTCATCCACAGAGATCTGAGTGTTCCGATGCTCTTGTTATCGCTGAAATACGAAGAAGAGGAATTGCCTGAATATAAAGCCGACGGAGTTATTGTAGCAACTCCGACTGGCTCTACTGCCTACAATCTTTCTTTTAACGGGCCTATAATTTATCCTACAGAAGAGTCTTTCGTTATAAACGCAATGGCTCCGCATGCTTTAACTCACAGACCTATTGTGCTTCCATCCAATAAAGATCTCAGCATAACGATAAAAGATTGTGACAAGGGGATCTTGAGCTGTGACGGGAAACATTCTGTAGAGATTAAAAAAGGCGATATAATCAAAATAAAAATGAGTGATGAAAAACTGAAATATATTGCTAATCCCGATAGAACTTTTTTCAGTATACTCTCTGAAAAACTTCACCTGGGAAAAAGGATGTAACCTGAAATTATGAAAACTCTTGCTTTTTTGGGCTTTTTCAATAGTGAAGCTGCTGATTTTGTAGCAAACATCAGAAAAACTATAGGGCTGGAAAAGGAAAACATTCATGATATCCCTCATATAACTTTTGCCATAACCGGGAACCTCCCTTTTGAAAGGGCGGAAACTTTTTCCCATAAACTCCTTGATGCCCATAGTCTGCTTCTTCTTGAGTTTTCAAGCATCGGTTACTTTCCTGAATCCGGGACATTTTTTTTAGGTGTAACATCATCTGTTGAACTACTCCGTTTCCACAATGAGATAGTGACCTTTATAACAGATGGCGGATACAGCATATCTCCACATTATCTTCCCGGGAGATGGGTTCCTCATTGCTCGATTGTATCCGGAGATACAGGAAAATTTTTTAACGATCAAGCTTTAAAAAAAACGACCCTCCCTTATCCTGCAAGAATTGAAAAGCTTTCTGTCACAGAGTTGGATCATACTCTCGGAGAGATGACTCACAGAGTGGATCTGAGTCAAAATACCGATCCGGATGATAACTGATAAAAGCGGTATTTTTAAACCGCATCTTTTTTCTAAGCTTTCTTTTGGCTTCTTCAGGAAATTCCTGTCCAGAAGTGATTGACTTAACTCTATTTATCCCGCACTCAGATGCAGCTCTTTCCATCCTTTGATAAAATCTTACAGTTGTTCCCGGATTGTTTCTTTCCGGTTCAAAAAATATTTTTCCTGAAGAATCGGAAAAAACTATACATTGTGCTCTGCCATAAAGGTTCTGCGGAACAACAACTTTGAAGCGGGCAGGCTGGAAAGAAAAAAGAAATGGAATTAAAAATAGAAGATTACATGTGATAAAGAAATTTTTTCTGTTGCCTGCAGTATTAAGTGCCATGAAAAATGAAAAGACAAAAAGCATCTTTACATAAACCGGAGGGGAAACAAGCGGCAACATCATTCTTGAAGCAAACTCATTAAATGAGTCAATATAAAAAACAACCGGGGAAATTACTATATCTGCAATTCTTAAAAACATTAAAGAAATATCAGGGGAAAAGGCAGAAAATTGAGCCAGAGAAACAAAAGGAACTGAAAGAGAAACCAGAGGAATAACAAAAACATTTACGACCGGTGATGCAAGAGGGAAAGTGCCGGTAAGGTCAGTACTGACAGGAAGTAGTATATAGTTCACAATGATAGATACCGAAACGATTTTAATTATATATGAACCGGGCAGTCTGTTCCATACATGGAGAACTGTAGCAACACAGAGTGCACTCATGACAAAGCTTATGCTTCCCAAACTTTTAGGAATAGAAACAGATACAAAAACAAGCGAATAAAAATAAAGGATCAGAGGGGATGGTCTTTTACCTGAAGAATATACAGTGTCGTAAGCAAGGATAAAAATAAGTGCCCTTAATGTAGGAATAGAACCTCCAGTAATATAAAAATAGTAATATGAAACCATCCATTTAACTGCTAAAGCTGAATGACTTCCTACAGATGGACGGACAGGAACAAACAAAAGCAAAAAAGTAAAGACAATATTGATGATCATTATCATTATGCCGGTGTGGAAAGCAGATATCGCAACCAGATGCATTGTTCCGGTAACTATAAGACTTTCTCTGAAACTTTCAGAAAACTCTCTTTCTCCCAAAGCCAATGCTTTTATAAACTGTCTATTGTTTAGAAAAGAAATAGAGTGAGTCAGTTTTTCCCGTTGTTCCACAATAAAACCGGGTGCTCTGATATCTCTGAAGGATTCATTTTCAGTGACTGAATCTCTATGTTTGATTGCTTGGCCTGAAAAGAGAAGAAAAAATGCAAACAGTATAAAGACCCTTTTTTCAGCCATATTTTTGTAAAGATACAGAAAGGGAAAAAGTATAGACCCCAAAAACATTGCAAAAACAGGGGGCAAGAAATATCCTGAAAAAAACATTGCCGGAATCACGACTTCTAATTTGTAAAAATTTTTATCTAACAAAAATTTCATAGGATTGATAATAGCCGCATATTATCTAATGTCAACTAAAAGCAGGGGGGTGCCGAAAATGAGATAACTTTGCCTCTTTTTACAGAAATCCTTGCAATTAGTGTATCTATAATATATAAAGCATCGCCTTTGTTTTTTTACTGTATGAACAAGTGGCGCTTGAGGTTGCACTGTTTATGGAACATGTTAAGCATATAAGAAATTTTTCGATCATTGCACATATTGACCATGGGAAGTCAACTCTTGCCGACAGACTCCTTGACCTCACAGGCTCTCTATCTGACAGAGAAAAAAAAGAACAGTTCCTTGATGATATGGAGCTTGAAAAGGAAAGAGGGATTACCATAAAAGCCCGTTCAGTAACCATAACACATGTTTATAACGGGGAAAAGTATCAACTTAACCTTATAGATACACCTGGACATGTAGATTTCAGCTATGAAGTAAGCAGAGCTCTTACAAGTTGTGAGGGTGCTCTTCTTGTTGTTGATGCTACGCAGGGTGTGGAAGCACAGACTCTGGCAAATGTCTACATGGCAATAGAAAGTAATCTTGAAATAATTCCGGTCATCAATAAAATCGATCTTCCAAGTGCCGACATAGATAAAACAAGAGAGGAAATAGAAGATGTCATAGGTATAGACGCGGAAAATGCTCTTCTTGTTTCAGCGAAAACAGGGGAAGGGGTGGACAAGCTGCTTGACAGGATCGTAACCGACATTCCTGCACCCCTGTATGATCCTCAGGAAAAAACCAGAGCACTGGTGTTTGACAGTTGGTTTGACCCTTATCTCGGTGTTAGGATGCTTACAAGAGTTTTTAACGGTTCAATAAAACATGGGGAAATGATATATCTGATGCAGTCCAAAGCAGCTTACGAAGTGCTTGACATATCAAGATACACACCTTTTTTGAAAAAAGTCAATGAGGTTCAGACTGGAGAAGTTGCCGTGCTGTCTGCCGGAATAAAGACGATCCATGAGGTGAAGATAGGGGAGACTATAACTCTGGACCAAAACAGGGCAGTTAATCCTTTGCCAGGATTTAAGCCAATGAAACAGATGGTTTTCTGCGGTATATTCCCTGTAGAAACATCCAAGTATGAAGAGTTGAAAAAAGCTATTGAAAAACTGGCCCTTAACGATTCCAGTTTTTCTTTCGATCCTGAAACATCAAGTGCTCTCGGATTTGGGTTCAGATGTGGATTCCTCGGGATGCTTCACCTTGAAATTATAAAAGAACGGCTGGAAAGAGAATTCGAACTTGAGTTGATAACTACTGCGCCGAGCGTATCTTATAAAGTTGTAACGCTTTCGGGGGATGAACTTTTTGTCCAAAACCCTGATAAACTTCCTAAAACTCAATTCATTGACAATATACAGGAACCGTTTGTCCGGGCATCAATATTCACACATGCCGCATATATAGGAGGTCTGGTTAAACTCTGTCTTGAAAAAAGAGGAAAGCAGACTAATATGATATATCATTCCACTGATAGAGTAACTCTCGAGTATGTTATTCCATTAGGGGAAATAGTTTATGATTTTTACGATAAATTAAAATCAATATCAAAAGGCTTTGCATCTCTTGATTATGAATTTACAGATTACCGGAGGTCTGATCTGGTAAAAATGGATATACTCATAAACGGTGATCCGGTAGATGCTTTGTCTGTTATCGTACACAAGGAAAAAGCTTATTATATAGGGCGGGCTCTTGTCCAGAAAATGAGGAAAGTAATACCCCGGCAAATGTATGATGTTGCTATACAGGCAGCAATAGGTTCAAGAGTGCTTTCAAGAGAAACGGTGAAGGCATACAGAAAAGATGTTACGGCAAAATGTTATGGCGGGGATGTTTCCAGAAAAAGGAAGCTTCTTGAAAAACAGAAAGAAGGGAAAAAAAGGATGAAACAGCTTGGAAATGTTGAAATTCCTCAGGAAGCATTTCTTGCCGTACTTGATACAGCAGAAGACGGATAGTGCAGTTATGAATAAAGAGATGGGTTTCGAATATAAAAAATGGTTTATAAAAACTTGTTTATCGCATTCTAATTGTTAAAATTTCATGTCAATTATTTCGGAGTTGCCACAAATGACAATGATAGTAGTTACAGGAACACAATGGGGAGATGAAGGTAAAGGTAAAATAGTTGACCTCCTGACTGAAAATGTTGATGTTGTCTGCAGATATCAGGGGGGAAACAATGCCGGACACACAATAATTGTGAATGGTATCAAGTATGACCTTCACTCTATCCCTTCAGGTATACTTCGGAACAATGTCGTAAGCTTTATCGGAAATGGTGTGGTGCTTGACCCTGTACAACTTATAGATGAAATGAATAAACTGACAGGAAAAAACATCGAAATATCCCCGGAAAGATTAATGATATCCCCTAAAACGGCCATTATCCTTGAGTACCACAAAGTTATTGACAAATGCAGAGAGGAAGCTAAAAAAGACTCTAAAATCGGTACAACTGGAAGGGGAATAGGGCCTGCTTATGAAGATAAAATATCAAGGATCGGAATAAGAGCAGGGGACATGGCTGACGAAAGTGTTCTATACAGGAAAGTAAAAGCAGCCTTGAAAGAAAAAAACTCTCTCTTACAGCATCTTTATGGACAGGAACCTTTCTGTGCTGATAAACTTACGAAAAAATATGCTGCCTTGGGAGCTGAGTTGAAGCCCTACATTCTTGACAGCACATTTAGTTTCGGAGACTATGTAAAAGGGAAAAGAGTTTTAATGGAAGGTGCTCAGGGTGCATTGCTTGACATAGATCACGGGACTTATCCCTTCGTTACATCATCCAACACTGTCTCCGGTTATTTTCCCGTAGGAAGCGGAATTTCACCTTTCAGGGGAATATCAAACATCGGTCTTGTAAAATCCTATACGACCAGAGTAGGGGAAGGTCCTTTTCCTACAGAAGATAAAGGTGATGATGGAGAAAGATTAAGAGAAAATGGAGGCGAGTTCGGAACAACGACCGGAAGACCGAGAAGATGTGGGTGGATAGACATGGTTGCACTCAAATACATTTTTAAAATGAGTGGGTTTACATCTATTGCTCTTACCAAACTTGATGTTTTAAACAGTTTTGAAAAAATAAAGATCGCTACCAGCTACATGTCAGGCGGCAAAGTTATTGACGGATTTCCATGTATTGCTGATGACTTGAATAAAGTGTCACCTCAATATTTTGAAATGGATGGATGGATGTCAGATATATCTAAGATAAGAAGTTACGAAGATCTTCCTAAAGAAGCGAAACTTTACATATCTTACATTGAAAAAGAACTTAAAACACCTGTCTCGATCATATCAATCGGTCCCGGAAGAGAAGAAACGATCGTCCGGAAGGAGTTCCTGTGAAAAATATTAAAACGATGGATGACAAAACAAAAAGAGCTGTAACAAGTGTAGAAGAGGCTGCCAAATACTTCAGGTCGGGAAAAATGGTGATAATGGTTGATGATGAGAATCGTGAAAATGAGGGGGACCTTGTTCTGCCTGCACAATTTGCAACTCCGGAACATATAAATTTTATGGCTAAGCATGGTCGAGGACTTATATGCCTTTCGCTTGACAATTCGATTGCTGATAATCTTGAACTGCCTCCGATGGTAAACGACAATCAGGCAAGGTTTCAGACAGCTTTTACTGTTTCTATCGAAGCTAAGGAAGGGGTGACAACAGGTATCAGTGCCGCAGACAGGGCTACTACTGTATTAACAGCAGTAAAAGATGGAGCAAAACCATCGGATCTTGCCAGACCGGGACATATATTTCCTCTCAGAGCTAAAGAAGGGGGCGTGCTGGTAAGAACGGGGCAGACAGAAGGTTCGGTAGACCTTGCAAAAATATCGGGGCTCAAACCTGCTGCAGTGATATGCGAAATAATGAATGATGACGGAACAATGGCACGAATGCCTCAATTGAAAGAATTCTCAAAAAAACACGATATCCCTATAATAACCATTGAAGATATTATTGCATACAGACTTTTGACCGAATCATTGGTTGAAAAAATAGCAGAAAGCAATGTTCCCACGGAATTTGGTGACTTTATTATCAAAGTATATAAAAACCGTGTTGATAATTTGGAACATGTGGCATTAACAATGGGAGACATTACAACACCCGAGCCGGTTCTTGTAAGAGTTCACTCCGAATGTCTTACCGGAGACGCACTTGGAAGTCTTCGCTGTGATTGCGGATCCCAACTGAAAAACGCAATGAAAATAATTGCGGTTGAAAAAAGAGGGGTGCTTGTATATCTTCGTCAGGAAGGACGGGGAATAGGGTTGGGGAACAAAATAAAAGCATATCATTTACAGGACAACGGAATGGATACTGTTGAAGCTAATCTGGCTCTTGGCTTTGACCCTGATCTCCGAGATTATGGTATTGGAGCCCAAATACTTAAAGACCTCGGGATAAAAAAACTCAAACTTATAACCAACAATCCCAAAAAGATCGTGAGTATAGCCGGGTATGGAATAGAGATCGTTGAAGAAATTCCCAATGTTTGTGGTGTACAGGAAAAAAATATAAAGTATTTGACAACAAAACAAAAAAAATTAGGCCACAGGATATTTTTAGGAGAGAGAAAAAATGAAAACAAAAATGATCCAAGGTGATTTAACAGCAAAAGGAAAAAAGTTTGCTGTGATCGTTTCACGATTTAACAGTTTTATAAGTGAATCTCTTTTAACCGGAGCTTTAGACTGTCTTGAAAGACATGAAGCTGAAGACATTGAAATCATTAAAGTTCCCGGTTCTTTCGAGATACCTTTTGCAGCAAAAAAAGCAGCCATGTCAAAAAACTACGATGCTGTTATTTGTCTGGGAGTACTTATCAGAGGGAATACGCCCCATTTTGACTTTATTGCAGCAGAAACAACAAAGGGAATAGCTGCAGTATCTCTTGAATGTGATACCTACATCTCTTACGGGATCATAACCGCCGATACTGTTGAGCAGGCAATTGAAAGAGCGGGCACCAAAGCAGGCAATAAAGGCTTTGATGCTGCACTTGCCACTATTGAAATGATAAATGTAATGGAAAAAATTTGAGACACAACTATGGGACTAAGAAGAAGATCCAGGGAAAAAACTCTGCAAATACTTTACAGTGTTGAATTTAATAAAACTCTTTCTTTTAAGGAAGCTGTTGATATTTACTATGAATATTTTAATCTTTCCGGAAAAAACTGCCCCGACAACGGAGAAAATGAGGAGTTTAACTTTATACAGTACCTTTTAGGAGAGGTTGAAAAAAATCTTTCTGAAATAGAAGCATTGATAGAAGATGCGGCTATTAACTGGAGAATTGAAAGGATCGCTCTGATAGAAAGAAATATTTTAAGAATGTCCGTAGCAGAACTAATTGACAAAGACAACGGTGTTCCTTTTAAAGCGACCATAAATGAAGCTATTGATATCGCAAAGAAATTCGGCAGCAGAGATTCGAGCTCTTTTGTCAATGGAATAATTAACAAAGTTGCTGACATAATTGATGTGAAAAACACTAAGCTATGAAACTTAAAAAAAGAATCGTTCCTTTTACTACTGTCATTCTTTGTGATGACAAAGACTTTAATGACCTTATTCTACAGACAGTCGAATGGTGTTCAAGCGATTCCTTCAATCCTGCCGGCAAAGCATATTTGGTCAATTGTGAGTCATATACCATCAGTATTGTCAATAGGTTAAGAGAAAAGAAAGTGAAACCGAAAAAAGAGTTCTCCAAGCTTTCACTGATATACTTTATACTAAAGGTAAAGCCTTCTCTTTTAATCAATTTCAGTCAAAAACCGATTTACCGGCACATATTGTTTTTCTCAAGAGCAGGCCGCAAAGCCGGGTACAGAAACTTGTTTTCACTTATTTTTGCAGACATCACCTTTAAAAAAACAGAAGCCCCGATTCTTAGGGATGCCGCTCCATATTTGTTCAACAGTACAGAAAAGGATGAAAGATTCGGCTACAACAGATCAACATCTTTCAGAGGTAAAGCATGGATAGATGAGAAAGGGACAGTTATAGTTGATGATGAAAACAACATTGAGCTGGATCTTGGAAATATCCCTGATGAACCGGCAGGGGAAATACTATGGATCCCAAGAAGAACTACAACTAAAACAGTCTGGACAGACTTTGTTGTTTTGACATATTTCGCCCAAAAAGAAAATTGTAAAATAACTGTTCAAGTAAGGAGCGAAAAAGAGTATAAAAGCATATCGACTATATTTTTCATAAAAGGGCGAAAATCAACTATGGATAAATATTTGAACTTTATCCATGCCAAAACAGTAGAAGAAATTTTAGACAGTCAGGCGGATAAGACTGATATAAACTGGATCGTTTTTTCTTTCGGGCTTACGACTGAATACAACCGGGTGAGGGGGAAGCTTGAAAAGATCAATGGCAACAATATAAATTTAACAACCATAAAGAGGATACAAAATGGCTGAAAACACTGGCTTTATTTCAGAGCAACTTCGCATAACATATATTATGTAAACCAATGCGTGTGGAAATGGAATGAACACTGCAAAACAGATAAAAACAAAGATCTTGAAGTCATTTGAAAAAGGAGTTCTTCCTGCTTCAATTGTTTTTCACGGCACAGGATCGCAGAAAGAAAAAGATGATTTCGTTATCTCAGTATCAGACAAGATATTGAAAATAAAAAGAAACTTATCTGATGACAAGTTCAGAGAACTTGCCCTTTCCAACTCTCTGCCTGACTTTGTTCTTATTTCCAAAGGCTCCACCGGCTCGATAAAGGTTGATGATATACATAAAATTGATGATATCATTAAATACAAGCCTTTTGAATCTGAAAACCGCATCGTTTATATTAAAGAATCGGAAACAATGACTGTTCAGGCACAAAATTCACTTTTAAAGAAAATAGAAGAACCAGCTGAAAAAACCTACTATTTTCTCACTACAGCTAAAAAAAACAACTTGCTCCCCACTATTGTCTCCCGCTGTGTCTCTTTTTATGTTCCCGAAGTTGTTGATGGCAATGACACTCTAAGCCCGCAATGCTTTTTCCCTTTTATAAAGGATATGTATGACCTGTTCGGAACAGAATTTGTCAATTCTGAAAAAAAACTAATCGAGCTGCAAGCTCTTGAATTCAATCATAAAAGTCTTTCAAGTCTTCAAAAATCTTATGACAGGATCACCGAGCTCAATTTTGACGAGTTTGGAAAAGAGGAATACATAAAAAAAACTGTTATAAAAATGAGGCTCGCTTTTTTTTCATTTTTTTTAAAAAACAAGTATCCTGACATTGCTGAAAGGATTGCGCTGTTTTTGAATAACAGACAGTTCTTTTCGCTTGAAAGCTCTGTTTTTTATAATATAATTGGAGATGAAATTGGAAAATAACAACAATAATAACAACAGTTTAAATCAGAAGAAAAGACCTTTTCCCTCTTCTTTGGACAGCAACGGTATTGATGACCATGATATTAATGAGCTCAAAGATCTGGAAGCAAACGATGAAGGATTTAAAGATGAGGAGTTTCAAAAACATAAAAAGGCTGGAGCTCCGATCGCCCCGCTGGGTGGCGGAGATGCATATTATTTCGACTACAGTGATCCGGATCCCGCTTTTGAAGATGTTATTGCTATACAATTCCAGAGTGCCGGAAAGGTATACTGGTACCACCATCCAAGCCAGAAGGAGCCGGGAAATGAATTAAAACAAGGAGATATCATTGTAGCTTACAGCGAAAGAGGAATGGAGCTGGCAACTGTGTTAAATAAATGCAGAAGAGACTTTGAAAAACAGAATAAAATAAATTTCATCAAAAACGGGTTTTTGAGAAAAGCGACTCCTGCCGACCTTGAAAAAGCTGAAAAACTAGACAAAAATGCTAAAGAAGCCTGGAAAATATGTGAAAAACTCAATAAAGAACTTGGCATTAAAATGAAAATAGTAAAAGTGAAGTATACCCTCGATGACTCGAAGGCCATATTTTACTTCTTTGCCAATGGAAGAGTTGACTTCAGAGAGCTGATAAAGAGACTTGCTTATGAGGTTAGAAGAAGGATAGAAATGCGGCAGATCGGAGTGAGAGATACTACTAAGATCATTGGAGGACTTGGTCCCTGCGGCATGGATCTTTGCTGCAGAAGATTTCTCCATAGTTTCATACCTGTTACAATAAAAATGGCAAAAGACCAAAACCTTACCCTAAACCCCAATAAAATATCAGGTATTTGCGGACGTCTGTTTTGCTGTCTCGGGTACGAAAATGATACTTATGAAAAATTGAGGTCCGACTATCCCCTTGAAGATACTGAAATCATTGATAAAGAGTCGGGCAGAAAAGGTTTTGTGAAAAAACTTAATGTGATCTCCGGCAATTTAACCATTGTGTTCTATGAAAATAAAGAAGAGTCCGGGAAATACGAAGAGAAGGTAGTTGACAGAAAACTGATTGAATATATAGATAAAAAATGGTATTACAACTCTGCGGGAGAATCTACTCTCTTAAAAGAGGTACTTGATGTTGAGCCGGTTCTTTCAAAAGAAAAAGAAGCTCTTGGCTCCTTTTCCGACTCCAGTGAGAATAAAGAGCAGCAAAACAGAAAAAGGAGAAATAAAAAAAACAGGGGACAGCAACACAGCAACAATAAAAACCGCAATAATACCGTAAAGTCTCAGAATAACAACCACAAATAAGATCAGATGTATATAGATTCCCATGCACACCTTTATATGCTTTCTAAAGAAAAAAAAATATCACTTGAAGATATTTTTTGCGAAATGAAAAAAAATAATGTGGGTGCACTTATTAACATATCGGGCAACGAAAAAGAGGCTTTATTTCATGATAAAGAAGTGGTTCCTGCCGCTTTGAAAGCAGGGGTGGATACTTTGCACTCTGCAGGGATACATCCTCATACCGCTTCTTTGTTTACTGATAATGACATCCGGTGGTTGAAAAAATCTTGTGAAAAACACTCCGCTGTCGGCGAAATTGGGATAGACACCCACTACAACTTTTCGCCCCCCCAAACGCAGGAAAAAGTGCTTCTAAAGATGGTGGAGCTGGGAATCGAACTTCAAAAACCCCTGATAATTCATGGCAGATGCGGCGAGAAAAGGATTGTAGAAATACTGGAACACCATGGGCTGAAAGGAAAAAAAGTTCTTTTCCATTGTTATACAGGAGATGAAATTATAGCACGCAACATAATAAATAACGGTTGGCACATCTCATTTTCGGGGATAGTCACTTTTAAAAAAGCCGGAGTCCTTACCTCTATTCTTAAATGGATCGATCTTGACAGGATTTTTTTTGAAACTGACTCCCCCTTTCTGTCACCTCATCCATTCAGAGGCAAAATAAATACTCCTGCAAAAGTGAAATATATTTATGAATTTGCATCCCGGCTTTTAAATCTTGATGCTGACAAATTAGCGAAAAAATAGAAAAGAACTTTAAAACTTTTTTTGATAGAGAAAAACTTTAAACAATGACTCCAACTGCATACTTTACTACTTCTGTTCCTGTTGAAATAATTGTTGCAGCCGGCTATAAACCTGTTGATCTTAATAACAGATTTATATCTGACCATAACCCCCTGTCTCTTGTTGAAAACGCTGAATCACTTGGGTTTCCAGGCAGTTGCTGTGCCTGGATAAAAGGACTCTACTCTGTTATTTTAAAACTTGACTACGAGAAAAAGAGGACAAAAGAAGATGTTTTTATAGCAGTTACGGAGGGAGACTGTTCAAATGCGAAAGTTCTTGAAGAGATCGTTTCTGTTAAAACAAAGCTTAAAACATTTTTGTTCGGTTATCCGGCATCCCGTTCCACACATAAAGTAAATAGTGAAATGAAAAGACTTGCATCTTTTCTGGGCACCACTCTTGAAAGGTCGGAACAAATCAGAAAAGATATGAAGCCCTTAAGAGAAAAACTTGCACAGCTTGACAGATTAAGCTATTTATATCCTGGACTTATAACAGGTTTTGAAAACCATTCCTGGCTGGTGTCTTCTTCTGATATGAATGGCGACCCGGAGATGTTTCAAAAGGAACTTGATGTTTTTTTAAATGAAGTTGAAACAAGAAAGAAAAATTGGAATTGTCCGCCCAAAGTAAAAAAAATAGGATTTTTAGGGGTTCCCCCTATTATACCCGTTCATGAATTTATTCAAGAAAAAGGCGGGGTTGTCATATTCAATGAGATTCAAAGAGAATTCTCGATGACAGGGAACCACAGCTCTCTTGCAAAACAGTATGCTCAATACACATACCCCTACTCCGCCCGGTTCCGGTTTAAAAAGGCTCTAAATGAAGTTAAAAAAAGAAAGATCGATGGAATTGTTCACTATGTACAATCTTTTTGCCACAGGCAGATAGAGGATATGATCTTGCGTGATATGATAACGGAAGAAAATCTCAACATACCTGTTTTGACTATTGAAGGTGACAAACCTTTAGGTTCTATAGATGGAAGGCTTTCAACAAGGATAGAAGCATTCCTTGAAACTATCTGATATCCTTAAGTCTTATTAAGAAGTTTCTGTTTTTTTATCCTTGTAAACTTTTCTTTTTTTCTAACCATATTGAACGATGTGAGATATTCATTTGGAACAACAAAGTTGGTTTCTCCTTTTTCAGCCAGCATTTCAATTGCTTTTCCTACCACTATCTGTGAGATGTTGTGAGGATATATGTCCGGAATGTTTTGAGAAACAGGAAGTCCTATTCTTATGACAGGAGCGGAGATCAACATAGCTGTTATAAAGAGTTGTGCAGACCTTTTGATTACAGTATCAACTTCTGTCATATTGACCGAGCCATTTTCAATATCATCGTAGATTTCTGTTCCTTTTAATGGAACAAAAGGGTATATTCTAAGATAATCGGGCTTTAATTTTTCCAGAGATTCCAAAGTTATTTCAATATCTTTACAACTTTCATAAGGGTATCCTGTCATCAGTTGTACTACCGTTTTAAGCCCTTTTTCTTTTAAGATGTAAATACTTTTAAATACAACATCGCTTTTGTGTCCCCTTTTCATTCTTTCAAGAAGTTTGTCAGACATGGTCTGAACACCGATTTCTATAGTCTTGAAGCCATTTTTTTTAAGAATATCAACAACATCTCTGTTTATCGCATCCGGTCTGGCTGAACATCTTAAACTATCCACTTTACCTTTTTCAACTAACTTTCTCCCTTCTTCCACATATCTCATCATTTCATTAAAAGGGAGGGATGTAAAGCTTCCTCCGTAAAAAGAGAGCTCTGTGACTTTTCTTTTTTTTGAAAAACTGAGGTAATTATCAACAGTTGCCTCTATTTCTCCAATCTGAGACCCTGTGCCTGTAATTTTTTTCTGATCACAAAAAGCACACCTGTTCGAACATCCCATATGAGGGATAAACACTGGAATAACAAGTGGTTTTTCTTTGGGAGAGATGAACTCGATCATTTTTGTACTACCTGAAAACTAAAATATAAAAGTTGCTTTAAGTGCCGCATGGTCCGAACTTATGAGAGTATAGGCACCATGATCCCTGATAACTTCTGCACTCCCCTTTTTATAGGAACCTCTACCGTTTTGTATATGAAAAAGATGATCTATGGCAATAGGCCCGTCATACCAGTAAGTTGCCTGATCTTCTTCCGGAAGTTCCGAAGCAACCCTCAGTAACATCGGTGATTTTTCCAGAGTATCTATCGGTGGAGATCCAGGGGTGTCATTCAGATCCCCTCCCAAAACAACAAGGTGGGTGTCACCGTTTATTGATGCACTTTCCATAATTATTTTAAGAGCGGCTTCTGCTTCGGCCAGTCTTCTGTCAGGATCATCATTAAACTTTGATTTAAAGTGTGCACTGAAAACTATAATATTCCGATTCCCGTAATTTATTTCAGCTTCAAGAAAAGCTCTTGTAAAGGAGGTCGTTCCCCCCTGAGGAAGTGGAATAGGATCAAGATGTTTTTTTGTAAGCAGGATTTGACCCTTGGTTATTACAGCGGTATTGATCGAGCCTGGCCCTCCTTTTTGAGCCAGATATGAATCTGTGTAAAGAAAATCCAGCTCTTCTATAAGGTCATCCAGACAACTCTGCTTTTCAACTTCCTGCAATAATACAATATCGGCATCTATCAGTTTTATGGCATCGGCAATATCTTTTATTTTTTTTGAATACTCTTTCACAGTAAGTTGTTTTTCAAAGTCATTTTTACTGCAATATCCGCTGTCACACACAATATCAAAAAAAAGTTCCGTATTATAGGTGGCAATTACAATTTCTGATATTTTTTCTTCTGTCTGGTCAGATCGTTCCTCCTGATCGAAATCATCCTGATACTCTACATATTCAAACTGCTCCAACTGTTCCTGGAGGTCTGAGATATCCCCCCCCTTAAAAGAACAGGAGCATAAAAACAAGGAAATTAAAAAGGGGAAAACAGAAACAAAAAACAAAATCTTTTTCAAAATATACTCCTGAAAAACAAAGTTTCTTCCTGATTTTATTTTTATATGATCAATGTGTCAAGATAGCTGATTAGGGTGTGTTAACTTTTTATTTAAGAAGATGAGCTTTTGATTTGTAGTGTGTGTGGAGAAGTTCGTGGGCTTTGTGGCTGTTTGGTTTTTCAAGGAACTCCTTGTATATCTGTGCAACTGCAGGGCTTTCATGAGATTTTCTGAGCTCTCTGTTTTCATCTTCTTTGTAAATCGCCGCCGCTCTCTTTGCTTTGATCTCCCATGATGTCGGTTTTGCCTGACCACCGCCACCGATACATCCGCCGGGACAACACATTACTTCAACAAAGTGATAGCTTTTTTCGCCTGCTTTTATAGCATCAAGAAGTTTCCTTGCGTTTCCTGTGGAGTTAGCCACAGCAACCTTTACAGTAACACCTTTGAGCCATTCATAACCTTCTGCTGTTTTTTCAATGGTCACATCTGCTTCTTTTATTCCCTGAAGACCTCTTACCGGAGTGAATTCAAGAGTAAGAGCATCACCTGTTACTATTTCCCAAACAGTTCTAAGGGCAGCTTCCATAACACCGCCTGAGTTGGCAAAAATGTCTGCGGCACCGGTTGAGATACCCATTGGATCATCAGGTTTGATATCTTCAAGTTTATCAAAATCGATGTTTGCGGTCTTTATCATTTTTGCAAATTCTCTTGTTGTAAGAACGACATCAACATCTTTGTAACCTCTTGCGTTCATTTCAGGTCTGTCACATTCAAACTTCTTTGCAGTACAAGGCATTATTGAGATGACTCTGATCTTTGAAGGATCTATGCCCACCTTTTCAGCGTAGTAAGTTTTTGCAAGAGGCCCGAACATTTGCTGAGGTGACTTGCATGTTGAAAGATTATCAAGAAAATCAGGATAGTAAGTTTCAATGAAGTTGATCCATCCAGGAGAACAGGAAGTAAACATCGGTAGAGCTATATCCGTTTTTCCTTCTTTAACAGCATTGGTAACTCTTGTAAGAAACTCTGTTCCCTCTTCAAGAATTGTAAGGTCTGCAGTAAAGTTTGTGTCCATTGCTTTGTCAAAACCAAGTTTTTTGATCGCTGCAAACATCTTGGGAGCGCTGAGATAGCCTTCTTCAAGTCCGCAAGCTTCACCGATACCGGCTCTGATAGCGGGTGCTGTCTGGACAACTGTATGAATTTCAGGATCATCAATAAAAGACCATGCTATTTCTGTATCATCTCTTTCAATAAGAGCTCCTACCGGGCAAACATTTATGCACTGACCACATGAAATACATGCAGTTTCAGCAAGAGGTTTCTCCATGGTTGTCATAGCCATTTTTTCATATCCGCGGCCTGTCCAGTCAAGGGCGTTAACTGTCTGCACCTCATTGCACATACGGATACATCTTCCGCAGTTAACACATTTTGAAGGATCTCTCTGGACAATGAGAGAGTTGTCCAAAGGATGTTCAAAATCGGGCTGTATTTCAAAACGGACATCTCTGATATTGAGTTTATCTGCAATATCCTGAAGTTCACAGTTCTTATTGCTGTCACAGTTGAGGCATTCGGTATTGTGACGGGATATTATGAGCTCAACTATCATTTTACGGGCTTTTCTGAGTTCGGTGGTGTTAGTTTTAACATTCATGCCGCCCCACACTTTAAATGCACAGGAAGGTTGAAACAGAGGCATGCCTTCTATTTCAACGATACATACTCTGCAGTTTCCAGTATCTCTCAGGTCGGGATGGTAGCAGAGAGTCGGAATGTCAACCCCTGCAAGCTGTGCTGCCTGAAGCACAGTAAAATCGGCGGGAACATTAACTTCTATTCCGTCGATCGTAACTTTTACTTTATCTGACATTTTATTACTCCTTAATTTGTTCAGTTAGCTAATATTTCGCCTTTAAAGTACTCAATAGCATCAAGGACAGGATTTACACATGCCTGTCCAAGACCACATATCGGACTTCTTTTCATTACAAGACAAAGTTCTTTAAGAAGTTCAAGATCGCTGACTGTTCCTTCTCCGAAAGCAAACTCTTCCACTATTTCCTTTATCCTGTGTGTACCTTCTCTGCATGGCGTACATTTTCCGCAACTTTCATGTTCGAAAAACTCAGCCACTGTAAGAAGATGATCTACTACACTTCTTCTGTCGTTACATACAAAGATCGATCCTGTGCCGTAACTTACATTGAACTCACAACATCTTTCGTATGTCCATACTTTTTCAAGCATCTCAGGAGTAAAAATATTGCCTGAACTTCCACCTATCTGAGCAAACTTAACTTCTCCGCCGCTTGTTCCTTTTCCATATTTTTTAATGATCTCGGCAAAAGAAAGGTCTATCGGGGTTTCAAGTATTCCGGGTTCATTAACATCTCCGCAAAGCATAAAAAGCTTTGTCCCCGGACTGCATGAAGCTCCAATATTCCGGTACCACTCAGAACCTTTTACAATTATATGAGGAACATTACTGAGTGTTTCAACATTGTTGACAATCGTAGGTTTTCCAAAGAGACCCTCAACCGGAGGATAAGGAGGTTTAAGTCTCGGCTCTCCTCTTTTCCCTTCCATTGAGTCTATAAGAGCAGTTTCTTCTCCGCAGATATATGCTCCCCCACCCATTGCAACACTGAGTTCAAAATCGAATCCGCTGCCTAAGATATTTTTCCCAAGCATCCCTTTTTCTTCTGCCTGTTTTATTGCGGCATTGACAGTGTTTATTGAATCTCTATACTCTCCTCTGATATAAATAAATCCTTTAGTAGCACCGATCGCATAAGCTGCGATAGTGATACCTTCAATGAGCTGGTGAGGATCACCTTCCATTAATATTCTGTCTTTTACAGTTCCCGGCTCACCTTCATCTGCATTACATATTATGTATTTCTGATCTGCCTGGGCGTTATATGTGAACAACCATTTTCTTCCCGTTGGAAAATTAGCTCCCCCGCGACCACGAAGTCCGGAATCGCTTACAACATCGATCACTTCTTTTCTATCCATAGAAACAGTCTTTTTAAGTGCTTCGTAGCCGCCACTGGTGACATATTCTTCTATTTTTAATGGATCAATGTTTCCAATGTTTTTTAAAAGAACATTGTCAGTTGAAAGTATTTTTGCATTGTATTTCATTCTATCCCCCCTATCTGTACTTTTTGAGAATCGAGTTAAGTGACTCAGGAGCCACATTGCCGTACACTTCGTCATCGATCATGATAGCAGGAGCAGCGGTACAAGTACCAATACATGCAGTCTCTTCAAGTGTGAAAAGATTATCTTCAGATGTTTCACCCATATCAACATCGAGTTCTTTCATTAACATATCTTCGATAACAAAAGAGTCTTTAACCGCACATGGCCCGTCTTTGCATACTCTTATGATGTGTTTCCCTCTCGGCTCAATAGAAAACATAGAGTAAAACGAAACAAAGCCGTAAACTTTGTTAAGCGGCATTTTAGTAAGCTTAGAAACTTCTTTTAAAGCTTCTTCGGGAAGCCAGTTCCCGCAGGCTTTCTGCACATCATGCAAAAGCACCATAAGGTTTCCCTTTTCAGGGCAATAATCCGAGAATATTTCACGGATTTTTTCAAGGTTGATGCTCATTTTTTCCTCCAAACTGGTTTAGTAAATTATCACTATCAAAGTATATAGTCCAACATCCGTTGTCCTCCTGAATATAAAAAAAAAAAATCATTCAATCAACTTTTTTTGGCTTCTTTTCACTATTTATTATTATATTTTGCAACTACTTGAATTGTAAGAGTTATTTTTCAGTGACAAAAAACCTTTACAGCACTGCTTTTGAAGGTTATGAAAACTTTCTTTCCGATATCCAGCTCAAGATTATTAAATGATGCGGAAGTTATTGTTGAGCATATTTCAAATCCTGCATTGACAACTATATTGTATCCGTTGAATTTTTTTTCAATATCTGTAATTTCTCCATGAAATGAATTTCTTGCGGAACTTTTTATTTTTTCTACTGAAAGAATTGTATCTTCAGATTTTACTGCTATGTAAACCTTTTTGCGGTCTTTGCTTTCCACATAAATTTTTATATTTCCGCTGATAAAACAGTTATCTTCTATTTTACCTGAATAAACATTTCTGTAACCTACAAAATCTGCAACAAAGCTGTCTGCAGGAGTATTAAATATTTCTTCAGGCGTTCCAAACTGTACGATAGCTCCGTTTTTAATCACTGCTATTTTATCGGCTACGGACAAGGCCTCATTGAAATCATGAGTCACATGTATCACAGTTGCACCAGTCTCTCTGTGTATCTGTCTGAACAGTTTTTGTATTTCGTTTTTAACATTCTGATCAAGAGCAGCGGTCGGCTCATCAAAAAGAAGGAGTTCCGGCTTATAAACAACAGCTCTTGCAATTGCAACTCTCTGTTTTTCTCCTCCGCTCAATGTTTTTATATTTCTTTCCAAAAGATGTTCTATGTGAAGTTTTTTTGAAGTTTGAACTACAGTTTCACTCACTTTCATCTTTTTGTTTCCTCTCATTTTCAAACCGTAAGCTATATTGTCAAAAACAGAAAGATGGGGGAACAACATAAGATTTTGATAAATAAAACCTATTTTTGAATTGTCAACACCCTCTATACTGCCTTTGTGAGGTTTTTCAAGGGATGCTATTATTTCAAGAAGAAGTGTTTTTCCACTCCCGCTTGGACCGAGGATCACAAGATATTCACCTTTTTGAATTTCAAGGGATATATCTTTCAGGCTGAAAATTTTATAGTTTTTTGATATTCCAGAAAGCTTAATCATATCTGTTCCTTTCACCAATAATTCTCAAAACGGTAAAAATGAGAAGACAAATAAGAATAAGTAAAACAGCCACCGGTTTTGCGTGACTCAGCCCGAATGATTCGTACCTGTCATATATTAAAACAGGAGCTATCATCGGGTGGTATGCAAGGACAACTACCGCACCGAATTCAGATATTCCCCTTGCCCACATCATTATTGATCCGCTTAAGAGATGCCTTTTTAGCATCGGGAGAGTCACCGTCATAAATGCTTTGAACGGTGTTGCTCCAAGTGTGCAGGCAACTTTTTCATATTTCGGATCAATAAGCTTCAGACCGCTTTTCAGGCTGTTTATGAGAAACGGAACTGAGACAAAAAACATTGCGACAGATATTGCAATTTCAGTTCCGATGATGGATATTCCTGTCGTTCTGCCGAAAAAAGAGTGTCTGCCCCATACCGAAAGGAGTGCGATACCTGCGGCGGTATGGGGAATTATTACAGGTATGTCAATTATTCCTTCTATCAGCTTTTTCCCTTTAAAATCGAGCCTTACCAAAACCCATGCCAAAGGAAGTCCAAATATTATTGCGGCGATAGTAGCCCATAAAGATGCTCTTAAAGTAAGGAATATCGAGTTCATCACTTCAGCGTCAAATGCAGCTTCAAAAAGCTCTTGGGGCGACACAGAAAAGACCATTCCGACAAGCGGAAAAAGGATAAAAAACACTATGACAGCACCTGAAATTATGAACATGTTTTTCATCATAACTTTTCCACACTCAGTTTTTTAAGTTTTTCAGGGAGCTTATCAAAATCTGAAGATTCAGCCGGATCTATGACGGGGTGTCCGTTATCTGCCATTATTTTCTGTCCTGCGGGAGAAAGAATGAATTCAACCAGTTTTATCCCCCACTCTCTCTGCGATCCGTTTTTAGGGACAGTTATCCCATATATCATCGGTTCTCCGTTTATTTCAATCTTATCATGCGGTGTTCTTCCCGAAAGGGTTACTGTTGCATTCCTGTAAAATTCGCTGTGGTTGGCAGAACCGAGGTTTATCTCTTTTGGCAATTCAATAAACTCAAAGTCATGCTGTTTGGCAACAGAACGGTACATAAAAACATAGTCAAGCTCACCGAATTCAACGAGGGATAACAAGTCGGTTTCTTTGGGGCGGATATGTTTTCTTGGTCTTTTTGCATCAAGTTTTTCATAAAGACCTTTTTCATTATAGTATATCTGGGCAAGCTGCCAGACAAGCAAGGTACGATATCCGCAAGGGTCAAGCTCGGGCTCAGAGTGGCCGTAGTTCACACCATCACGCAGCAGAATTTCAAACCAATTCTCTTTTGTTATTTCTTTGCGGTATTTTGATTTTTCACTGAACATCAGAACCATTTCATTTGTTACAAATCTTATCGCCCAACCTGTATATTCAGGCATAAGAAGAGTTCTTATTACATGTTCATCTGCACTTGCCATAACATCTGCATTCCGTTTCAGGTCTGTTATTTTTCTTGCACTCGCTCTGCTTCCTGCCGCCTCAAGAAGAACCCTTACCCTCGGATTTTCTTTTTCAAAAGCATCCTTTATATCTTTAAAAGGTTTTGCAAGAGAGCCTGCGTGAAAAACAGTGATCTCCGTTACAGACCTGTCCCTGCAACCGACCGCAAACATTAGTTGAATGAAAACTACAATAATTACTAAAGCTTTCAATGAGGCTCCATTAATATATTTCAGTGTCCTATCCCGTGAAGCATCAAAATAAGATGCTCAAAGTTTTTCAAAAGTTCTTTCGTGTATTCATTTACAGCTTTTACGCTGCCTGGAAGAGCAAAAACAAAGGTTTTTTCCATCACAGTTGCTACAGAGCGGGATATGAGAGCGGCCGGGTGATCTTTTCCGTAAAGAAGTCTGATGTGATCCATTATCCCTGTTATAGTTTTGTCTGCAAGCGAAAGAACAACTTCGGGTGTATTGTCCCTTGGTCCGATTCCTGTACCTCCGGTCGTTATAACAATATCAACCCTGTCCCGGCGGTCTTTAACAAGCATTTTTTTTAGAATTTCAGGTTCATCAGGGATGATGTCTCTTTCAATGCAAAGGTGCCATCTAAACGGGGAAAAGTATTCACTCACTATTTTTTCTATTTCCGGACCGCTTTGGTCAGGATACTCTCCTTCATAGGCTCTGTCACTGAGTGTTATAATGTGAATCCGCAGTTTTTTTTCAATTAATTTCACATGATCCCTTTTGTTGATCGCTCCTTCTTTTAAAACTCTTACAAAAACACCTTCCTTTGGCATTATACATTCACCTGTCCTTTTGAATATTGAACATCCTTCGCCGTGACACTTTTTACCGATTTGGGTCACTTCCAGTTCAACTTCGCCTATAATGAATTTGTCAAGAACTGACACTTTGGACATATCTATCCCTTCAAGGACTATATTTTCTCCAAATGCTCCCGGAGCAAGCTCAATTTCTGTCTGTTTTTTAAAACCATCAATGGATTCTGCTCCCAATATGCTTATCTGCCTATGCCATTTCCCTGCATGTGCATCGTTTTCAAGACCCCTGGAAGTTACTTTGCAAGAGGTTATCTCTTTTTTTTCAGTCCCTTTTTTTTCAGAAATATTTATTGATCTTATTCTTCCCATTTTACATATCTTCCTTTTTTTTGCTGATAAGTTTAACTTCTTTTATGATCATTGTTTTATCAACGGCTTTACACATATCATAAACACCGAGAAGTGCTCCGCTTACTGCGGTAAGAGCTTCCATTTCAACTCCGGTTTTCCCCACACATTTGGCTGTTGAAACCGCTTTTACACCTTTGTCCGTAACTTCCATATCAACATTGATGTCAGTTATAGCAAGCGGATGGCAAAGCGGTATAATATCAGATGTTTTTTTTGCCGCCTGAATTCCTGCAATTTTAGCAACGGTAAGAACATCCCCTTTTTTCATGAGGTTTTTTCTTATCATTTCAATTGTTTCAGGTTTCAAGGATATGAAACCTTCCGCAACTGCTGTCCTTATCTGGTCGGACTTTACAGAAACATCGACCATTTTTGCTTTACCACTGCTATCAACATGGGTCAATTTGTTCTTTGGCAAGTTATCCTCCTATGTTATAAAATTTATGTGCCCGGCTCATGACACCTTTTTCGGGCTTTGAATTTATCGCCTGAATAAATGCCTCTTTTACCCCCAGTTTTCTTACACTAAAGCTTTCATCACTGAAGAGGCAGGGGGTAACCATTCCATCTGAAGAAACTCTCAGCCTGTTACATATAGAACATTTGCCTCCCTCTCCCCCTATTACATTCCAGAAGGTTCCTTTTTCAAGATCCATCTTTCTTATAAATCTTATTTTCAAGCTATTTTCCTCTGCAAATTTTGCCACCGTACGGGCATTTTTTTCATCAGAAAAACGATCTATTACTGTGTTTATTTTTATTTCTTTAAATCCTGTTTTTACAGCGGTTTCTATCCCTTCAAAAACATATTTCAACTCCCCGCATCTGGTAATTTTCCGGTATTCTTCAGGGTGGGTCGTGTCAAGGCTTATGTTGAGACGGTGAAGCCCCGCATCTTTGAGATCTTTGGCAAATCTTTTTAAAAAAATTCCGTTAGTTGTGAGTCCGAAATCCTTTATCCCTTTGACACTGGATATCATTTTGACAAGTTCTGTTATATCTTTTCTTACAAGAGGCTCGCCCCCTGTCAGCCTTATCTTTTCAAATCCAAGTTCCACAGCGATTTTAACAACTTCTGTTATTTCGTCAAAAGAAAGAATATCTTCATGTTTGAGGAGCTTAACTCCTTCTTCGGGCATGCAGTATACACATCTCAAGTTACAACGGTCTGTAACTGAAACTCTCAGGTAGTTTATTTTTCTGTTATATGTATCGAACACTTGCTTTATCTCCTTTTTTCAGCTCAAGGCACCCTTTTTCGATCTTAAAAACAGCGTCTGCTTTCGCAAGTATATGAAAATGCCCGGAACCATTATATTTAAGAGGGGTTATTCCCCCGGTCTTAGATAGCTTTGCCGGAACCCATTCATCTCTTGTTCCTTTTTTTCTTGAAAAACTCTCTTCAAGAATCAGGTTCGTTTCAGTGCAAATATGCCCTCCGCCACCGTTCATTTTTTCAATTGCCGGTCTTACAAGTATTTCAAATATTATAAAAACAGAAAGAGGGTTTCCCGGCATACCGAAAAGGATATCTTTTTTCCGGGACACATTGCTTCTTACAGCAAAGGTTGTCGGTTTACCCGGTTTTACTGCAACTGAATCAAAGAGAACATCATACCCAAGTTCCCTTACAGCTTTTCCTCCAAGGTCGTAATCTCCCATACTTACACCGCCTGTTATAAGAACTATCTCAGATTCTTCAGCCGTTTCATTTATCACTTTTTTTATAAGGTCAATTTCATCTTTGACTATTCCTTTGTAAAGAGGTGTTCCTCCGGCTCTTTCTATCTGGGCGATCAACTGCCAACTGTTGGCGTTACGGATCTGTTCTTTTGAGGGGGTTTCCCATGGTTCAATTATTTCATCTCCGGTAGCAATTATTCCGACAACAGGTTTTTTTACTGTGCTTATATTATATTTGCCAAGTGAAGCAAGGGTTGGTATATGGGATGGAGAAATTACGGTGCCTGCAGATATTGCCACTTCCCCTTTTTTCAGGTCTTCTCCTTTTAAAGCATAGTTTCTTGACCTGAGTTGGTTCTTAGAAACATTGAACTTCACATAACCACTGGATTCTTTGGAATATTCAACCATTACAACTCTTTCTGCACCTTCGGGCATCACAGCACCGGTCATGATCTTTATACAGGTCCCTTTTTCAACTTTGCAGGAAGCAACAGAACCTGCAGGAAGAATTTCAGTTATTTTCAAGGATTTGCCGACATCTTCATCTTTTATGGCATAACCGTCCATTGCACTTCTATTAAAGGGGGGGATGTCTCTGTCACATACTACATTTTCAGCAAGGAACCTCCCTATACTTTTTTCAAGTGGAACAATTTCTGTTTTTCTAATTTCTTGAATATTGGCAAGAACTTTTGACTCAGCTTCATCAAAAGATATCATCGGTCTTCCAGCTTCCATTTTCCATTCTCCACATATAAAAGATCTGTAATATCAGGGTTGTAGACAATTCTCCCATTCACCCCACTTGATATGGTTATAATATCTGCATATTTCTCAACTGATTTTGCCGTTTCTTTAGGACTGCCTGCAACATCTCTTCTTACCATTATGAAAAGAGCCGGCTCCAGATACTTTCTTGCTGTATTTGATTCACAAAGTATCATAGCATCCTTCGGGATCATATCAAAAAGCTCAGTTA
>SLOD01000191.1 GCA_007132725.1 Candidatus Sumerlaeota bacterium
AGTGTATAGTAGTCCCCGTCAAAAAAACTCTCTTTGTATTTCCTTTGGAAATCACCAAAATCAAAAGAAAAATCTGCACCTTTTGTCCCAGAAACACCTGTTGAGTTTATATGTTTAAGGACACCCTTTAAAGTTTTGAATTTAAGAGTCTCGTTCCACTGTGAAAAATGAAGGACCTCCCAGTTTTCCCTGATCTTGTCTTCCAGTTCATCTTTTGAAAAATATTTCAGACAGTTCCCGGTCAGTGTCCTTATTTCAAGATATTGAGATGTCCCGAAAGTTGAAAAAGCGACAACGCCCTTTTCTTTGATCTTAGGAGCAACCTTGTTTAAATATGCGGGAAGATCTTCAAACCACTGAAAGACAGCGTTTGCAATTATCATGTCAGTCCCTTGCGGAGTTTTTTCAACATCTTCACCATCACATTCCAGAAAGATACAATTTTTTACAAGCGGTTCAATATGACCGTAAAAATGACGGGAAAGGTCGTTGCATACAATTTCAGTGAAAGAAAGTTCGTCAACTATGATTTTTGTAAGGAGACCGGTCCCGGCACCGATCTCGTAGATCTTTTCCGCTTTTACAAAACCAAGCTCTTTGATCTTTGCAACAAGTTCACTTGCCATATACTTCTGTATTGAAGCATAAACATCGTAAGAATTGAGTGCTTTCTCAAACTTTATTTTAACTTTATTTTTATCTACTTTCTGCATAACTCAATGATCTCATCCCAGTTTTTAAATTGGTAAAAAGGGAAGTGTCCACTTTCGATCATTTCAATATTTTTCCCTTCCCAGTATCTTTTTTGGTTCGGTGCAGGAAAAATACGATCTTTATCTGAAATAACGATTTTTTCAAACATAGAGCAGTCAACATCATGAAAAGTGTTTTGATCAATAAAAAACTGCAATTCTTTTTTTAGGGTATTTACAGACTTGTAATTATTGCGGTTTTTTGAAAACCTCTCGAACAAAATATCGGTATGGAACATATTCTTTTGAAAAGCCTCAAGATTTTCTTTGTTAAGAGTTTCATAAGTTTTTTCAAAAACCATTTTTCTGATGCCATATCTGTTGTCAATAGGTTTCCCTGTTCCATTTATTGCATATATTTCATCAAAGGGAAGCTTTTGATATTTCATAGCCACAGATGCAGCAAAAACCCCAAGAGAATATGCCACTAATACTATTTTTTCGTATTTAGCTGTTTGCAAATACGGTATTTTAAAAGAACTATATGAGTGAAACATCGTGAGGTCGTAATTTTCTGAACGGAGAAAATAGAAGTCATCAGGCTCAATGCTCCATCCTGAGAAAAAAACGATCAAATTCTCATGCCCGTTGTTTATGAGGTTGCGAAACTTCATACTTCAATCCCTTTTAATACTTTTGTTACCGATTCAAGTTCGTCCACGGTAAAAGTTGAAGTGACAGAAAACCGGAGTCTGGATGATCCTTCTGCAACAGTAGGGGGCCTTATTGAAGGGACGAATATCCCTGACTTGAGCATTCTTTCTGAAAATGTCAGCACTGTCGCATCTTCACCGCAAATAAGAGGCACTATATGTTTTTCACCGATAGTTTCGTAACCGCTTTCCGATATTTTCTTTCTAAAAAACGCACTGTTCTGTGCGAGGAGCTCTCTTTTTTTTGTCATTTTTACAGATTTTGAAAGTATAAAATCTATCCACTTAATATTTACAGGAGGAAGAGCAGTTGTAAAAATAAGTGACCGGCATTTGTTGACAAGCATACTTTTGACTTCTTCTCTGCATACGATAAAAGCTCCTGCTCCGCCAAGCCCCTTTCCGAAGGTTCCTGCTATAAAATCAACCCTGTCAATGGTATCTGTAACTTCACAAAGTCCAAGTCCTCTGTTTCCGATACAACCCACAGCATGAGCTTCATCAACAAAAAGCTGCATGTCAAATTCTTCTGCGAGTTCGGCAAGTCCTGAAATATTTGCAATATCTCCATCCATACTGAAAATAGATTCAGTAACTATGACACCATTTTTATATGCTCCTCTTTTTTTCAGGAGAATATTTCTTAAATGGTCAAGGTCAAGGTGCCTGAATCTGAAATGATCTGCTCTGCTGAGCTTTATGCCATCAATTATACTTGCGTGGACAAGTTTATCGGCGAGAATAATATCACCTTTTTCATACATCGCCGGAAAAAAACCGGTGTTCATGTGGTAACCGCTTGAAAAGATAAGGGAAACTTCTTTGCGGTAAAAGTCAGCTATAGTTTGCTCGGTTTTTTCATAAACGGTGGTGTTTCCTGAAAGGAGGCGGGAAGAACTGCTGGAAAAATTAGTTGTAAAAGAGTGTGCATTTTTCCCCAGCCAGTCTAAAAATTCTTTTTTTATGTCTATATCATTTGCAATTCCCAGATAATCATTAGATGAAAAGTTAAGGTATTTTTCTCCATCGATCTCAATATAATTTCCTTTAATGTCAGCAATGTTTTTTAACGATCTTTTTCGAAAATCCGACTCAAGACCGGAGAGCTTTTTATTAAGCTTACGATAGAAGTCAGCCATTTTTAGCACCAAATCCGTAATTGCGAAATAACGATGATTTTCCTTTCACATCGGAACTCCTTACAAATCTGCTGACAATATATAAGAGTTGAAAAAGAAAATCAATTAACTGTAAACTGACTATAGGTAGAATATTTTATAGGCTGAAGTTTTATTTTGGTTGGTACCGGCAATTTCAAAACTATCTGTATCCGAGTTATTGACAATATTTATTTTTTTGATAATTTTAGTTAGTAAAGTTTCGCTAATAATTGCATGTAGAGGTGAGATGAAAGTTTCAAGAAAAAAGGGGATGATTCCAGGAAGTGTGGTGTTCATCGGAGAAAAAAAACAGGAAGATATCAGGATCAATATAATTAAATACGATCTCAAAGAGATTTATGAAAAAAAAGGTGTTACTGTTGGAGATTGTGGAAATCTCGTTGACTCAAAACAGATAACATGGATAGATATTGCGGGTCTTCATGATGTTGAAGCAATATCGGATATTGGCAAAATGTATGATATACATCCACTTGTGCTTGAAGATATTGTCAACACAAATCAGAGACCTAAAATTGAGATATTTAACGACTATATTTTCATTGTTTTTAAGATGTTGTCGTATAACTATAAAGATTTAAAGATCGAGTCAGAACAGGTGAGTCTGGTTGTTTCCGGCAACAGGGTGATTTCATTTCAGGAGATGGAGGGAGATGTTCTTGATCCGCTAAGAGAAAGGATCAGGCATGGTAAAGGGAGAGTCCGTGGAATGAAAGGTGATTATCTTGCTTATGCCATTTTAGACATAGTTGTTGATCATTATTTTGAAGTGCTTGAAAAGATTGGCGAAGAGA
>SLOD01000070.1 GCA_007132725.1 Candidatus Sumerlaeota bacterium
CTAAACCTGTAAACTCCTAAACCTGTAAACTCCTAAACTATAACCGAGCCAATTGCAAAACTATTTTGCCTGAAACCGTTAGTAATGTCAAACTTTTGATAACTTTTGAAAAGTTAAGTCGCAAGGTGTAAAATCCATGCTGATTCTGCGGAACAGGAAAACAGGTAAAATTAACTGAACTTGAAACAGATTTTTAAGACTCTTTTGAAATACCAGTCAGAATCTTTTCAAACTTTCTGGAGTTTTGCAATTGGCTCACTGGATTATTATAGCTGACTCAAATCAAAAGTGAAATTTTAAAAGATATAGATTAGACAAATAGAGTTTTAGATAAAGATTAAATTTACCTGCTTTCTTTACTTCTTCTTCAGATCAAGTGCACCGGTGGGGTGTTTTTGAAAGGTTAGGCAATTGTTAAGGCAACTCCCTCTCGCTTAGATTTGACTCTATTTCTTTAGTTGATGGTAGTTCTTTTTTCAGTGATTCAGGAAGGGAGCTGGTCAGTATATATTCTGAAACTCCCATCGGTTTATTGATGTCGCTTAATGAATATTCTGCAACGAATTTGTCTTTATTTTTGCAAAGAATTATTCCGATTGTTGGATTGTCCCCGTCTTTTCTCATAAGAACATCAACTGCTTTTATATAAAAGTTAAGTTTTCCAGCATGTTCAGGTTCAAACTCGACAGTCTTCAACTCAACAACAAAATAACAGTGAAGTTTTGTGTGATAAAAAAGAAGATCAATAAAAAAATCCCTTTCTCCAACTTTTATGGGCACCTGTTTTCCCAAGTATGCAAATCCAGCTCCGAGTTCCAGTAAAAATTTTGTGATTTGATCTGTCAAGCTCTTTTCAAGTTCTTTTTCAGTGAAATTATTAGAAAGTGCGACAAAATCAAAATTATAGGGATCTTTTATCATTTCCTGAACAAGGTTCGAATTTGGGGAAGGGAGAGTTTTTTTGAAATTACTTATCGCTTTCCCCTCTCTTTTAAAAAGCCCGCTTTCTATTTGATGGGTTAATACAACCCGGCTCCAACTGTTTTCAATGATTTTATGGATATAGAAAAGAGCTTCTTCAATCTCTTTGCACTTTGTTATAATAACAATATTATGTCCCCATGGGATTTGAAATAATTGCTTAATTTCTAATTGGGCAACACCCTGTTGCCTAATTGAAAGTGACCGTGTAAAAAAAAGTTTCCACTGCCTTATATATTTGATGTTTCGAAGGGAAAATCCTTTTACATCAGGGAACTCGGACATAAGATCCCGGCTCATTTGGGCAAGAAATCCACTCCCCCATTTTGCAGTTTTCTGTTTTTTAACAATTTCGGCTCCCAACTCCCAATAAAACTCAAGAACAGCAGAGTTTACAGCTACAACAGCTTTTAGTTGAGCTCTTCTAACCTTTTCCTTAATCTCTCTGATCCACTCACTATAGCCTCTGTTTTCCACGGTGTCATTTTCACCCATTTTCAACTTCCTCCGCCAAACACAACATAGACAATACAACTTGATATTAATTATGCAAGAAAACATATAAGATTATTTGGTGTGTAGAAAAATAGATATGAATTGGAATTAGTTTAGAGATTTGAGGATAAATTGCCTGTTTGTTTACTGCTTCTTCTTCAGATCAAGTGCACCGGTGGGGCAGTTATCAACATAGAGCATAAGTTCATCTATGGGGGCTTTAAGTTCTGCTTTAAGTCCTGTTCCGAGGGTGGTGTCAAAACCTCTGTTGAGGAATGTGAGTATCTGGTTGTTGACAACTTCTTTGCTGAGTTTAACGCAGGTTCCGCACTTGATGCATTTGCCCGGATCCATTATTATTTCAGGGTGTCTGGCATCATATTTTACAGGTATTTTTTCGCCTTCGATGGTTTTTGGTGATGCAAGGAGTGTTTCGCTGTATGATTTCAGTTTGCAGTCGTGTTTATCGGTGCAACTGCACTCGTAACATCTTTTTCCTTCTTCATTAAGTTGTGCTTCTGTAAAGCTGTGGGTAACTTCTTTGAATGTGGACATTCTTTCTTCTATTGGGATGAAGCTCAATTCTCTTCTGTCATATTTTTCAGGGTCTCCCACAAATACAAGATCATCTTTTTTAAGATGGTTCCAGTGACCTCTTGAAACATTGATGAGATATGGTTCACTGTATTCTTTTCCTTCAAAGAAGCTCAGTATTGAAAGAGCTGTCCTTCTTGCTCCGGCTACTGCTTCAACAACAGTTGCAGGTCCCGATACACAGTCTCCTGCTGAGAAAACTTTACCGCTTACAAAACAGTTTTTCTCATTTACGGCGACATCTCCCCATTTGTTTACCGGAATACCTTCAGGGGCATCTGTTTTTTGACCGATCGCTCCGATAACAAGATCAGCTTCGGTATCAAAATCACTTCCTTCAACAGGAACAGGTCTTCTTCTGCCCGATGCGTCAGGTGCACCAAGCTCCATTTTCTGACAGGTAAGTATCTTTTTGCCGTTTTCTTCTCTGAGACTTACAGGTGCAACAAGAAAATGGAACTGAACTCCTTCTTCTTTTGCTTCATGGATCTCAATTTTTTCAGCAGGCATCTCTTTTTCTGTTCTTCTGTAAAAACAGTGAACGCCAGGACTTCCAAGTCTCACAGAAGTTCTAAGACAGTCCATAGCTGTATTTCCACCGCCTATAACAATAACTTTGCCCGGATTTTCTCCATTCCAGCCATTTTTTGCTATCTTTTCAAGCCACTGGATACCGCCCTCTGAAAACTCTTCTCCTTCCACACGAGCACTTGAACTTTTCCAGCTTCCGATACAAATTGCAACGGCATCATATTTTTCTTCAAGTTCTTTAAGCTCAATATCTTTTCCAAGTTTTTTGGAAAAATGGAATTCAATTCCACCCATTTTGCTAAAATGTGCTATTTCAAAATCGAGAGTTTTCTTCGGAAGTCTGTATTCAGGAATACCATAACGGAGCATTCCGCCCGGTTCAGGATTCATATCATAAATATCTGAAGCAACCCCTTCGAGTCTGAGAAAATATGCAACGGAAAGTCCGGCAGGACCGGCACCCACGATTGCAACCTTTTTACCATTTAACGGCTTTCTTTCTTCAAGATATTCACCATAATGAAGATCTGCCGCCGTCCTTTTAAATTCATTTATTGCAACAGGTGCATCTTCAACATTTCTACGGCACTCTTTTTCACAGAATCTTGGACACACTCTTCCTATGCTTATGGGAAGAGGTATCCTTTCTTTAATTACTTTGAGACCTTCAAGATGTTTCCCTTCTTTTCCAAGTCTTACATATTCTTCAACTGCGGCATGAGCCGGACAGGAAATGGTGCAGGGAGCTTCACAGTCTCCGCTGTGTTCTGAAAGAA
>SLOD01000039.1 GCA_007132725.1 Candidatus Sumerlaeota bacterium
AAATCAGAGGGTTTATTCCGACTATCTTTATCAAGAAGGAAAGGGGTTAATTCAATCTTTTCATCTTTATCCTCTGTAACTTTAAACCAAAAATTTCTTAAAAAGCCAAAAGCATTAATGAGATTTGTTTTCCCGGAAGCATTTTTACCATAAACAATTGCAAGTTTCAAGAGACTCACACCTTCAGCAACATCAACAACATGAACATCTTTCAAATGATTATCTCTTTTTTTTGCTTCAAAACTAAATGTGACCTCATCCTTAATTGAAAGAAAGTTTTTTACTGAAAAAGTATGTATCATTGTCGCCTCAAAGAATTATTACAAAAAGCATCATTTCAAATGAAACAAACCATTAAAACCTCCAAATGTCAAGCTTTATTTTTGATTTTTACATATTTTTTGCAATTTTCAAGAATAGGGGCAGATAAAGGTCAGTTTGAATTGTCTCTCGACGACAAAATATGTTTTCTCATTGTTGCGGGGCTGAAAGCAGTTGTAACATGACCTTTTTCAACAATGTTTACAGGATGATGTTCATAACATTCCAGGTGACTTTCAAGGCGGACGAACTGGTCATGTTTTCCAAGCAGTGGAAACAGGTTTTTCCGTTTATTTCCCATGAACTGCTTGTCAAAATTGAGGATTTCTTTCATTTTTTCAGGGTTTTCTTTTACAAGATCACTTGCAAGTTCATAAAAACCCGATTCAAGGAAAGATTTTTCCATTGATGAGCCTGCAAGCATCGGGACATACACATCAGCACTGTCAAAAAAGGCTCTGTGGAGGTTGGTAACAAATCCGCCAAAGCTTATACCTGAAACAATGACCGGTTTTTGAGAACGGTGTTTCAACTGTTTAACAATTTCTTCAACAAGATTGGTCATAACTGCAAAAGATACAGTAAAATTTATCATTTCAGTTAATTTCTCCTGATACTCTTTTATGGGGATCCTGTGCATCGGGGAACAAAGTGCTATCAAATTTGCTTGAACAGGCTCTTTTGTGTCAATAAATATCTTAAAAAAAGTATTCCTTGCAAACCGTCTTATTTTAAAGGGTTTTTCGCTGTTTCCGTGGTGATATATAATTGTTGGAAAGTCATTTCCCAACCATTTTTGAACTTTAAAAGCAGGATTCATTTTTCCGGCAGGAGTATCGACATGAACTTCATATATCCCCTCACCTTTTATTTCAGGAATTTCAAATTTAATACCGGGAATAAGTTCATAAAAAGGGGGACTTTCTATACTTTTAGAAAAGATCCTTCTTCTGCCTGCCACAAGTTTCATAACTTTGACAGCACCGTTATCGAGCAACTTATGAATATTCAACTCAATCCTCTTTTTTTATCTTACAAGTGCTGACACCAAAAAGGGTATAAAGCCCGCATCTGCTGAATATCGCTGTCAAAATAAGCACGATGCCTATTGCTCCCCACCAGTTGCCTGAATAAATTCCGCATCCAAGCATTGTAATACCGAGAGCTACCCTTGCTATTCTATCTAAATTTCCAACATTCTTCTTTATCATGACACCCTCCATCTCAAATTTAATGAACTGCTTATTGTTATAAGCCCATTATTGATAAAACAAGGAGGAAATTAGAGATATCTCATAAATTTTTAAGAACTTCTTCCACTTTTACAGCTTAAAAACAGACTCAGGGGAGCAATATTTCTTCGGGGATTCCATGTATAAAAGGGTTTAGCACATCAATGCCATCCATTTTGAATTTTTCTTTTCCATTATAAAAAACATAAGCCCCTGAAACATCATCTTTGAGAATGTCGCTTAAACATCTCAATCCTTTTGTAAAACGGGAAGTAAATGTTTCAGAAGATTTTATTTCCACTAAATATAGTTTTCGTCCCGATTCAATACACAGGTCAACTTCATTACCATGGTTATCTCTGTAGAAATAAAGGTCACTCATACTCCCCGAAGCATTTTTCTGTTTTATAATTTCGTTTATTACTCCATTTTCAAAAAGCATCCCTCTTAAAGGGTCTCTGGAAAGAATTTCAGGTGAGTATATGCCTAACAAAAAGGATGCCAATCCTGTATCCTGAAAGTATAGCTTAGGTGTCTTTACAACTCTTTTTGATATGTTCCTGAAAAAAGGTGGCAGTCTGTATGAGATAAAGGATGCCTCGAGAACAGAAAGCCACTCTTTTATAGTTTGAGAGGACACTCCGATATCATTTGAAAGAGAAGAGTTGTTTAAAAGCGATCCAGTTCTTCCTGCCAAAAGTTTTATAAACTGTTGAAACACCATAGCATCTTTAATTTTAAGCATTTGTCTGACATCACGCTCTACATAAGTTTGAACATAACCGCTGAAAAATCTGGAAAGCTTCAGATCTTTGTCGTATATCTTCGGGTATCCTCCTTTCAAAATAAAATCCCATGTATCAAGAAAATTGCCCGAATCGATCAGCTCTTTTACCGAAAGAGGAAGAAGGGTCAAAATAGCAGTCCTGCCTGCCAGTGACTGACTTATAGCTTCGTTAAGGCTGGGTTGATGACTCCCCGTCAGGATGAAAGAACCTTCTTTTGTTCCATTGTCAACTACACCTTGAATGTAAGAAATCAGCGATGGAACTCTTTGAATTTCATCAATAATTACCGGAGGAGAAAAAGAAGAAAGAAAATTTCTCGGATCATTAATCGCCCTTTCTCTTATATCCGGCTCTTCAACAGAAACATATTTGTGATTTGGGAAAACCATTTTAGCCAGCGTCGTCTTCCCGCTCTGCCGGGGACCAATAATCGTTACCACCGGATATTCATTTGACATATTCAACAACTCTTTAACGGCATCTCTATTTATCACAGCAACCTCCAAAAGCAATCCACCTAAACAATTGTACACAAATCTGTACAATTTTCAAGTATAACTTTAAATTTGTACAAATTGGAAAATTAAGAAGTGATTACAAAGTGTTTCTCAACAGACTGTAAATTTCGAGATCTTTGAATGTTCCATCAGGGAACAATTCCCCTTCTCTTTCTATCCCTTCAAAATTAAATCCCAATTTTTTGGGGATATTGCTGCTTGGAGTGTTCCCCACCGCACATTTTATCTGAATACGGTTTATATTCAGCTCTTCAAAAGCAAATCTTATCAGGCACTTAACAGATTCCGTCATTATTCCTTTCCTCTGGAAACCCTCAGAAAGCCAATACCCTATCTCAGTCTTTTTATTATGCCTGTCTGTGCTCTTAAACCCCACCAAACCAGCAAACTCACCATCATAATGGATCACAAAAACAAACTCTCTTTTTTCCTCCGGAGCATCCACAGCAGAACGGACAAAAACCTCCGTATCCTTCATCTCATGAGTAAATTCAACAAAAGGAAGCC
>SLOD01000189.1 GCA_007132725.1 Candidatus Sumerlaeota bacterium
AGTTCGGCACATTTTTCTTTGTTTCTGATGTCTCCTTTAATAAAGGTGTCTTTTTCTCTTAAATTGAAAGCCGGAACTCTGAGATCAAGTATTTTTATTTCAAAAGACGGGTTTTCCGAAAGCTTTTCATAAAGATTTCGACCGATGAAACCGCTTCCACCTGTAATAGCTACGGTTGTCAAAACACTTTTCTCCGGCAGTAAAAAAACACAGTCATTATAAAGTTGCGGGTAGAAATTGCAAGGAAACGTAATGTGCTTTGAGACATGGAACGTGAAACGTGGGACGTTTCGATACAGAAACTTGACACTCCCGATTAACTATGTACAATTTATGAGTTAAATTTTAATGTGCTTGATTTGGTCAGGAGCAGGCATGAGCATTTTTGCAATTGACTTTGATGGAACAATAACTGACGGACAGTTCCCCCAAATGGGAAATATTCGTCCTGATGCGGCAAGAGTTATCCAGCGTCTTGTTATAGCCGGGCACTCTGTTATCATCTGGACATGCAGGCCCATAAATGAAAAAGGGGTCATGGAAATGGAAAAGTGGCTTGAAGAAAAAGGGGTTCCATACCACGGTATAAATGAAAATGCAAGAGAGATCAAATTTACAACAGGACAGAAAATATATGCAGATGTGTATATAGATGACAGGAATATAGAGTTCCTTGAAAATGGCGTTGACTGGGAAGTTATTGAACAGAAACTTGAAAGTCTTGGATTCCTTAAAGACAAGAACAGATACCGTGGAAAAAGCAGTTCCCTTAATAAAGTTCCGGCACTACTTTCAAAATTTATAAGAAGGTCAAGCTAATCTACTTTTTTTTTGATTTTAAATAGACTGAAATTCTTTTTATGATGTTTTCTTTTTTCTTTTCTCCGTAACCGTATCCGTATCCACAGTAACTTCCATGATAATCAACACGGGACATAGCTGTGCCGATAAAAGAAGGTTTTATCCCGTTTATAACAACTCCTATATTCCTTCTTTCTTCAGGAATTTTTGAAAATAGAGTGTTTTCTATATTTTTCAAAGCATTTACAGGAACAGTGTGAAGCCTTGCAACAAAAAGCATCACATCAAGTTTGTCTACAAGAAAAACAGGGTCTGTCACAGCAAAAACAGGAGGCAGGTCTATCAGGATGTGTCTGTAACTTTTTTTGAGTTGCTCTATAAGGTCAGCAAGTTTGTCACTTTTAAGAAGTAAGGGGGGGTTGGGGGACTCTTCTCCGGCAGGAATCAAGTCAAAAAGCTCCCCATTTCTTATGATATCGTTAAAAGACTCAATATTTCCTGCAAGATAGTCACTCAGTCCCGGAACTTTTGATGTTTTATTGAAAATATGTTGTGTAGGTTTTCTCATATCTGCATCAACAATTATAGTTTTTTCGTTAAACGAGGCACAGGTACAGGCAAGTTGGTGAAGAATAAAACTTTTGCCTTCTGATGGAACAGAACTCATTATCACAACGACTTGCTTGTCACCGCTTGATGAAAAATTAATGTTAGAGTGAAGATTTCGGAAGGTTTCTTTCCATTGAAGCTCTTTTGTCTCCCTTTTTTCTTCTTCCATGTGCGGGATCGTTGCAAAAACAGGCAGTCCGGATAAAATATTTTCCACCTCTTCAGGTGTGGCTGCCGTAAAAGAAAACATATCTTTTAACAGCACAATTGTAAAACCGCATATGAAAGCCAAAGCTGCTATGATCAACAAATAAAGCTTTCCTTTTGGAGAAGTTTTTTCTGCAAAGTCTGCGATAGCATGGTCTATTACTGTAACACCTGATAAAGTTCCACTTTTTCTAATTCCCGACTCATACAGTTTTTGCAGTAAAAAAGAATAAATTTCTTCTGTAATTTTAATATCGGTCTGTAAAGAGTTGAGCGTAATTACATTTTCGGGAAAACTTGAGAACTCTTTAACAAGCTTCCCGTATTCAAGCTCAAGACCTCTCAATTCGTTTTGGAGACTGAACAGGATATTGTCTGTCAATTGCTTTAGAGAAAGGGAAGTTTCGTTTATTTTGCCGGATATTTTTTGCATCATGGGGTGTTCCGGCGTGATGCCTGCCGCCATAGATCTTTTTTCAAGAATAAGATCGTTGAATTTATTAATAGATGCAGTTAAAGCACTGTCCTGAATAAAAGCCGGAGAGGGGAGAGGCTGGTCCTTAGTTGAGTCGGTTTTTTCCCTAAGTCCCCGAAGTATATTTATTTTAACTTCGGTTTCTCTGATAGTTGTTCTCAGTTTTTCAGATTGAGACATTAAGCTTTGTATCTGTGTTTCCGGAACTACAGTACCTTCTTTTTTTTGAAACTCACCAAGTTGACCTCTTTCTTCTGTCAATCTTGAGAGGAGGTCCGCTGTTATTTCTTCAAGAAATGCTTCTGTCACCTCTGCTTCTCTGACACCCCAGTCCCTTTTTTTCTCTGAATATATTGAAATAATGTCGTTGACCAGGATTGCTCCTAAAAAAGGATCGGATCCTGAAAAAATGACCCTTATAAGTTGGGGTTGTCTCCTGTCTCCTGAAGGAGTGAATCTAAATGAGTCGCCAAGGTCGTCAATTCTTTTTTTCAGCGATTCAGTAGAAAAAGCGTAGATACTTCCCGGGGGGATAGCTCCTGATTTTGAAATAATAAATCCATCGTCATTTAAAAGACATGGCTTTTCCCAGTCGCATTGTATAGTGTTACTTTCTTCACCTTCAAAAGTTATTGAAAAACCCGAAGTTTCAACCCTTAACTCTCCTTCTTTATTTAAAAGAACTCCTCCCCCTTCTGTTATTACAGGACTTCCAATAAGAAGTTGTCCGCCAAAAAAACTTCTGGTCAGATAAGAAAAAAAAGTGTTCCCTTTTCTTGAAAAGTTCACTCTGAGATTGTTGCGTTCAACAAGCTCTTTCAAGATGCTGTGACTTTTAAATATTTCTATTTCATTTTGTATTTCCTGGCTGCCATGTCCGATAAGTTCATGAATAGGAGATCGTTTACTTTTGTCAGCCTCAATATGGATAAGGGCAGATATTTCATAGCCGGGTGTTTTTCGTAAAACATGTAGGGTTCCTCCTGCTACGATAGAGAAAATCACAAACGCAAAAAGAAAAAAGTTTTTACAAATAATAGATGCCAGTTTTTTGATATCTATTTCTTCTGTAGTGGCTACTTTTTTTTTGTTTATGTTTTGCTCCATATTACACCTAATATTATCTGACCCAGTTTCTGTAAAGGAGAGTCCCTGTATAAAGCATCTGGAAGGTGGGAAGTAACTGCTGAATTATCCTGTTGTAACTTGTAAGAACTGTGGGTGAAACATAAACCCTGTCTCCGGGCAT
>SLOD01000110.1 GCA_007132725.1 Candidatus Sumerlaeota bacterium
AATGCACAAAAGTCAAGGTTAAAAATTAAAAAAATGCACAAAAGTCAAGGTTGAAGCAAAAAAAAGGCACTCCGTTCTACAACCAACCCCCAATGCTCTTAGATTTCAACTGAAAGAAACAGCGGCTACTTTGATTTGTAAAAATCGTGGGTATTATCCAAAAAAACAACATAAAATGTGTCTGGACAGATATTGTGTCGTTGACACTCTTCTTTTTTTATTACAAATCCAATTACTCTGCTGTCTCCTTCCAGCCGGAATCTTGCCCATTCTACATCAAGCGGGATGTGTTTTGGATGATTAAAATCTGATCTGCCGGGAAATTTACCATAAACAGCAAGAACTGTACTGCTTTTTTGTCCTGCTCTCTGTTTTTTCCAGTATTCAATAGTTTCCTTGGAATAATATTTCAGTTTTTCAAGTAGTTCAGCAAGTTGTTTTTTTGTCCAGTCTTTAAAATCCTGTCCCTGTGTTTTATCAAAAAAAGAAAAGTTGAAGTTGATCTTATTTTCAAAGTTTTGGAGAGAATTTTCAATGAGGTTTTCTGGAAGGCTGTTTAAAAAACGCTCTTTTTTCCGGTTAGATTTCTTGCTCATATCTTTGGAACTCCTCCGATTTTTCCCGACTTGTAAAGAGGAGTGATCAATCTGTCGTTTCTGATAAGATTGCCTGGAAGTTCGTCAAGACGGTAACAGTAGCTCTCATTCTCTTCTTTGTTAAAAAGATAGGTGCGGTATTTTCCCATTTTATCAATTATGTCAGTTATGTGAGTCGTAAAAACAATTTGTCCGTTTTTTGGATTAGTATCCTGATTTTCAAATAATTCAACTAGGTACGGGAGAATATCCGGATGCAGGTTAATGTCAAACTCATCAAGCACAAGAATTCCACCAATATCAAGAGTATATTTGTACAGTCTTAACAATGAGAAAAGAGCTTTTGTTCCATTGGATTGCCCGGTATAACTTAAAGAAAGTTCTTCAGAGTCAACATCATGTTTAAAAACAGGGTAAAACTCTTTTTTCATATCTTTTTCATAGCTTTGAATATCAATGTTTTTAATTCCGGTATCAAATTTCCTTAGATATTCGATGGTGAAATCGAGATATTCAGAGTTGTTGCTGTAAAACTCAGACAATTCCTTCTCGCTTGTCTCAATTATCCATTTACTCAATCCGTAATATGTTACATTTGTCGTTATCTTCTCAAAAAACTCGTATATAGGAAAAACTTCTTTGATTTCAGATTGTTTTGCAATACTTATGAACGATGCGTTTTTTCTGAGTTTTAAAGGATAAGAAAATGAATAAAGAGTGTTTTTTATAATCTCATCATTCTTTCTCTCAAAAACTAAAGTGTGTCTCTTTTTTTTCTGGTATATTTTTTCAGAGACAACCCTTTCACGGTTAAGAATAAGCTCATACCTGTACTCAACTCCATTTTCAGAGAACCTGACAAAAAACTCGGCATCCGGCTCTTTATTAAAAAATGTATCCAAAGGAATTGAACTTTCAGGTTTTAACAGAGAGAAAGAGTTTGTGCAAAAATATGATAAAAATGATAGTATTTTCAATCCATTCGTTTTACCGGATCCGTTTCCTCCCATGAAACAAATCGCTAAAGAAGCGGGCTTTCCTTTTGAATACTCATCCGGAACACCCGGAGCAAGCTCGAAAGAAATTTCCACCCATTCTCTGAAACAGAAAAAATTTTTTGCACCGTAAGAAAGAATCATAACAGCCCTCCATCAAGACCTTGTTGTCAAAAAATGACAAAATTGACAAAAAACAAGGCTATGGTATCTGTTTTTTATGTTTTAGCAAGTTTTTTATTTTTACTTTATAGACTGAAAAGCAATGTTTTTTGTTTCTGATGGGAGATTTTATATGAATATGCTATCCAGACCCCTGTTGGTTGAATATTCTTTTTATTGAAGTTTTGTCAAGAATTACTCTGCAATAATAACAACATCATCAATATACACACCGATATCTGTATCTCTGACAAGAGGATCTGATGCATATCTGAATATGAGGTTGACTGTTTTTTCCGATAAATGAGAGATGTCTACGCTGAATCTTGAATATGTATTGTCTGCACTGTGTCCGCGGACACCGGTTTTAGTTGTGTAGTTAGGTGTTCCTCCAGGGTTGTATGCTTGGAAGCTGCCTATTAAAGAAGAGTTTCCACCTGTAATTACAAGTTCAACCGGAGTGTTTGCTCCTTCTTTATAGAGAACGGTCATCCCGTCATACCACTCTGAAATCGTGCCATCGGGATTTTTTTCATAATCTGTCCAGACATAAGCCATGAATTCAAGTGTTATTTTCCCTGAAGTTGGCAGAGAAAGAGGATTTGCAGTGATTGCATCCATTATCTTGGTATCTGTATAATTCCCGGTAAGATTTGTTGCCATTACATTGTTTCCGCTGTAGGCCTCGGTTATGACACATATCTCGGAAATGAAGTAAGGTTCACCTATTTCCCAGTCTTCGGTAAGTGTCCAGTTGGCAGTACCGCTCTCAAAATCATCAAAAAAAACTGTAACAGGATCGGGATCCGGATCAGGTATGGTGTAGTCGTCTACACATTCATTTACCCATTCAACTCCGCCAACCAGAGTACCGTTAAGATCGTTTCCGGAAGAATCATAAGCGATGGTGCCGGTCGTTTCTTCAAAATTCCACAGTCCTATGGTGTTAGTATCGTTTGAAAATCTTTTGACCGGTGTGAAGTTGGAAGCGTATCTTGCAATTGAAGATATTCTGATCTCATCTATCATTCCGTGGAAATATGTGGGACCTGATCTGCGGGAGCCGAAGAAAAGGTTTTCAGTAGTGGATCTCGGGTTATAGGAAGTTGTCACGCTTTCTTCAAGAACGCCGTTATAGAATACCCTTAAATTTGTTCCGCTTTTTACAAGGGCAAGGTGATACCATTCATTCAATTTCGGGATCGATGTTGCTGTGGCATATTCAGAGCTGTCGTTAGTAGCGGAGTAGTAGTATCCGCCATAAGGTTTTTCGCTCCAAAGGACATAATAGTATTCCCCGTAGAGATAGTACGCTGGGTATGTGGTTGTATTTCCTTTTCTTATTATCTATCGGTTGTTGGGAATCATTGCTGCTTTGTTTTACCCACGCTTCCATTGTCCAGTTGCCACTTAAGTTTAAGACGGCATCGTGAGTAACTTCGACATAACCTGTTGTTCCGTTCAACTTGATTGAACCGCAAGGTTCCCCAGAGTCTCCAGTATCTCCAGTATCTCCTGTATCTCCAGTATCTCCAGTATCTCCTGTATCTCCAGTATCTCCAGTATCTCCTGTATCTCC
>SLOD01000187.1 GCA_007132725.1 Candidatus Sumerlaeota bacterium
ATAAACAACTGCATTAAAAAAATGAAATCTCTCTTTATTGTGTTTTTCTCTATAAAACCTGTTAATCCATTTTGCATTGTTTTTCAAAAATTCTTCCACGATATCGACAGTCTTATCTTGACTTATTATATTCTTTTTGAATAAGAACTCAAAATTTACCTGAAAAACGCAAAAAAGCAGACCACTGCAAAGATAAGGATATGTATAGCAAATGTTTGACTATTACCAGAAAGAAGTTTTATCATTGTGAATGAAGTACCGTTAAAGCTTTCTGCGACATAGAACCAGAATTTTTTTATTACAGGTTTTGAGAAAATGCTTTTTAATACCGGTATATATTTATTTTCATGCTTGCCTCTTATCCACATGTAAAACAGAAAGGTAGCTGTCAAAGTAATATATATTGTAAAAGTTCCATCCCAGTACCCCTCTGTCCCTCCCGCATAAATTCTGCTCCATGTAAGCGGTTCTCCGGGAAAATAGTTTGAGATTATCTCTCCTGACGGTATAAGAGCAAGCCCCGGGAACATAGAAAACAGAATTATTGCTCCGACAAACATTACTTGAGGAACCAGCATCCAAAACGGAGCTTCTTTAATATTTTCAATCTTATGATGCGGTTTATCAAGGAATATCCTGTATATCATATTTATATATGCAAAGAAAGCTATGATCGCGGACACCTTTAAGAGATAACCCTGCCACATCCAATTTGTCTCTATAATGGCCTTTTCCATTATCCATTTTCCACCAAAACTTGTAAAAGGAGGTATTCCTGAAAGAACAAGGAATCCTGCAACTATGGATAAAAAGCTGATCGGCATTTTTTTTACCAACCCCCCCATTCTGTAAATATTTCTTGCCCTGAGCCTGTAAACTATGCCTCCAACAGCAAGAAAAAGAAGAGCTTTTGCTACAAAATGGTTCAATGTAGCAACCACTGAAGAAAGCAATCCCAGATAAGTACCCATTGAAAGTGAAAAAAGGATGTAGCCCAATTGAGCTATGCTTGAACACGCAAGTATTCTTTTTGCATCATGTTCCTGCAAAGCCATTATATTTCCTGAAAGTGCAGTTACAGCTCCAAGCGACCCTAATAAATAATGAATGTCAACCCCTGCTACAGTTTGCCGACCCATTAATTTCATAATAAGTATCAGGCCGAAAACACCTGATTTAAGAATAATTGCAGATAAAATCGGAGAAACATCGCTCTCCGCTTCACTATGAGCCCCCGGCAACCAGATATGCAGAGGCAAAGCCGCCGTTTTTGAAAGGAATCCTATTGCAAGAAAAACAAATGCAAAAGAGTGGTATGTCCCGTTACCGGAGATAATATCAAGGCTTTGCAGCCCGCCTTCTCCAACTGAAGCAAGAGAAAATCCTGTTAAAATAAGAAATGCTCCTCCCAGAGAAAATATTATATATCTGAGAGCATAAGATAAAGCTTTCTCTCCTCTGAGCAAAAGAAAGTAACTTCCAAGGGTCATTATTTCCCACCACAGCAAAAACTCAAAGGTAGTAGAAGAAGTTAAAATCCCGAAAAGACCTGCATACATAATAGCCGATGCAGGATAAAAGCCTGTTCTTTTTCCGGAAGACCTGAATCCTGAAATAAGAACTACAGAACCTCCAATGAAAAATATAACGGAAAATATCTGCCGTATACCGCTAAGACAAGGAAATATATAGGCAAAAGAAAAAATCAGAATAGACATAAGCATAAAATTTTTTACTTTAGCCGGCAAAGTATCGGAAATAAAAAACAAAACGATAAAAACAAAAGGGAGCATCGAATTGTACAGAACAGATATGTACCCGGACATGTAGGGAATGAGAAATGAAACAAAAAGCAAAATAAAAACAGCGACATAAAAAGGTATCTTCCGCATATTGTCAACACCGGAACACTCTATGCTTCTTTCCATCTTAACAGAGTAACCAAACCATCTTATAAAAAAAGAAGCTTCAACAATAGAACCGGTAAGAATAACACCTAACCATACCCAGGAAGCGGAAGACACCAGTCCCTCCACAAGAAGCCATTTAGCAAGGAATGAAGGGAACGGGGGAAACGAAAGGATTGAAAAAATAAAGATCCCCAAAAGAAAAATGGTTTCCGGACTTGATTTTACAGTTATCCAGTCCCTTACATTTTTAAATCCGATCTCATCAGAAAGCCAGAACAGTCCGGTTTTGGAAATTGCATGTACAACAATAAGAGAGCCGGCTATGAGAAAAGTGTTTTCACCGAAAATATTCTCTCCCATACCTATAACCATCGTTGCCAGTCCTGCCTGTGCAAGAGATGAGTATCCAAGCATTCTATTTACACTGTTCTGCCGTAAGGCCATTATATTTGAAAAAAGAAAGCTGCCTACCCCAAGAATAGAAACAGGCAGAGACATCATATCACCAAGAACAGGCATAAACTTATAGAGAGCGAACAATGCCGCAGTAAGAACAGACCCTGATATTATCGCCACGATCGCAGGAGAAGCTGATTCATAGACATCAATTATCCAACTGTTGGCCGGGAAAGGCTTCAATTCAAGTATCAGTGAAATAAAAAACATGAAAAGGGCTATTGTGCTGATGTTGTATACTCTCTGTCCATCAACGACAATAGTATCAAGATCAAGTACTCCCGTATCTTTATATATCAAAACTGCCGACAATGTGAGAAACACAGAGATTATCCCCGTCGCTATCAACCATGAAAAACCTGCTTTGAACAATTTTCCCGACTTCCTGAAGATTAACATGCCTGCAACAGCTACCGAGCTTATTTCTGTGAACACGAAGTAGTTGAAAATATCTCTTGTCATAACGATTCCATTCAATGCAAAGAAATTGAGAATATAAGCAATGGCCGAGTATCTACCGTTAGCCTTTATGTATCTCTTCACAAAAGGAATCCCGAAAAAAGCTATCGAATTAATTATGAGCAGTGCAAAAGATTCTTCTTTCCCGACTCTGAAAGTTATTGAAAACGGAGCGGAAAATCCTGCTGTGTCTGCGATAAGCGGAGGAAATGAAGAAACTATGAAACTTGTACTCCAATACAATGATATCAAAAAAACCCCGAAAAATGTTACTGTCATTTTCCAGACAACGAACCTTTCAAATCTTTCTCCCAGAACACCGTAGGAAAAAGAACTTGCAAGGTATATAACTATAAGCCATATCGGAGATATCATTGATCATCTCCCATTTCATCAATATTGAGTGTTTTAAACTTTTCAAAAAGCCTTACCACAAAAACAAGCATTACAGATGTTATTCCGAAACCTATCACAACAGCAGTAAGCACCAGTGCCTG
>SLOD01000034.1 GCA_007132725.1 Candidatus Sumerlaeota bacterium
GTTGAAAGATTTTTCAAGCCCATGATCGTTGACATAAGACCCGATTCACAGTCAAGGAACTACTACTTTTATCAGGCGACAGGCGGCCAGATAGTTTTCTGCATAACCCCTTATCCCGTAATACCAGGCAAAGACATTGACAATACAAGCGAATTCCTCCCTCTTGTTGTTAAAAGAATGCTCGAAATATATCCGAGACTCAGAAATATCAGAGTGAGAAGAACATGGCGTGGACTCTACCCCATGACACCTGACGGAGCACCCATAGTTGGATACGGCAGAGAACTTGACAACCTCTTCCACACAGTCGGAATGTGCGGACAAGGATTCATGCTCGGACCAGGACTCGGAAAAATACTTGCCGAAATATTTGTTGAAGGTTCCAGAGATTATGACTTCATCCTCGACCAACTCTCCCTTTACCGCGACTTCAGCGGCGAAGAAATGCTGAAATAGGGTGTTTCTAAACATTTCAGTACAGATCATATCTTTTTGACTTCAATACTATTAAGGTTATAATCATTTCAGTTTTTTTGTTCAAGGGGGAAGAGATGCTTAAAAACCTTCCGATAGGAATTCAGGATTTTAAAGAGTTGAGAGAGAGAGGATGTATTTATGTTGATAAAACAGAAATTCTTTTCAAGCTTATTGCCGACGGGAAGTATTACTTCATAAGTCGCCCAAGAAGATTTGGCAAATCTCTTACAATTTCAACTCTTGCAGAAATTTTTGAAGGCTCAAAAGAGCTGTTTGAAGGGCTCTTCATTTATGATAAAATTGAATGGAAAAAAAGACCTGTGGTCAGGGTTGACTTTACTTCTGACAGTTTTAAAAAAATCGGTCTTGAAAAAGCAATTAATGAGATGCTTGATAAAAATGCAAAGAAATATGACTTGAATTTGTCAAAAGAGAGTAATCGCGGGAGATTTGCTGAACTTATAGAAAAACTCCATGAAAAAAGCGGTGAAAAAGTTGCTGTTCTTATTGATGAATATGACAAACCTATAATTGACTATATTGAAAACATTGAAAAAGCTGTTGAAAATCGTGAAATTTTGCGTGATTTTTATGGTGTTATTAAGCCTATGGACCCTCATCTGGAGTTTGTGATGATGACAGGTGTCAGCAAATTTTCCAAAGTGAGTATTTTTTCTGAACTTAACAATCTTAACGATATTACAACAAGCCGTCACTATTCAGATATTGTCGGTATGACGAAAGAAGAAATAGATAAGAATTTTAAAGATTACAAAGAAATAGCATCCAAAGCACTTTCTGTTTCCATTAAGGAACTGGATAAATCAATGAAGTTCTGGTATGACGGCTATTCTTGGGATAATGCTAAGTGGGTGTATAATCCTTTTTCAATGTTGAAGTTTTTTCATGAACAGGTTTTTGATAACTACTGGTTTGCAACCGGTACGCCCACTTTTCTTGTAAATTTTATCAGAAATAAAGGGATTAATGCAATTAATCTGGAAAATACTGAAGTAGATTCGATATTTTTCGACAAGTTCGACATCGAAAACCTTGACATAATTTCGTTAATGTTTCAAGCAGGTTATCTTACAATAAAAGACAGAAATGAATATGGAGAGTTTATTCTTGGCTATCCGAATGAAGAGGTTCGGCTTTCTATGAATAGAAGTCTTCTTGAAGGTTACACTTTTGAGGTTGATTCCAATGTCAAGACAACACTTAATTCTTTGAGAGAGTCATTGAAAATCAACGATATCCAAACATTTCACAGAAATATAAATACTCTTTTTGCATCCATTCCCAATCAGATATTTATCAATAAACAGGAAGCATATTATCAATCAATAATTTATCTCGTTTTAAAAATTCTCGGTGTTCACATAGATTGTGAAGTTTCAACTAACAGAGGACGGATTGACGGGGTAATAAAAACGGATAAATATATATATATCATGGAGTTTAAAATGGCTCCCGCAACACCGCAAGATGCTCTCAACCAAATCAAAGAAAAAGGATATCACGAATCATATAAAACCGACAACCGTGAAAAATATATCATCGGTATCTCATTTGATCCCGAAAAAAGACAACTCTCTGAACTTGAGATTGAAAAGTTCTAAAATATTAATCAGGAGGAATTTAAAATGGTAAATGCAAAAAAAATCACAGAAAAAACAACAAAGAAAGAAATGCTTGAAGCTTATCACGATCTTTTAGATCAGATTGAAGATCAAAAAAAGCAGGAACTTGATCCTGAAAAAGTAAAAGAGGAAAAGAAAACTATATCAAAGATATAGAGTTAAAAGTTGCAGACCTTGAAAATCAGATAGAAAAATCTGTTGAAAAAGCTGTGAAAGAAACGACAGATAAAATAACACTGGAATATAAATCAAAAATAGAGTTGATGAAAAATCAACATGAAGGTACTCAGAATGTAATGACTGAAAAAATCTCTCAGCTTGAATCTGTGATTACCGATCTGAAAAAACAGAATGAAAAACTCTACACACAGCTTGAAGCCGCATACAAAAAAGTAGAAGATGTTGCACTTCGGGCACTCGATTCATCCTCAAGTTCAAAAGCCTTTGCTAAAATAGAAACGCTCCTGAACGAAAAATCCAAAAAAGAATAGGCGTATCAATGGACTTCAGTCAGATTAAGCACGATTAACTTTTCCTCCACTTTTTTTATACCAGATCAAAATCGTTTTTCCGACTTTTTTCGTATGAGTAATATTGAGGCTATACAGCTGTTCAAGTTGAGAAAAAGTCTTTTTTGTATTGACTCGGTGTTTTGCCAGTGCTTTTTTTAAAAGCCGAATTAAATGTTGTTTTAGTGTTAAAGCCGGACTCGAATGCTATTTCTATGATAGACTTGCTGTTATGTTCCCCGTCTGTTATTTTCTCCACAACCTCTTTGACTCTATACTCATTTATATAATTATTAAAGCTTACCCCCAGATTTAAGTTTAAAATCTGAGACAGATTGTGCTCAGAGCAGTTAAGCCTGGAAGCCAGAGATGCAAGACTCAGCATAGGATCCCGGTAGATTTTCTCTGTATCCATCAGATAGCTCATCATTTTCAATATGCTATCCAGATGCTCTTTATTTATCGTGTTGTGGGCATATCTTTTTTCAAGATTCAAATTCTTCTCCTTCAATTCAAGGTTCTCCTTTTTGATGGACATGATTTTGTTGTTAAGGAAAAACCTTATTATTGAGGCACTTAGAAGCATTGCCAGTATTAATGCAGCAGCCTTGAATGATTTTCTTTCAGA
>SLOD01000050.1 GCA_007132725.1 Candidatus Sumerlaeota bacterium
AATTTATGTTGCCCGTTATACAGTCCGGCTTGCATTTGCCGTCAACACTGCTTTTAAGATAACCGTCAGCACAGTTTTCACACCACTGTCCAGTATACTTTGAATCACAATTACAAGTTACGGTATTGCCCATTTCAAGGCATTCTCCAGCACCATTACAAGGGTCAGGATCACAACTGATAATCTCCACACACTCCCCTGATTCAAGAGAGTACCCCTCTGCACACTCGGAACAATCATCACCTTTATATCCCTCATCACACTCACAGACTATTTGACCGTCCACAACAGAGCAGGCACCGTTACCATTACAGGAATCAGGCTTGCAGACTACAATCTCCTCACCTTCTGTATCACTACTTTCTCTATCATCCGGCACATCCATATCGTTAAGCTCATTATCATCGTTGTGGGGAGTTTGTTTGTCATCTGATGATGACTGATCTCTGTCTATAGAAGGATGAACTGTGTTATCATCATCATTCTGCACTCCTTCCCCCGGAACACAGACACCGTCAATGCACTGTTGACCGGGATCACAGTCATATAAATTAACACACATATCCATTTCGTCTGTGATACAGGAAATAAATGTAACAATAGATATGATAAAAAATAAAGTGATCAATTTCATACCCAACCCTCATTTTATGATAAACTTCCTCAACACAGTATCAAGTATACATTATTAAAACAATTTGTCAAAGAGGTAAGTTGTTAAAAAAATGAAGTTCTGGAACAGAAAGTTGCAGAGACTACTTTGCAGTTTCTCTATCGAGTTCTTCGAAGGCTTTGTTGGCTCTTTCTACAACAGCTTGTCTTACCTGCTCATTAAGTTGGGACATTCTATTGACAGCATCTTTGAATTTATTGACATCAACACACATAAGAACATAGAGCGTCCCCGGTTTGGATATCCATGTTTTTTTAAGTTCTGAACCTGAAAGAGTGGTATCTGTGATTTGTTTTGAAACATCTTCTATGTGCTGTTCATCATTTGCTGCCCGACCGAAATATTCCCCGCCGGTAGTTGTTGACTGATAATCCTTTAGCATCGATTTCACTCTAAGTTCAAGAGTTCTGGCGATCTCTGTCCGCCCTCTTCCCATTGCAGCGGTTCTTGCAACAGAGGGGTTCCTAGTGCCGCCGGAACTACCTACGCCACAAATTTCATTCTTTGTGCTCGCATTACCCAAAACCCAGTCAGGAGCTCCGTCATATTCAGCCTGAATAGCACTGCCAGTGCTCTTTTTGTCTGAACTTTTACAAGCAGTTACAACTAAGGCTGTGGCAGCAATTAACATAATAAAAATTACTGTAACTTTTTTCATTTTTTCCCCCTTGTTTCAAAACTAAGGATACCAAAAAACCCGAACTTTAATTTATACTATAAAATCAAATAAAGGTCAAATTTTAGACAATTTAAGTAAGCGGAAGATAAAGTTTTTATTTATTTTATTTTTTTTAACAATATATTGTTGAATTGAGAAGTTTTTCCGTTAATATTGCTTTTTAGAAAACATGGAGGGTTTGCTTTAGTAATGGGGAAAGAGCTAACTTCTTTTATTGATAGCGGGAAAAAAATAAAGATCCGGGCAGATAAAATTATGTCTACTCTTATATCATCAGAATTTACAGGAACATTGAACATCCACATAAATAGAAAAACAGAACCCGTTGTTTTTCTTAACAACAGGATATTTACACTATTTACTCCTCAAAAACTTGCAGAAGTATTGGAAAACGCTATTTTTTCTCTTGCTTCTTCAACAGAAACATCAGATGAAGATGGTCTGACAGAATGGAATCCTATGGAATATCTGTATCGGATAATCGAAAACATCGACAAAAAAAAGCTTATAAAGTATATGGGAGACAGTATCGCCGACTATCTGACAATAAAACCCGAAGCATCCCAACTTGAATTCATATCGAATGAGCTCAAGATATTTCACGGGAGAGACAAAGTTCAAATACTCCCTCACTTTCAAAAAAATTACAGAACAATATATTTTCTTCTTATATCCCGTTATGCCGCAATTATACCGTCTCCTCCGGAAGAAAAAGAAGTAATTCTCGAAAGAGCCCAAAATATAATCAGAGAGGGAGACGGATATAAAAAAGAAGCTAAAGCCCTTCAACCGGAAGACAGAATGTCAAAAGAAGAGGCAGTAGTAAATTTTTTAAATACCAGAGAAAAATACAGAGATGTTTTTCACCTCTTCAATATTTCATTTAAGATGGGAGATGTGGATGATAAGACTTTACAGAAAGAGTACATGGATATAGTTAAAAAGACACACCCCGACCGCTTAATTGACATAAGTGAGGGAACAAAAAAAAGAGCTGAAAACTTTTTCCTTGCTGCAAGCGAAGCTTATGAAATGCTAAAAGATGTTGAAATAAGAGAAAATATCATAAAACTTATGAAAAGATACCAGCCCATCAGAAACAGAACAGACTATATCCGTTTAAAAGAGTATGATGATGCTGTTTTTAAAGGAACAGCCCTTGAACGACTTGGTCAGTATTCTGCCGCCAAAACTGTTTATGACGAAATTTTCAAGCAAACGAAAGCTCCCGATGTTCTTGAAAGAAAAATTCTGGCACACTGGAAAATGAAGCCGAAGTGGAATGAAGATGAAAAAAGGATCAACTATGTCGAAATAAAAGAGGATATAGAGAAACTGAAAGAACTTTGGGACCCTGCTCTTGAAGTTTTATACATTCTTGTTGAAATACTTGAATTTTTTGGACAGATCCCTGATTGTCTCAAAGTTATAAATATGATAATCAAATTTTATCCGGAAGATGACAGAGCAGAAGCTTTGAAAAAGAGGATACTGTACTATGATGGACTCAAAAAAAAGAAAAAAAAATAGAAGGCTCAGTTTTTCTATTTTTTTGTTAACACTCTATGTTTTTTCTTCTCTCTATTCTGATACCATAAAAATATATTATTTCTATGACCCTATAACAGACAGATACACCTACACGAACCAATGTCATGATTTCAGGGCATGTAAACCGCTCTATGTTACTAAGGGAACGGTCAAACATAAAAAGGGGTACAGACTAAGACCGGGAAATGAAAATGCTTATGACGAAACCATAAAAAAAGCAGCAGAACGGTACGGGGTTGACTTTTTTCTGATAAAAAGTGTTATTAAAGCGGAATCTCTTTTTG
>SLOD01000037.1 GCA_007132725.1 Candidatus Sumerlaeota bacterium
GCTTGCCACAAGTTTTCATCCCGAACTCTCACCGAACCGTGAGTTCCATAGATATTTTATCTCAAAATGCGGACTTGAACCATCTGAAAAAAATGTCCATTGGGATAGAACCCGCTGGATGCACAAATAAAACCAACCTCTTTTGAGAATAAATTTGACACTGTTTGTCAGTTATGTTGTATAATATGAGTGTGTAGCTGTTTTTTGAGGAGAGCCAATTGAAAAAAATATCAGTTTTTATCATGACAGTTTTAATAATTTTTCCCTTTTCAATTGCTGCCGATTCTGAGCATAGTGATGAAGATGCAACTTCTCTTCCCCTTCCTAGTCCTGAAGATGTAGATCCGATCGACTTCGAAGAAGAAGTAAAAGAAGAAGAAAAGGAAGAAGAAAAGGAAGAGGAAGAAGAAGATCGAGCCGAAGAAAGAAGAAGAGAAAGAGAAAGAGAAAGAAGAAGAGAAAGGCGTAAAAGAAAAGGTGGCGGCGGTGGCGACAGGTGTCCGATATGATGACAAGATTCTTAAGGTTCCTTTTTCTGGCAGCACTTATTTTATTTTCAACATCTTTTCTTAAAGGTGAAGATTCCATTTATTTCGATATAAGAGGTTTTGTTTCTGCAGGGGGAGGTTATGACAGTCATATCCCGACAATGGGCAGAGATTCATCTGACAGAAAAGGGTCAGGCGAAATTCTGACCGATGCCGGTATTAACTTCGATATCAACGACTTTTCTATTGGGACTGCCGTTTTTGTAAATGCTCTTAATACTGATAACTGGAGATACTCTTTACTGAATACTGAGATCAATTTGGGGTGGATCACTTCCACAGGAGATTTTGACTGGTCAATTTTTTCTGTTGGAAGCTTTTCATTTTATGATTTCAGTGGATTGTCAACTCACTATGCTCAGGGAGACCTCTATCTTGAAATGTTCTATAATCACCACGAAAATATGAGTTTCTTTTTCACACTTACTTCAAGCTATATTCATGGACTCAAAGAAGAACTTTCTTTTCTAAGAGGACCTCAGATAGGCTTTGAAACGGGCGAGTATTTTTATTTCAACTTCAGAAGTTATTTAAGATTACAGTATCAGCTTAACTTTATGTTCTACGGAGACCACACTACTGAAAATGTACCGACAGTTGTTTCAGATGGAATTACGGAACTGACTGGAAAAAACAAGGGGATCAGTCAGTTTTTGTCACTGAGAACCCGTCTTGACTTTGACCGGTTTTACATTTTTTTGGGAGCAGGTTGGCGTAACATGACAATGTTTCATAGAGACAACTGGGAGACTATGGAAAAAATCGTAAAAAAACGAAGAGTTAACAACTCTATTGTTCTTGATGTCGAGCCTGGATTCATACCTTTCAAAAAATCGTTCGACCAACTCAGTATTTATGCTCACTACATCTTTGAAAAAAACTTTTCCACTTTGGGAAGAGAAGACTATGTTGACGAAAACTATATAAGACACAATATAAGAGTTATGTTGAGTTATTATTTTTAAAAGAAGGGATGTTATGATGTACTGGATAGTTATGTTTCTGATACTTGTTGCCTCATGTGCGGATACTGAAATCATTTATAAAGACTCTGATATTTTTGTTGATACAGATATTGAACTTGCAGATTGCCCCGACGATATGGTTGAAGTTGGCAACATCTGTATTGACAGATATGAAGCATCAAGAGAAGATGCAACAGAGACAGATCAGGGAAGTGCAACCGGAAAAGCTTACTCGGTTAAAGGGGTTATCCCCTGGATGGTAAATCCTATGACCGACAGTGCTTATGAAAAGTTCAAGAAGGCTTGTGATGCTGCGGGAAAAAGGCTTTGCAAAGACCAGGAATGGATACTCGCCTGTAAGGGACCTGAAAACTTCACATATTCTTGGGGAAATGAGTGGGAAAGGACTATTTGCAACAATGTTGATACATTTTGCGACGATCACTGTGAAGAAGAAAGTATCCCGATGGAAGATTGCGACTTAAGTGAAAATTGCGGTTATGAATACTACTGTTTTAAAGTAGTTCCGACAGGTCAGTTTGAAGATTGCTCCAATTATTCAGGAGCTTTTGATATTAACGGAAATGTGTGGGAAATCACTGACACCGGAAGCGGATACAGGATCAGAGGCGGTGCTTTCAATTGTGCAGGGCCATCAAACCGGCTCAAATGCACTTATGCTGCCGGATGGACAGAACTTTATGCCGGATTCAGGTGTTGTAAGGACAGGGAAACAAAATGAAAAATTCAACAGGAAGATGGATCGTTCTGATGGTATTTGCAGTTTTTATTGTGTTGTTTTCCTGCAACGAAAAAGATTCAAGTATATATGGAGATAATGGAAACTCGGGCAACACCGGAGATACGGGGAATACGGGGAACACTGGAAATACTGGAAACACAGGTGAAGAGAACGGATGCGGACCCATCGAACAACCAGATAATGACTCCCCGATCACAGATCACGATTATACAGATAACGATTCACCATTAACCGATCACGACTACACCGATCACGATTACACAGATCACGATTCACCATTAACCGATAACGACTACACCGATCACGATTACACAGATAACGATTCACCACTCACCGATTGCCCTGACGATATGGTTGAAGCAGGTGAGATTTGCATTGACAGATATGAGGCATCAAGAGAAGATGCAACAGAGACAGATCAGGGAAGTGCAACCGGAAAAGCTTACTCGGTTAAAGGGGTTATGCCCTGGATGGTAAATCCTATGACTGATGAAGCATATCAAAAATTTAAAGCTGCCTGTGTGTCAGCCGGAAAAAGACTTTGCAGAGATGATGAATGGGTATCAGCCTGCGAAGGACCTGAAAAACTTGCATATTCCTGGGGAAATGAATGGGAAAGGACTACTTGCAATAATGTTGACACATTTTGCGACGATCACTGTGAAGAAGAAAGTATCCCGATGGAAGATTGCGACTTAAGTGAAAATTGCGGTTATGAATACTACTGTTTTAAAGTAGTTCCGACAGGAGAGTTTGAGGACTGCACAAATTTTGCAGGAGCATTGGACATTAATGGCAATGTGTGGGAAATCACTGACACCGGAAGCGGATACAAAATAAGAGGCGGAGCTTTCAATTGTGCATGGCCATCTGATCGGCTCAAATGCAC
>SLOD01000030.1 GCA_007132725.1 Candidatus Sumerlaeota bacterium
ATTTTTAAAAGAAACAGCCGGATCAATATCTGACCACGGGAAAAGATTCCAACATAAATTCGAACTAAATTGCGGTTTTAAGGTTCTTACAAAAACTCAGGGAATGGGATGACGGTATCATTCTGTAAAGATATTTTCTTTTCGAGCGAGATGCAGTGCAGCTTGAAATCATTATAGTATTCAAGGAATCTTTCACTTTTTTTAGGAGAATATCCCGCATCTGAATATTTTGCTTCAAAAGCGAGCTTTTCTTCAGGAATGACAAAATCAATTTCTTTTCCATCCTGAGTTCTCCAAAAATGAATTGAATCCAAAAGATATTTATCAAGTAACGCTCTGAAAACTGCCGTCTCAAAAATTTTTCCTTTATCAGCTCTCAGATCAACCGGCTGAAAAGAACCGGAAAAGAAGTTCATCAATCCTGTATCGTTAAAATAAACTTTCGGCATTTTTGTTAATTCTTTACGCATGTTATTTGAAAAAGGAGAAACAAGTGATATATGGAAAGATTTTCTCATTGCAGCAATGACCTCTTCAAGTTTTACCCTTGAGCAATTCAATGTTCTTGAAACTTCCGAAATGTTCATTAAAGATCCACCCGAAGATGAAATTAATTTAAAAACTCTATAAAAAAGATCGTCATCGGTAATTCCCGACTCGAAAATATCCTTTTTTATATAAGAATATGCAAGCTCTCTTAATATCTCCTTTTTTTCATCATAGTCTGCCAAAACAACTTCCGGATACCCACCGAATAAGAGGTATTCCGTGAGATAGGGCATGATTTTATCAACATAAACCAGCGGAAGATTTTTCCCAACTACTTCGGCAAGTTCGCTTTCCCCTTTAAAAACAAGAAATTCTCTAAATGACAGCGGGTATAGTGTAAAAATCTTTTTTCTTCCTGCCAAAGAATCTTTGAATTTTTTATCCATATAAAAAGAAGAAGAGCCGGAAACTATGAGCTGAATTTTATCGCGGTGCTCATCGTAAAGGTATTTCATAAAAGAAGAAGGGTCTTTAAGATACTGTATTTCATCAACGATCAAATATATTTTTTTCTCAATTGAAGCAGGAATGATCCTGAAAATATTTTTGGGAGAATCATCTATAAGATTAAGATAATCCCTGTCCTCAAGTGTAAAATAAAAACAGCTCCCGCCTTCATTTTCAAGCATCTCTTTGAGTTGCTTTAAGGCGGTTGTCTTTCCACTTTGACGGGGTCCGTTAAGTATTAATATTTTTTCATTTTTCAAAGATTGCTTTAACTGACCGATGATACTTCTTTTATGCATCTTGCTCTCCTTACAAAAAACCCTTCATATAAAAATTATCGGATATTTTTTATGTTTTGCAAGAAAAAAATCGAATATTTTTCATCTTTTCTATTAAAATTATCGGATAATTTGTTAAAAAGAGGGGACGTTTAATTGCCGCCTCTCAAACAAATTAAGAATGACAATCAATCTTCTTCTATATTGTATTGAACGAACTCACTTTCGATAACAACGGTTTCTGCCATAAAATCATGGATAGCTCTTCTCTTTTTGTTAAAAAGCATCACAAACGCCTCACTTGCTATCCATATTGAAGAAAAGAGTTCTACAACATTTTTCCAAGCAGGACCAGTCTCTTTTAAAATATCCATCCTCTGGAACATTGATGCAGAAGCAAAAACATCATCTTTAACCTCAAGAGTTAACAATGTGGCTATCCATCCTATAGCTATAATTGAAGAGAAAAATAAATCTACCAAAGACCTTATAACTGCACTGTACCAATCAATATTAGTTCCGTCAGGATTTGTTACCCTGATTCCTACAGCAAGTTTACCTAATGTCCCCCCATACTTCTTGTGGAAAAAAATGCTGTATAATGGAAAAATTAAGGAAGCTGGAACAATAAAAAGAAAACCTGTCATCAAGTTATAGCTTCCCAGCAAAAACAAAAAGAATATAAGCTTGAAAAAGTAGTTATCAAATACTATAGCCGCAAACCTTTTCCAAAATCCGGCATAAACCTTTTTCCCATCAACCTCTAAAGGTAAAAAATCCATTAAACTCCCTCCCTTAACCGCCAACAACAACTTTTGAAATCATATAGGGCGGTATAAAATCTATTTCCATATCATCAATTTTTTCAGTATGAGGTTTGCCGGTATAAACGACAAAACCTTTTTTAACTTTCATGTCATTCATAAATTCAAGAAGCTGGTTGATGGGTTTTAAAACCGGTTTGTTTGAAAGTTTGACTTCAATAGGAATGGTTTTATTTTCGTGGCGGACAATAAAGTCAACTTCATTTCTTGATTTATTATTTTTTTTGTAGGTGGTTATCATCCTTAATGAGCCAATATGGGAAACCAATTCCTGTAAAACAATGTTTTCAAGCAGTTTTGCAGAAACCTCTTTTCCGTTTTGAAATGAAAACGGCATCATTGAGTTTATGAGAAAATTCATAATCCCGGTATCAAAAACATATTTTTTTGAGCTGTACCCTTTTTTCGATGTTTGCTGAAAAGTTTCGTTGTTTAAAAAGTATGAAAGATGCCAAGATCTTAGTGCTTCAAGAACTCTGGGAAGAATTATCCTGTAGGATGGTGAATCAGTTGAAAGAATGGTGCTGTTTGTTGTTGGGAATCCGACATGATGTCCAATTGTTTTAAAACAGTGTTCCATTAAAGTTCCATACTGAATTGCATGGGAACGAGTTTCTTTGTCATTGTGAATATATCTGTCGGCATCTCTGTAAAAATTGTTCAGAAGTGATTCATAGTGGATCAAAAGCGGCTCATTTTCAATAAAAGCCCTGACCATTCCCGGAAGTCCTCCCGCAAAAATGAATTGCTCATACTGGCTCATTAAAATATTGTGGATATTTTCATCAAAAACACCATTGCTGTCAAAAATCAGATCGAGATAACTTTCTTTATTTGAAAACCTCAAAAATTCATTAAAATTCATCGGTCGCATAACAATCTCAAGCACTCTTCCTGTCGGCATGGGAATATTTTCTTCAAAAAGATTAGACAAAATCGATCCGGACAAAATAACTTTCTGATCTTTCCACTCCCTGTGCATTTGCATTATGAATTTACCAAGTGATTTTGATGCCTGAGCCTCATCAATAATAAGAATTTTTTTCCCGTCAG
>SLOD01000136.1 GCA_007132725.1 Candidatus Sumerlaeota bacterium
TATTTATCGCTGAAATTATAAGACTGTGGACAGCGACAGGAACCGCTACCTTAAATGCACGCCTGTAAAAAGGATCCATAAAACTCTCTCTGCAAAAACCGTTTTCAGCCTTACATTAAAAGTTATATATATACAAGAATTTTTTTGAACTTATCTATTTTTTAGAATATCCCAGTCTCACGATCTGTCCTGAATGGGTGCCGACATAAAGATCACCGTTCGAACCCTCAATTATTGATTCCGGCGGAGGCAGATAATGTATTAAGGGATCAGCATCCAGAATAAAATCGTTCTGATAAAAATAAACATTTGCATTGAAAGTGGCAGGATAGTAATAGAGCTGCTGTTTTGTGTTTCTGTCAAAAATATAGACTCCGTTGTTATTGGTCGTGTCTGCCTGAGGTCTGGCAGCCGGAACAGCAATTCTCTCTTTTCCCCAAAAAGCGGGTATCCCAAAAGTTTTCCCGCTGGTTTTAGGAGAAAACCTGTCAATAGGCAGAGAAATATCTTTCAGTGCCTGAGCATGATCACTATTGGCATTCATTGCTTCAACATCACTGTATCTGAAATAAACCAGCAAATCTTCGATCAGAACATTATAGTTTTTCACTACTGTCATTATCCAGCCATCTTTGACCACCAGAAAAGGGATATTTTTGCATTGGAAAGCATTAACTTCTCCTATAAACTCAAACAGGATTTCACGGTGAGGATTTTCTTTGTCAGGGACACCTTCCGGATAATTGACTTTGAAAAAATGCATTCCCCCCATCTTGTCAGTATCATCACCACATGTTTTATAATCTCCCCGGAGACCTACGCTGACTGCTATTACATCTTTTTCTACAAAAGCTATATCGGTATACCCTTCCGACACCGGAATCAAACCCGGTATGCTTTCTCTCAACGGCAATATATTTGAAGTTTTGTTCCTCTCTTCTATTATACCTCCCGGGGCATCTATATAATAAGCATACATCCCACGGTTTCCCATAGGTGCAAAACCGACATTGTCATGCGGCCACAATACCCGGCCCGGAGTTACATAAAAGTTTTCACTGTTACTGTAATGGAGTGGAGCTTCTTTATTTACCAAAGTAAAGTCTCTGGTCACAGGATCTTCGTGAATTAAAAGCATCCGGGCACCATCTTCGATCACCAGAAAATTTTCATGCGTACCTTTGGCAAAAATATATTCTCCTCTATGTACTCCTTTGGGGAATATCCACTTTCTGTCTTCAAGAGCTCCGAAGGTGCGCCATTTCTCAAAATTCCCAAGATCTTCCATATCGGCGGACATAAATAAGTTGTGTCCGGCATAAATTCTCCCATTATTTTCCCACATATTGACAATATGCCACCCCGGACTGAAAGCTCTTTTTGTTTCCATCCATCCCGGCTCTATATGGGGAGTTATGGAAAGCGGATCTTTGGAGTAGTAAAGTCCCTGAGCATGGGTCCATTCATCTGCTATTAAAATTTTTCCCGGAATACCGGCAACATCAAAAGAGAAATTGATGCTTTCCGATGTGGCATCTGCATAGTTCTGATCTGCGGATGCATTTACATCGAACAAAAATACATTGTGCTTGTTGGGATTGTCAGTTGACATCCCTCCTACCGCCACTACCAGCTCATCTTCGGGAATGATATCCAGATATCCGAAAGCCCCGTTAAAGCAACACTGACATTCCCCGTTTATACAGGTTCCGTTACACTGGGCTCCGGCAACCAGCGAACAATGAAGTTCACCGCATTCTCCTTCCAAAAGTCCTCCCGGTATCCGGGAACAGGTATTGATGAAAGTTCTTTCGGAAAAAAGTGTATCAAAGTAAAGATCATACGAGTGAAAAACAGCATAACTCCCAGCCCCGGACAGTCCCACCCATAATTTATCCTTATATGTTTTCATGCTGGATGGGATGAATCCTCTATCTATCTGAATATCTCCGTTTAAAACCGGAGCATTGATATCTGAAATATCAAATTCATGTATATAACAGCAGTTGTTTTTCGCTATAGGTATCCAACCGGTATTGCATGCCCCCGCATAAAGTTTAGGGTTGAGGTCATCCAGAGCAAGCGCCTGTATGTATTTTCTGTCTGCATCACAATTGTAAGGTTTAGGATTGTTGGCATCCAGGAAAGCAGCTCCGTCATAAAAGCTTAATTTTTCAAGAATTTCTTCTTCCTTATTCCACTTGAAAAAGAAAAACCGTGGACTCCCTTTGAGTTTATACAACTCGCTTGCCGCTATAAGTACCCCCGATACAGGAATGTTCTCATATTTTTTGATGGAAATGTCATGGAGCAGCATTCCGGTATCATCATCAGTACCGGTATAAAAAGCTATCGGAGAAGGTCTGCCTCCTGTAACAAGAAGATCTGTCAGCCGATAAACTCGGAGGCCGAACTCCCCTACCATGAAAATGTGATCTCCATATATTTTCATATTGGCAATTTTTCCGGGCAGATAGATATTGCCCACCTGGAAATAGTTGTCAGTAGATATGTCATAAGTTGCCACACCGGAGGTATAGGCGACATACATATATTTTCCTTTTGCTTCAATTCTGTGCGCAGCACCCATAAAGCCCACATCTTTCAAAGTAAATTCACAGTCATCACATGTTTCAAAAGGATCATCGTATGTATCCGGCATTTCGTCAGGAATTTCATCGTCTGTTGTTTCTTCATCAGGAAGTATCTCATCGTCTTCATCTGCAATGATATCTGTATCAAAGTAATCGTTTTCATCTTCACCTCTATCCACAGTTGTAACTTTTGAAGATTTACATGAGACCGCACAGAAAAACAGAACCAATAATAATAAAGTCATATTTTTCATACTGTTCTCTCCTCACAGAAGTTAAATGATTTGCTCTAAAAATTATAGCAGACAAAGAAAATAAATAAAGATAAAAAATGCTTTGACTTGGTAATTATATCATATAATCAATTGCCGTACTGTCCTTTTGTGCGAGCTCTGTAAGTGTTTTTGAAGAGAGAACATCCCTTATCTTATCACTAAGCTCTTTCCATAGCTCGATCGCCTCACACTCAGACGATTTTCTGCACGATTTCGGATCAATTGAGCAGTCAACAAGTTCAAGGGGACCGTTCATCGCTTCAA
>SLOD01000140.1 GCA_007132725.1 Candidatus Sumerlaeota bacterium
GGAATAAACCTTGTTATGAGCGGACTTTTTACTGTCTGCGAACTTCCTGATGGAGAAATAACAGACAGCAATAAACATTGTGAAGGAGATGAACCACTTGCAGGAACCGGTTACGAAGATCACGGGGCAACAGGATGGCTCACTGTGAAGGGAAACATAGTTCCCGGCGAAGAATTTCAATTGAGACTCGCCTTATGGGATTCAGCCGATCACATTCAAGACTCACTTGTTTTACTTGACAACTGGAAATGGCACAAAGAAAACATAAAACCCGGAACATCTAAGTAGATTTTTAGATCACTCCCTCACATACTTTACACAATAACGATCAGGTGTTTCATGAGAGGTAAAGTCTTTTCCATTTTCAACTTTGAATCCTTCTTTTTTCATTCCGGCAATAAATTTTGGCGACTTGGAAGGTTTTATCTCACACCAGAAGGAATATCCTCCTTGTGCATCAACAACTTTTCCGCCATGAGCCCGTGTGATTTTTTCCACTTTTTCTTTAATTTCTTTAAAAAGAATGTGCGAAACTTCATTGATCTCTTTAAGTCTTCTGTCATACTGTCCGCTTTTGATATATTTTGAAAGAACGATCTGAAAAAAGAGAGGACTTGCAAGATCACTATCCACTTTTGCCATTGTTAGATCACGGTATATTTCTTTGCCACAGACACAGTATCCAACTCTTGCACCGCTTAAAAAGGTCTTTGAAAAACTGCTTAGATAAATATGGAGAGAAGGTTTTACTTTAAGCGGCTCTTCTTTGTTTCCTCCAAAATCAAGTTCTCCAAAAGAATTATCCTCAACAACGAAAACTCCGTTCTTATTGGCAAGCCCGGCAACTGCCTCTTTCACTTTTCTGCTATAGCACAAACCTGTCGGACTTTGATAACGGGGCATCAGATATGCCATTTTAAGTGGACGGGATTCAAATATCCTTTTTAGTTCCTTCACATCAGGACCGGTTTCACCAACTTTAACACTTTCTATTCTAACCCCTTTCTCTTTAAGAATTCTAAGTGCTGCCGGATAAGTGGGCTCCTCAACTAAAACCCAGTCCCCCACTTTCAAAAGTGAAGAAAAAATAAGATGAAGAGCCTGCTGAGAACCGGAAGTTATAAGGATCTCCCTTTTTTCTATCTTTTCCAAAATATTTTCAAGTCGGGGGCTTAACACATCTTTAAGGCCCTGATACCCTGAACTTTCACCATATTCAAAAGCGGATGCCCCTTCATTCTCAAGAATAGCATTAAAAATTTTCTTAAGATCATCAACCGGAAAAAAAGGGTCTCTGTTTCTTTCCTTGATAAAAACTCCGCTCCCCCCTTTTCTTTCAACAAAACCGTCATCTTCAAGTAATTTCAAAGCATTGGTAACAGTAACAGTCGTAGTTGAATAAAAAGAAGCGATCTCTCTTACAGGGTTCAACTTTTTATCCTTATCAAACTCCCCTTCCATTATCCTCTTTTTTAAATCTCCGGCAATCTTCTGATACAAGGCTTGCTTTGTTTTTTCAACCATTTGCAAAATTACCTCAAAATCTGTTGACTATTCCATTTTGTAATACTACAATGGCTTCGCAAATCGGCTCATTAATAATTGTTATATGACGCTTTTTTATTAATTGCAATTTTTTTGGAGAAAAAAATGAACGAAAGGTACGAAATTAACGCAAATCTTGCTCAGATGCTTAAAGGTGGGGTTATTATGGATGTTGTTAATGCAGAGCAGGCAAAAATAGCACAGGATGCCGGAGCTGTTGCAGTAATGGCACTTGAAAGAGTTCCTGCCGATATTAGAAAAGATGGCGGTGTTGCAAGAATGAGCGATCCGGCTCTTATTCAGGAAATACAGGAAGCTGTCTCAATACCGGTAATGGCAAAAGCAAGAATCGGACATTTCGTTGAAGCACAGATACTTGAAGCTCTTGAAATAGATTACATTGATGAAAGTGAAGTTCTCACAATGGCTGACGAAGACAATCATATCAACAAACACAGCTTTAAAATACCTTTTGTCTGCGGGGCAAGAAACCTCGGAGAAGCTTGCAGAAGAATTTCTGAAGGTGCCGCAATGATAAGAACAAAAGGTGAAGCAGGAACAGGTGATGTTGTTGAAGCTGTAAGGCACATGAGAACAATGAACAAAGAAATCGCAGAACTTTGCTCACTCAACGATGAAGAAGTTGGAACTTTCTGCAAAAATCACGGCATATCTTATGAGCTTGCATTCAAAATAAGAGAACTTAAAAGACTCCCTGTGGTAAATTTTGCAGCAGGTGGGATAGCGACTCCTGCTGATGCGGCACTTATGATGCAGCTTGGATGTGACGGTGTTTTTGTAGGCTCAGGGATTTTCAAATCAGGTAATCCTGCCATCAGAGCAAAAGCAATAGTTACAGCAACTGCTCATTTCAACGATCCGAAAGTTATTTCAGAAGTATCAAAGAATCTTGGCGAACCGATGGTGGGGATAAACTGCTCAAGTATTGATGATAAAGACAAATACGCTTCCAGAGGAATTTAATGAGAAAGATCGGGATACTGGCACTTCAGGGCGGTGTTCAGGAACATGCCGCACATATATCAGATTGCGGTCATGAACCTGCTCTTGTAAAAAAGCCTGAACACCTTCAAGATGTTGCAGGGCTTATAATGCCCGGTGGAGAAAGTTCTACGCTTAGAAAACTTCTGCATCAGACAGGACTTGATAAGGAAATCAAAGAAAAAGTGAACTCGGGAATGAAAGTATGGGGAACTTGTGCCGGAGCCATACTTTGCGCAACAAATGTTGTTGGAGAAGAACCTTGCCTTTCACTTATTGACATCGAAATAGAAAGGAACATCTTCGGGTCACAGCTTTCAAGTTTTACTGAAGAACAGGTTATCCCTGCAATATCTGATAAAGCGGTTAAACTCATTTTCATAAGGGCTCCAGGCATCAGAAAAACTCTCAACGGAACGAAACCTCTCTTTGAGACAAGGGGGGTAATTGTTGCCGCTGAAAACGATAATGTGCTTGCCACAAGTTTTCATCCCGAACTCTCACCGAACCGTGAGTTCCATAGATATTTTATCTCAAAATGCGGACTTGAACCATCTGAAAAAAATGTCCATTGGGATAGAACCC
>SLOD01000145.1 GCA_007132725.1 Candidatus Sumerlaeota bacterium
ATTTTTCTCTTTGTTGTTTTTGTTTTAATAAATGATCTTGTCGTTGTAAAACTTAAAAAAATAAAGGTTATTAGGCCTTTTATAAAGATAGCATATTTTATGCCGGTTGTTGCTTATCCTGTTGTTATACTCATAGCGGGCGGACCACTGATGTATTTTGGAATGTCGCTTCTGGCTTTTGGGTATTATGCTGTTTATTTCGAGAAAATTAATGAGCCTGATGAAAAGATATATGAATTGAAGATGAAAAACAGAACAAACAAGTTAAACGCATTACTTGGTTTCAGTGGTGTAGTTTTTATTATAAATATGATCTTTTCTCCCAGGTTTTTAGAAGATCTTCTTGGACGACTTTTATAAATTATGGGACTGGTAGAAGCTTCCACTCAATAAATGTTTTATGGTTTTCCGGAAAAAGTGTTCCCGGGATCCTTTATAGTAGTGTGAGAAATTTTTTTAAAGGAGGCACCGATGATGAGAACAACAGCTTTTTTAACAATTGTTTTAGCTATGATGATTTTAAGTGGAGATGAAATAAAACCGCAACCTCATTTTTATCCTGATTCTGAGAAGGTGAAATTTCTGGATGGGTGTACCACATCAGGAGCGATAGAATACAGCAGATGCAAATGTATGTACGATTTATTGAAGTATTTTTATACTTATGAAGAATATAAGGCTCTGGCTCAGCGTGTAAGAGAAAATAAACTGACTGAAAGGGATGAAAGTTTTGATAGGAATCATGGTCCACTGCAAAGATAAGAGAAGATGATCTTTATAAATTCTTAAACATCTATTTTTGTTCTGAAAGAAATTTTAATCTCGGACATTTTATGCTCAACCACCTGTGGTAGAATTTTTCGGAAAAATAAGGAAAATGTTCCTTTTTATTATTAGAGGATTTATTGATTAGTTTGCCGGGAGGGATAAAATGACTTTAGTAAGAGGTGAAGATTTGTTATACAGCATAGTTGTTAAAGCAATGAAAAGATTGGGAAGGTGATCCAAAAAGATCCTGTAAAAGGCGATCATATTCGTGTAAATCGTGTGGTTTATTATCATCACGGTATATATGTTTCTGACAATAAGGTCATTCATTATAATACAGAAGGAGACGGAGACGGTCTTTCCGGTAATGCAAAAGTGCTTTGCACATCTCTTGATGATTTTCTTGAGGGTGGAAAGTGTCAGGTGAGGAACTATTCTTCTTATGAGAAAAAACTTCTTTTTCCTGCTGGAATCATTGCAAAAAGGGCGAAAGGCAAACTCGGAGAAAAGGGTTATAACCTTGTTTTTAATAACTGTGAACATTTTGCCAACTGGTGTGCTTTGGGTGTGAAAAAAAGTGAGCAGGTGGAAGATCTTTTTGATACTATGGACGATATTGTTTTAAGGTAGGGGGAAAAATGTTTTTCTACAAAAAGGCGGCACTTGGTTCTGTTTCAAATCCTGAAAGAATTTCAAGATGTGTGCCTGTCAATTTAATGTTCATATCGGGGATTGTTCATTCACCGGCTCATTATGTTTCAGAGGTGATTGGCGGTGTTGCGGGTGCTGAGATAAAGCCGCTGATAGTTGAATGGCTGTCAAGGAAACCGAAGGTTTATGTTTTTAAGGTTTATCTTGATGAGGATGGTGCCGTGATGGTTAAATACAAGGAATGTCCTTTTATAAGGGTGCCTAAGAAATGTAGTTAACCGGTATTCTTCGTAAAATAAATTTGATAGTTTTATTTATACTTCATGTTGACAAGTACGAGGATTTTATATAAAATTTAAATGGATTTTTAAAGGAGATAGAAATGCCTGAAATCAGTAGATTCTATGGAATTGTTATCGGAATGTTTTATGACGAACACAGTCCTCCTCATTTTCATGCAGTTTATGGAAACCACAAGGTAGCTATCAGAATTGATAACTTAGCTGTTATTTCAGGAAAATTTCCACCAAGGGCTTTAGGTTTGGTTATAGAATGGGCTACTATCCACAAAGAAGAACTGGAGAAAGAATGGGAAAAAATGATGGCTCAGGAACCACTTTTTAAAATAAGTCCATTAAAATAGGAGCTTGGACATGTATTTTGATATTGTAAAAGCAATATACCTTGGCGGTTATAAAATAAAGGTTTTTTTTAAAGACCGTAAAAATGGCGTTGTTGATTTTGAAAACTATCCCCAAAGGAAAGGCGTTTTTGAAAAATTTAGAGACTTAGAATTTTTTAAGCAATTTTATATAGACAAAGACTTCGATGTTCTTGCATGGCCAGGCGGGATTGATATTTCTCCTGAAAAACTGTATGAAATGGCAACTAAATGCAAAGATAATTAATATGGTTTTCCTTTGCGGTGAGAAAATGTATTTTACCGCGAAGGGCACGAAGAGCACGAAGCGGACAATAACTGCCACAGAACTCGCTACGCTCGACACAGAAAAATGCATTGATTCTTTTTCACTGCCACAGATCTCGCTTTGCTCGACACATAAAGCGGCAAAGCCGCAGTGAAAAGTGAAGAGTGAGCAGTGAGCAGGAAAAACACATGTCTTATTCTGTGTTCGGAGTCCTGAGCCATGAGTACGGAGTTTGTCGAAGTATCGAATGGTCGAAGGACGGAGTCTGCATGTCGAGTCGGCTTGTCCGTAGGCTTGTCCGTTGTAGCTTTAGCGAAAACGGAAGCTTTAGCGGAGATGGAAGTTTCAACGAAGACTGATGGCTAAATATTTTTATTCCTCCCCTTGTCTCTTTCAGGTCAATTTCCCTTCTAATTTTTTTATTGAACGGTTTTCTGTGAGCAATTTCATCTGATGAATTGCAATTTTATTCAGTTTTGCAAGTCGTTCAGATTGGGCAACACCTTCTTCAATAAAATGGGCATTAAGATTTTCAAGGTTTGAAAGACAAACAAGTTGAGATATATCGGCATAGTCTCTGATGTTCCCGGTTTTATCAGGATTTTTATCACGCCACTCTTTTGCCGTTATTCCAAAAAGTGCCATATTAAGAACATCAGCTTCTGTAGCATAAATAATATTCACCTGTCTCTTTGTAAGTTCAGCAGGAATAAGGTTTTCTTTGATCGCATCCGTATGAATACGGTAATTTATCTTTGC
>SLOD01000132.1 GCA_007132725.1 Candidatus Sumerlaeota bacterium
AGCAGCTTCAAGTGCGGACATGACGCTCCGACATATTCATACATTGACAACATCATGGATACATCGGCAACACCCCATTTCCTTTTCCACGACATTGATCAGAACAAACCGGGAGCCACCTTCAACATCCGCATCGAAACCATAGACTACTTCCTGAAACATGAAGAAGAGATGTTGAAAGGGAAGAAAGTTAAAAGCTGAGGGTGTTTTGCGCTGTTATACTTGACAAAAATACACGAAATATCATTTCTGCACGGTTATACTTGACAAAAATGCCAAAATTAGCAAAAATGTCAAGTATAGTTTGTTGTTTCGGAGGCAGAGATGATAGAAAGCATCGTAAAAATTAATCCGTGGGGGTCAGATTTTAATGTTGAAGGACTTAAAAGAAGCAAATACTTCGAAAAGATAATCCCTTTTCTCGGTTCAGATCTGATAAAGGTGTTGACCGGTCAGAGACGGAGCGGTAAAAGCCACTTGATGCGTTCAATAATAAAGCATCTTATTGATAATGAAAACTTCCATCCTAAAAATTTTCTATATGTCAACATGGAGTTAAGAGAATGTGCCGGATTTAACACTTCCGAAAGTCTGTTTTTGCTTATAGATAACTACAAAAAAGATCTTAACCCCGATAGAGAGTGGTTTCTTTTTATTGACGAAGTTCAGGAAATTGAACAGTGGGAAAAAGCGCTAAGTTCGATTTTGGGTGACCCTAATGATTCTGCTCAGATATTTGTAAGCGGTTCAAACGCAAATCTCCTTGCGGGAGAACTTGCCACTTATATCGGAGGAAGATATGTTTCTTTTGAAATCTTTCCTTTCAGCTACACCGAGTTTCTTGAGATTGGGAACAGGTCGGCGGAACAGTCAAGTTTTATAGAATATATGAACTTTGGAGGAATGCCTGAAACTTTTCATTTGCCGGATGAAGAGAGAAAAAAACACTACATCAAAAATTTGTTTGATTCTATAGTTTTCAGGGATGTTATAAAAAGGCACAATATCAGAGATGTGTGGTTGCTTGAACAACTTGCGTTTCTGCTCGCAGACATGGTAGGAGGAATGTTTTCTTTGCGTAAAATTCAGAACACTTTAAACTCAATGGGAGTAAAGACCAATCTTGAAACTCTTGGAAACTACATTTCATTCTTTAAACAGGCTTTTTATATACATGAAGTGGAAAGGTATGACATAAGGGGAAGAAAAATTCTTAGTGGAGAGAAAAAATACTATTTGAATGATCCCGCTTTTAAGAAATACTTAAGCAGTTCTTTTGATCCTGTTCCGGGAAAATATCTTGAAAACAGCATTTTCCTTCACTTCAAAAGAGAGGGCTATGATGTCAGAGTAGGGCAGCTTCATACCGGAGAAATAGATTTTGTTGCATTTAAGGGAAATGAGGTGATTTATGTTCAGTCGTGCTACCTTCTAAGCGATGAATCAACTATTGAAAGAGAGTTCGGCAATCTTGAGAAAATTCAGGATAATTATCAGAAACTTGTTATCTCGCTTGATCTCATGTCTTTTGGCAACAAAAACGGGATAATTCATCTCCCTGCATGGGAATTTGTGAAATGATCCGCATTAAAACAATAGACTACTTCCTGAAACATGAAGAAGAGATGTTGAAAGGGAAGAAGTCGGGAAAAATCAGATAACCACAAAATCTCTGAAATTACTTCTATCGATAATTTTGGAATCAGCAGTGTATGTTTCTATGAAAGTTTTTGGCAGTTTCAGTCCCGGTTTTGCTTTCCATTTGAACTCGAATCCTGTTACCTTGCCGTCTGATTCCTCAACATAATCAACTTCCTGTTGCTGACGGGTACGCCAGAAGTAACTTCTCGAAAAACTATTTTTATATGAGTATTGTTTTTTTCGTTCAGATACGAGAAAATTTTCCCACAAAGCCCCTTTATCCAGACGCATATCCAGAGAATTAAAGTTTCCGATAATCATATTTCGTATTCCGTTATCATAAAAATAAATCTTCCGGCTCTTTTTTATTTCGCTCCTTAAGTTTTTATTATAACTTCCCAATGAAAATATTACATATCCCTGACTAAGTATATTTATATAATTCTCAATAGTTTTTCTATCAACCCCTACTGTTTGAGCAAGTTCATTATAATTAACTTCGCTTCCCAACTGTAAGGCAAGTGCCTGAACCAGCTTTTCAAGTATTTCCGGTTTTCTAATATTGGCATAAGCCAGAATGTCCCGATAAAGATAACTGTTAACCAGCTGTTTTAAAATATCCTTTTCTTCTCCGGGATGATTTAACACTTCAGGGTAAAATCCATAAAGCAGACGGTTTTCAACCTGTTGTTCAGCAACAAGATAACCATGGTGCTGCTCATATTCTTCCCAACTTATGGGAAAAAGTTCATATTCCCATTTTCTCCCTGTCAATGGCTCATTCAACTCATTTGAAAGTTCAAAGGATGATGACCCGCTTACAAAAAGTTGCACAGATTTGAACTGATCAGTTATTATTTTAAGCGTGATGCCAATTTCCTGCACCCTTTGAGCTTCATCAATAAAAACGGTAGTTGATTTTCCAATTATTCTTCTTAATTCTTCTGTGTTAGGATTAGTTAAAAGTGCTCTGACTGTCGGATCATCCGCATCTAAAAACAGATGTTCTTTGTCTTTTAAAAAATGTTGGATAAGAGTTGTTTTTCCAACTTGACGAGGTCCAACGATAACAATCGCTTTGTCGCCACCGTATTTCTTTGTAATTACAGTATTTAACAATCTTTCGTACATATCACATCCTCCACAGAAACAATGTTATTCGGGAACATAATCCCATATAGTCATAACAATTTGGGATTGTAATCCCATAATGTTGTATTCTCTTTGTGATAATTTTGCAAGAAAACAGATAAAAATGTTTTACTTGCCGGGAAAATGAAAGAAACAAATTCTTCCTGAAACATGAAGAAGAGATGTTGAAAGGGAAGGGATAGATCAGTCTGTTTTGTCGAGAAAGCTCTAAGTTTTAATTGAAAAAAAATGACAACAGGGTATCATCATTTTTGGAATATGTAGTTTATGGAAATATAAATGACTTCAGATATTAACAAATTCCTAA
>SLOD01000041.1 GCA_007132725.1 Candidatus Sumerlaeota bacterium
AACACGGGTGATACCGGTAATACTGGAAACACAGGAAATACCGGGGACACTGGTGATTCAGGTGATACCGGAAATACCGGCAATGATGAAGAAGAATATCCCGATGAAGATGAGCCTGTGATCGAAGAGCCGAAATGTTTTTCCGATTTTGACTGTCCTGCAAATCAAGGGTGTTTTTTGGAAAAGTGCAGAGATAAGTGTACAGCTTATGTTAATCCATGCAACTGGAAACCTTCAGGAAATATCTGTGAGAGTGGACACTGTGTCGAGTGTCAGAAAAATTCTGACTGCCCCGGCACAAGATATACCTGCGATACTTCCAACTACACTTGTGTTGATAAGCCATTTGACCCTAATATTACAAAAATAGGAATGTTCTACCACACTTGGCATTGTCCTGCATCGAAAAAAGATCCGGTTTTAGATCTTACTTTAATACATGCAGGTCATCAAAATTATGGAGATTATCAGAGATTCCATTACTGGGGTGAACCCGAAGACGGTTACTATTGTCTCAGTGAAAACGATGCTTTGCTTGAAAAACATGCAGTGCAGTTGAGAGATATGGGGATAGACTTTGTTTTTGTTGATGTTACAAATCATCCCCATGCCGTAAACACCCATAGTGACAGGGCGGTTCAAATGATCATCGAACCTTTCGACAGGATGCTTGCTGTATGGAGTAAAGTTCCGGACGCACCCAGGATAGTTCCATGGGTTCCTGTTCCCGGAGACAGTGAAAATGCTTCTTTTTATATGGTTGATGCTCTTCAACAGAGGCTTAACAGTTATCCGGGGCTTCAGTTTGAATATCTTGGCAAGCCATTGATAATAGTTACGGATAATCCCTGGAGTCCTGTTAATGAAACAAGGATTGCTCAGCTTTCTGCGAACTATACGATAAGGAGAATGTGGGGGCTTTATCCTGATGGGGGCTCAAATTGGAGTTTTATGCAAAGTTGCAGGGAATCTCCGTTACACAACAGACCGTGTGAACAGAGAATAGTTTCTTCCGGAGGCAGCGTTGAACAGATCCCAATTTCCATAGCCTATCAAGTGACTTATATGACAAACACAGCAACTGCAACCCCCAAACATCAAGGGAAAACTTTCAGGAAGCAGTTTGAAACACTCATAAACAACCCTGAAGCGGCAATTGCAACAATTACCGGATGGAATGAATGGATATCTCAAAGACAACAGTGTGATACTGTGGAGATGTGTCCATGCTCCGATTTCCCTGATGGTTGTTTCCTTGATGCCTGGAACATCGAATATAACAGGGATATCGAGCCTGGAAAGAACGCTATGGGTGATTATTACTACAGACTTGCTAAAGCATGCATAAAACTTTTCAGAGACGGCAAAAGATGTGATTACCAAAATCGTGACAATTTGTGCTGCAAGGACTATCAGTAGCTCTTTTTAACAAAATTAAGTCTTTCCTAAAAAATTTGGACTCATTTTTGATCTTTACACCTTTTTTTCTATGAAAAAATAACTAAGATGAAACATGTTTTTTGTGTAATGTTATAATTGAGGTGTTTTATGCGTAAAGTTCTATTGTTAAGTGTTGTTTCGTTCTGTTTTTTTATTTCACACTCCTGTATAAGTGATGATGACATTAATTATTGTGAAACAGAATCAGATTGTCCTGCCGGAATGGAATGTGTGGGTGGAGTCTGTGTGGAGGAGACCGGAGATATTGATGATACCGGCAACACAGGAGATACAGGAAATACGGGAGATACTGGAAATACCGGGAATACTGGAGATACTGGAAACACGGGCGATACAGGCGACACTGGAAATACAGGAGAATCCGATCCCTGTGAACCGAATCCGTGTGAGAGTGTTGCAAATAGTAATGGAGTTTGTACTGCGGATGGTGTAACCTATTCCTGTGGGTGTAATAACGGGTTTTTCTGGGAATATGACAGGTGTAAAGATATAGATGAATGTGAGGAGGGAACCCATAACTGTGATGAGAATGCAGAATGTACAAATACGGAAGGTTCTTTCGAGTGTGAATGTAATGATTACTATACAGGTAGCGGAGAAGAATGCTCTTTTTGTGATAAGGATGAAAACTGCGGCAAAGACTGCACACCCTGTTCCGATACCTTAGCTTACTGCAAAGACAATGAAGATGGAACTTCAGAGTGTGTAGAGTGCCTTGATAATGACAGTGGACATTGTACAGGAGAAAAGCCTTATTGCTTACTATCGGAAAACATTTGTAAAGAGTGTCTTGTCGATGAAAACTGTGATGAATCAGAAGGATATGTCTGCACTGTTAATCATATTTGTGATACCTGTAAGTCTGCCACTTCAACTTTTGAAGGTGTCTGGACTGATTCAGATGGAAGACTTTGGTCCAGAAACTGTACCGGAGCCGGTTGCAACAACTGGGTTAATAACCATGACACATATAAGGATCGTGCTGTACATGATCCCGGGACAGGTCCAACAAGTACAGCGTATCTTGTAACTCCCCAGTACAGAAGAAAAAGCAATTGTGTACTGACAATAACTTATGATTACAGAGTCATGGTAAATTCAACTGTTGATGACTGGCTGAAACTGGAAATATGTGTCAATCCGGAAGTGTGCTCAGATGATGACTGGACAACTTTAAAAAAATGGACGGACAATGCGGGCGGAATTTCAGGTATAACAGGAGAAACCATTGATATTTCTTCTGATGTTCCCCCGAATGAACTTTTTAGAATTAGATGGACTCACCACTCTCTGGAAGTTACTACCCAGTATCCTGTCTGGATCGACAACTTCATCGTGAACGGGATTTAGTACAGTATATTTTTGAGATGTTTTCCCGTCAGTGATTTTTTGTGTTTTACGATTTCCTCAGGTGTACCAACAGCGACTATTTTTCCACCGTCATCTCCTCCCTGAGGTCCCAGATCAATAACATAGTCGGAACATTTAATAATATCGAGGTTATGCTCAATTATAATGACCGTAGAACCTTTTTCTACAAGTTTGCTAAGGATTTCAATAAGTTTTTTTATGTCATCGAAGTGAAGGCCGGTTGTCGGTTCATCAAGAACATAGAGTGATCCGGCAGATCTTTTTTTAGCAAGTTCTTTAGAGAGCTTTATTCTCTGAGCTTCTCCTCCGGAGAGAGTATGAGCCGGTTGCCCGAGTTTGATATATCCAAGACCAATGTTTTTAAGGAGAGAGAGCTTTCTTTTGATCGGAGGAAACGGAGAAAATAGTTCCAGAGCCTGGGAAACCTCCATCTCAAGAACATCGTGAATACTGTAACCTTTAAATTTTATTTCGAGAGTATCTTCATTGAACCTTTCCCCGTTACAGTCGGGACATTTAACATAAGTGTTAGGCATAAAGTTCATTTCAATTTTTATTATTCCGCCACCTTGACAGGTTTCACATCTCCCCCCTTTCACATTGAAAGAAAATCTGCCAGGTAAGTATCCTCTTGCTTTAGATTCCGGCATAGCTGCAAAAAGATCTCTGATAGGGCCGAAAGCTCCGGTATAAGTGGCAGGGTTGGACCTTGGTGTTCTGCCGATAGGGGACTGGTCTATTTCTATCAGGTCTTCTATTTTTCCTTTGATTTTAATAGATTTCAGCTTAGAAGGCTGCTTTCTCAAAGCCGGGATAAGGGTCTCCATGATAAGAGAGCTCTTTCCGCTTCCTGAAACACCTGTGACAGCACATAAAACACCAAGAGGAACATCAATGTTGACATTTTTAAGATTATTGGTCGTTGCTTTTTCAATGTTTATTGAACCTGCAGGAGCTTTTCTTGTTTCAGGAAGAGGGATGCTTTTTTTTCCACTTAAATAATGTCCTGTTATGGAGTTTTTTATTTCAATTATTTCTTCCGCTTCTCCTGCAAAAATGAGTTTCCCCCCTTTTTCCCCGGCTCCGGGACCGAGATCTATAAGAAAGTCGGCAGCTTCTATCATATTGAGATCGTGTTCCACCACTATGACATTGTTCCCCTGATCTCTCAGGTTTTTCAATATGTTGATAAGTTTCCCAGTATCATCCGGATGGAGACCTATGCTTGGTTCGTCAAGAACATAAGTGACTCCGGTCAATGCTGATCCGATCTGTGTGGCAAGATGTATTCTCTGGGACTCACCTCCTGATAGGGTTGCTGTTTTTCTATTCAGATCAAGATAGCCGAGTCCTACTCTAAAGAGAAAAGAAAGCCTCAATGATATTTCTTTGACAAGTTTATCTGCAACCTGCTCCTGAAAGGAGGAAAAACCAAAGAATTCCTGATTCGAAAACTTAGACAACAAAGTTTTGATATTAATTTCGCCCATTTCATGGATGTTAAGGCCTCCAACTTTAACTGAGAGGGCTTTTTTGTTCAACCTTGTACCTTCACACACTGGACAGACCCCCTCAGCAAGAAGTTCACCAAGTTCCTGCCTGATCATTTCAGATTCTGTCTCGCGGTATCTTCTCTCCAGCATATTGATGACACCTTCAAAAGCTCTTTTGAATTTGTGACGCATGTTTGTCGTTCTGACACTGAAATTGATCTCTTCTTTTGTTCCGTAAAGTATAGCGTGCTGAGTCTTTCTGCTTAGCCGGTTAAAAGGTAATTTAGGCTCTTCTCCATAAGATTCAATGACTTGCTTAACCATTATTTTTGTAAAAGCCTGTATTCCCTTTATCGCTTTTGAGTAAGGCTTGTCAGGGTTTTCAAGAATTTTCGATTCATCCATATGCATTTTAAATCCAAGACCGTTGCATTCGGGACAGGCTCCTGAAGGGCTGTTAAATGAAAATGTACGGGGCTCTATCTCATCATAATAAATATCGCAATAGGGACAGGAAAACTTTTCACTGTAAAGCTTTTCTTTTCCTGACAGGTTTTTGATAATAACTTTTCCGTTCCCTTTTATCAAAGCAGTTTCTATCGATGCTCTGACGCGGTTTATATCCATGTCTCTTTTTATTGCAAGTCGGTCTACCACGAGGTTTATGCTGTGTTTTTTGTTTTTATCAAGTTTAGGAAGTTCTTCATCAAGTCTATATTCAGTTTCATCAATGATAACTCTCAGGAAGCCTTCTTTTCCAAGGTTTTCCATAAGTTTTTCGTAACTCCCTTTCCTTGATGTTACAAGTGGAGAAAGTATATATATTTTTTCTTCCTGCATATTGAGGACAGACTCTATTATGTTTGCTGCGGGTGTTTTTTTTATTACACGATCGCATTCATAACAATGAACTGTTCCCGCCCGTGCAAACAGGAGCCTCATGTAGTCATAAATTTCAGTTGTTGTTCCCACAATGGAGCGGGGAGAGGCATTAAGACCTCTCTGCTGGATCGCAATGCTTGGAGAAAGTCCCTCAATGTGATCTATGTCCGGTTTTTCCGAAAGCTCAAGGAACTGTCTTGCATAACTTGAAAGACTTTCGACATAGCGGCGCTGACCTTCTGCATAGATCGTATCGAAAGCAAGCGAAGTTTTTCCTGAACCGCTCACACCTGTTACAACCACCAGTTTCTCATGGGGGATATCAAGATCAAAATTTTTCAGATTGTGGTGTCTAGCACCTTTTATGGATATTGAACGAGTCATGGAACCTCTCACATCAATTCAGAAGAAATTAGTTTTTGGAAAACTATTTGTCAAGTGATATTTTAATTGATGCATGTGTAAGAAAAAATATTTGACAAATAAATGGGAAAAAGATATAACCGCACAGCAGCAGTTTAATTTAAATCACTGAATTAATTTGTCTATTTCTTGTTTGGAGTTTGGGGTTCCACTTGAAAGAAGTTAGAAAAGATATTTATAAAGAGCTTTTTTCTTCTAAAAGCGGGGTTGTGGTTCATAGCAGTGCTCTTTGTGATGGAAGCGATGTCTATATCTTCAGCGGTGTTTCAGAATCGGGCAAATCAACTGTTGCTCAAAAACTTAACTGTATTATGATTCCCATAAATGATGAAAAAAATGTTCTTGAATTCACTGACAGAGGGGTGAGAGTTTCTACTCACTTTTTAAAAGATGAGGATGATCCCAAAGAATATCTGGTTAATGAAAATGTAGAGGGATACTTGAAAGCTTTTTTCTTCTTGCTTAAAGAGTTTGAGAAAACTTCTTATATTGAACAGATAAATGAAAAAACCTATGTATGGAAAATGCTTTTAACATGTGCCGGTCCGCCACCAACAAAAAAAGAGGATCATCTTTTTTCTAACTATCTTGAGGTGATAGACAGGTTGACAGATTTAGTTCCGTTTTATAATTTTTATCATAATCTTAATGATCCGCCTGAATACATTGCCGAGCTTTTGAGGAAAACTATATGAAAACATTGGATGTTGAAATAACCAATGTGTGTAATGAAAAATGCAGGCACTGCTATCATCCTGAAAAAAGAGATGAAAAGTTTATGGAGGATATGGATCTTTTTGAGAAAATGCTTGGAGAGTTCGGAAAATTGGGATTTATGTACCTAACCTTGACAGGTGGAGAGCCGCTTCTTAACCTTCAATTTAAAGAAATATTCAGAATCGCTCAGAAACAAAGGTATGCGGTTTCAATTAAAACAAATGGAACCTTAATAAATGATGATTTCTCAGAATTTTTAAAAGAAATGAAGCCAAGAAATGTTGAAGTATCCCTTTATTCTCTTGATTCTGATGAACACGATAATATTACAGGTTTTCCTGGAAGCTTTGAAAAAACGATGGAAGGAATAAAATTGCTTAGAAGTTACGGTGTTAAAGTTTCAGTTTTTACTCCGGTGATCAAAGGTGTCAAGAAATGGAAGGGGATTTATAACGCAGCGAAAACAATGGATTTTCATTGGAGTTGTTCCCCGTTTGTTTTTTCATCTTTTGATGAAAGGAGCGAGGTTGAAAAATGTAAGTTGAACTATGAAGAGTATTATCAATTTCTGGAGTTTACCGATAAGTATGAAAGTCAGAAAATAAATGATTCTGATCCCCGTTGTTTTTCTCAGTGTCAGGCCGGGAATGAGATGATATCAGTATGTCCTGACTTTACGGTCAAGCCTTGTCTGTCATGGCCTGAAACTACAGGTCGGTATGTTGGTGGAAATTGTGAGAAACTTTTAGAGGTTTCCGGAAAAACAGTAAGAGAAAGGTTTCCACTTCTTAAATGTCATGAATGTGAATTTGTTAAAGAATGTTCCCCCTGCACAGCAAATCTTAAAATAATTGACAATATAGCGGAATGTGATACAAATCGGAGAGAATATGTTCGGGCATATAAAGATTTTTTTAATTGACAGCAATAAGAGGTGCATTCGTTATGAAAACGTATGAAAGACCTCAGGTGATAGAAGAATTGTCTATTGAAAGGAAACTGGTTCATGCAAATGTCAGGATTGTAGGAAACCCTAGTCACCCTGGATGTACTTACTGTCCTGGAACAGGAAGCCCTGTCGGTTCCTGAAAATATTCTTGTTTTTAACATTGTCTTTTAATTTTTTCTCAGTATTTTATGCTCGGAAGTAGTTTATTCTGTTGTAGGTGAATATTGTTGTTACAGGAGAACCGGAATGAAGGTCAGTCAGATTTTTTTTCAGACTTTGAAAGAGGTGCCTAAAGAGGCACAGATCGAGAGTCACAGACTCCTCTACAGGGCAGGGATGATACAAAAGCTTGCAAGCGGTATTTACAACTATCTTCCGCTTGTTCTAAGGAGTGTGAGGAAACTTGAGAATATTATAAGGGAAGAGTTGAACAAAAGAGGGTGTCAGGAGATTCTCATGCCTGCAGTTCAACCAAGCGATATATGGGAAGAGAGTGGTAGATGGTCTTATTACGGTCCTGAGCTTTTAAGATTCAAAGACCGTAAAGGGTCTGATTTCTGTCTTGGTCCTACCCATGAAGAAGTTATTACCGACATGGTAAGAAAAAACTTGAGGAGTTATAAACAGCTCCCTTACAATTTATATCAGTTCCAATGCAAATTCAGAGATGAAATAAGACCCCGTTTTGGTCTTATGAGGGCTAGAGAATTCATTATGAAAGATGGCTATTCCTTTGATATAAATGAAGAAAAAGCCCTTGATTCCTACAAATCGATGTATGAAGCATATATTGCGATCTTTAAAAGATGCGGACTGAAATTTAAGCCTGTAGATGCTGCCACCGGATCCATTGGTGGGGATAAAAGCCACGAATTTCAAGTTCTTGCTGAATCAGGTGAAGATGTTATTCTTTCATGTTCAAAATGTGAATATGCGGCAAATAAAGAAAAAGCAAAGACTAAAATCGATTTCAGACAAAGTGATGATGAAATGGAGAAAATGGAAGAAGTTCATACTCCCGGAAAAAAAGCAGTTGAGGATGTAGCTGAATTTTTAAAAAAAAGACCTTCAGATTTTATAAAGTCTGTCATTTTTGTTGTTGACGGGAAGCCTGCACTTATAATGGTTCCCGGGGACAGAGAAGTGAACGAAGCTAAAATACAGGCATTTTTCAAGGCAGACAGTATTGAGCTTGCTGATGACGCGACAATTGAGGAAGTTACAGGAGCAGAGACAGGTTTTGCGGGACCGGTAGGGCTCAAAAAAGAAATATTAATTGCTCTTGACCACAATCTTGAAGGGAGAAGAAACCTTGTAAGTGGTGCCAACAAAACAGACTATCACTTTATCAACATATCTCCTGAAAGGGATTTTAAACCATCAGTAACCGGAGATTTTGTTGTTACGAGAAAAGGTGAAAGATGCCCTGATTGTGACGGGTTGCTTGAAGAGTTCAGAGGAATTGAAGTGGGACAGGTCTTTTTCCTTGGAACAAAATACAGTGAAAAAATGCATTGTTCTTTTATTGATGAAAATGGACAGCAGTCAAACGCAGTAATGGGTTGTTACGGACTGGGTGTAGGACGGACCGTTCAGGCTGCAATTGAGCAGAATCATGATGAATACGGAATTAAATGGCCTATGGCTCTTGCCCCTTACGAGGCAATAGTGCTTCCTCTTCAGATGAACAAAGAAGAAGTTGTTGATGTAGCAGAAAAGATATACAAAAAACTTCTTAATGCCGGGGTAGAAGCTGTTCTTGATGACAGAGATGAGAGGGCGGGGTTCAAATTCAACGATGCCGACCTTGTCGGATATCCCGTTCAGGTAGTTATCGGCGCGAAATCGCTTGAAAAGGGTGAAATAGAGGTTAAAATAAGAAAAACAGGAGAAAAGAAAGCTGTTCCTTTGAATGAAGTTGAAGATTTCGTATGTCGTTACAAAAAGGAGGAAATGGCAATTGATCATTAATAGGAAAATATTTTTCTTTTTGTTTATCCTTTTTGCTCTTCCCCTTTATTCCATTACTATAGATGGTGTGAAATTTGGAGAAGAGATCAAGCTGTCTGAAAACACTTCCATTCCACTTAGAAATGCTGCCAAATATGCCCCGTTCAGATTTTCAATATACGCTGTTGCTTTGTATGTGGAGGGAAATGAAACGGACAATATGAGCCTTAAAGATGCCGATGTCCCTATGGCTTTGAAGCTGGTTTCTCTTTCAAGGCTTTTGAGACTCCGAACTCTTTTAAGCGAGTTGAGGCGGGGTTTCAGTTATGGTATGGATCACGATAAGGAATTCCTTGAAACGATACAGGATCGTATCGAAGCTTTTGTCTATATTTTTGAAAATAAAAACAGAAATCCCCGAAGATACGAAAAAATGATTTTTTTATATGAGCCGGGAAAGGGAACTCATGTTTATTTAGAAAACAGATATCTTGGAACTATTCCCGGACACGATTTTAAAAGAGCACTTTTTGGTATATGGCTTAATAACAACTGTGCCAATGATGATCTTCGTGATGCGATCATAAAGCAGAGAAAGTAAAAAAACACCTCTTTTTTCCAAAAACATTTTTAATTCGGGGTTGACAGTCCGAATTAGTTGCTTATAACTAACAAGTGGAAGATGTTCATTACCAATGGAGGGTGAGATGTTAAGTATAATAAGAAGTTTGGTTTTTATTTTTGCCTTGAGTCTTTTTGGACTTGTTTTATTTGTCGAGAATGATGTTCATTCTTTCAGATCTGATGTGATTTCTTATGTTGATTTTGAGAGTGGGTCAGTTGTAGATGTTCCTGTCAGCAGTTATTCTGAAGATGCTTTTGGAGAAGGACTTGTAGTGTCTGTTCCTGTTTCTCAATATGATTTTGCCGGAGTTGTTATTGAAGTGGAAAGTGTTGATCCTGTCAGGGTTTGTTCTGCTGAATGGGACATTTCTAATGTTGAAGAAAGAGCCGTCTGCTGAAAAGCGGCGGCCCTTTTCTTCTCTTTGTATCTGTTAACACCGATTATTTAGAAATCTTAAATTTTATTTTTTAAAATTTATTTGATATAGTATTCTTGTTTTTAAGGCTTTAAATAGAGTTTAAGAGGCGAAATGAAAGAAAGATACCTTGAGCTTGTAAAACTGCTCAACAGGGCGGCAACAGCATATTACCGTGATGACAACCCTTTTATGAGCGATGAAGAATACGACCGGCTTTACCGTGAACTTGAAAATATTGAAAAAGCTGATCCTTCTATCAAGGTTAATCATTCTCCGACTATGAGGGTCGGAGACAAATTGAGGGTAGGGTTTCAGAAAGTGGTGCACTCAGAAAAGATGATGTCTCTTGATGATGCTTTTGATGTTAATGAGGTTGAAGCTTTTTTTAACCGGCTTGATTTTGCTCCCTCACAGGGATTTGTTGCGGAATATAAGATCGATGGGCTTGCACTGAATATTACTTACAGATTCGGCAAGTATTTTCAGGCAGCTACAAGAGGGGATGGTGAAACTGGTGAACTTGTTACGGAAAATGTTGCAACAGTAAAAGATATTCCTCTTGAAATACAGGAGCTTGAACAGGTTGAAAACATTGAAATAAGGGGTGAAGTATATATGCCCCGCCAAAGTTTTGAAAAGTTGAATTTTGAAAGAACAAGTAACGGGGAAAAACCTTTTGCCAATCCGAGAAATGCTGCGGCTGGTTCTTTACGGCAGCTCGATCCTAAAATAACGGCAGGGAGGAAACTGCTCTTTTTTGCTTACGGGATAACAGGTCTTTCCCAGGTTTCAATAGAAACACAAATCAGACTCCATAAATTTTTAAGGGCACTTGGTTTCAAGACTCCTGAGCATATAAAGCTTGATAAAATTGAGGAGATAGAGCCGGTAATTGAAGATCTGATAACGAAAAGGAACACACTTCCTTACGAAATTGATGGGCTTGTGGTTAAACTTAACAGTTTCGAGGAGCAGAAAAGGGCGGGAGCTTTAACAAAATCACCAAGATGGGCGATAGCTTATAAACTTCCTGCAATTGAAAAGACTACAAAATTTCAAGATGTTTCATGGCAGGTAGGGAGGACAGGTGTGGTTACGCCGGTTGCAGAGCTTGAGCCTGTGGAAGTTGGCGGAGTTGTTGTTAAAAGGGCTACTTTGCACAATATTGAAGAGATAAAAAGAAAAGGATTGATGATAGGGGACACAGTTTTTATAAGGAGAGCCGGAGATGTGATTCCTGAAGTTATAGCTCCCGTTGAACAATTGAGAACAGGAGATGAAACTACTATACTCCAGCCTCTAAATTGCCCTGTCTGTGATTCGCTTCTTGTAAAAGATGAAGAAAAAATCGCCCTGAAATGTCCGAACATAAGCTGTCCTGCAAAAGTTGTGGCGTCAATATCGCATTTTGCTTCAAGAAAAGGGTTCAACATTGACGGACTTGGCGAAAAACAAGTTGAATTCCTTTATGAAAAAGGATGGCTTAAATCAGTTGCCGACATATTTACCCTTGTTGACTATTCAATGTGGCTTGCAGGTGAAAAAGGGTGGGGAGACAAAAGTGTTTTCAAACTTCTTGATGCAATAAAAGCAAGCAGAAAAGTGAGGTTCCAGAATTTTCTTTATGCTCTTGGAATTGATGGAGTGGGTGAATTTCTTGCCGGTGAACTTGCCA
>SLOD01000049.1 GCA_007132725.1 Candidatus Sumerlaeota bacterium
ACGGGCTATCCGCTCTCGCAGCAGGAGACACACTGTCAAAAATTATATTGGAATTTTTCCCGTGATTCGCCTGCGATTATAATTCGTTACGCATGTTCTGTCTTTAGTCTGGTGAGAAATGACGGCTAGCTTTTTATTTGAACGATTTATAGCCCATGCTGAGCACACTTTGGTTCGCTCACCAACGCGCGAAGTGGGCGTAAAATCCTAAGCAACTTCGACAAGCTACCCAAGAGACGCAACATCGATCAGCGATAGCCCCATAACAGTATAAAAAGGTTTTTAGTGCCAGGTTCTTCATGAATGCATTTAGAATTGCAATCGCCCTAGTGCGTGTCCCGCGTTTGTTCGTCTCACTGTTATTCTTCCCAATTATTGCGGGTATAGTCCTTGTTTACATTCAGCTAATTGGCACTTCTTTATTCGCAACCACGGTGAACAAAGACTCCGCCTCGATGGAAGATACCGCTAACTATTTTCAGAATCAAAATCCGATTCGTACCATAGTCTACGGCAGCGGCAGAGCACTGCCTCCTGCGTTGATCTGTCGTTGGAATCTAATTGAAGCAGATGGCCAAAAATATGAGCAACCACCTGATGAACAATGCGCTCCGGCAAGTCACGATGTTGCAATTCAGACTGATGATGTGCTGGGTTACGATCCAAGCCTCTTTCAACAAGTATTTGATGGGAATATCGAGCGTATTCATATATGCAGGTGGTGTCAGCCGAATATAGTGATAAAGGATACCGAAAATAATGCGACTACCCACATTCATGGAGTAATCGGTTTCGGCTTGGTGACAGCCTCTAAGTACAGCGCCGACGCACATCATGAAAGAATAGCAATCACAAAGATCCAGGAAAGCTTGTGGGATAATCTGGGTGAACAGATCCTTTATATCAGAGGATTACGCAGACCAATTGCCATTGACAGTATTGCTCCGTTAATGGCATTTATTCTTAACATATCCTTCCTGGTTCTTATGACCGTCTGGCTGGCTCTCAGGGCGCACCGTAAAGTACTTGACTATTTCGCACGAAGTGGCGCCCTGCTTCCTCTGGTTGCCGCAAGTGGTAAAAGAAATTTTTATGGTGCAATCTGGCTGATTACTTTATTGCGAGTTGTTTTTTTCCTAATGGCGGCTTTGCCGGTCACATTATCGGCAACATTCCTGTTATTTACGGATCAGCAGTTATCTGAATATCTAGAACCCTTGGCAGCCGAGCTGATACTATGGCTAATAGCATTATCATCGAGCCTGGCTCTTGCCATGGCAATTGGTTCAATTTCAGACTTAAAGCAACGGCACAGTATTTTAAGCTTTGCCTATCGTTATGTTCCCCTGGCGGTCTGTCTAATTGGCACCGCTGTTTGGGCAATTTCGTTTATTATCGATACAGACCAGGCAATTATGATCAGAAATATAGTGGCTGCACTGCCTGTGGTCGGCATAACGCCTGTTCTGTTAGCTCCTGCTTTTCAGCCAGCTCTGGATATTCTGACTTTTCATTCACTGCTGGCAGTAGCCGCAATTGTTCTTGTCTTTAAACGCAATGCACACTGGTTTGCTGCTCATCTGGAGGATCTCTAAATGAACTATAATACCGACAATAAGTTCAGCATTAGAGCAGAAAGACTTACTGTCAATTATGACAAATTGGTAGCTTTGGATATTCCAGAACTTGAGACATCCGGTAATTGTGTTGCCATAGTCGGTCATAATGGTGCTGGAAAATCTACTTTAATCAAAACCATCTTAAACCTATTACCAACTAATAGTGGCAAAATTCAGCTATTCGACAGCAGCACAGATACAGCGTTGCTGGCTGAAAGAGATATGGCCTTTTGTCCCGAAACTGGGGCTGTTTTTGCTGATATCAGCGTTGAGAGCTATGTTAAATTCTGGTGTCGCATTAAACATGGCGATAGCCGCTACTACCGAAAAGCCGGCAGCAAATACATTGAGCTGTTAGAGATCGCGCCGCTACTGGGGAAATTAGGCAGAGAACTGTCAAAAGGGCAATGCCGGCGCGTACAAACCGCCATTGGCTTTATCACCCAACCGCGCTTGTTTCTATTTGATGAACCATTTGATGGACTCGATGTGCTTAAAACCAACGAATTAGCACACATAATTCTAGCTGAGAGTGATCAAATGAATTTCATTATCTCGTCCCACCGTATGGATGTAATCGAACGCCTGGCTGACATTGTAATTGTATTGAAACACGGCCTGGTGGTGGCGGCAGGTTCAGTGGAAGAAGTTTGCAGCAAGCTTAGTGGCAACAGTACGATTCTGAGCAATCTAAGGAATCGGGTGGCTGTGCTGGCCGCTCTTAAGAAGAAATTGCCAGATAATCTGATCAATCACTTAGGCGAAATTATAAGTATCACAGGGCATTCCAATGATGAGAAAGAGGTCAGGACTGCGCTTGAGCAACTGGGAGAGACTGAAGTCTCAATATCTAATACCCGTCCTTCACTAACCGATGCTGTTAATTACCACCTAAAAAGCCTTAATATGGCAGAAGCCGCTCAGTGAGCTAGGAGCCTGTGACACAGGCTCCTAAAAACCAGCATCGGCAAGGCATCTAAGATTCATGAGTAGTAGCATACGGACTTAACCTAAAGGATCACGACTACGTACAAAGATTACGTCTACGTCCAATCGTGCTCGAGCACGTGCACTTTAAAACGTGGACGTGATCGTTGTACGTAATCGCGCTTATCATAATCATTGCTAAGATCGCTTTTAGTCTTGTCTACTCTTTCTACCCATTGTTGCACCTTCTTTTAGGGCTTTTAGGAGCCTGTGTCATAGGCTCCTAGCCGGCTATAATTTACCATGGGCGGGGTTAATCGGCTCGCCCCATAACACAGGTTAAGTCTAGATAGGCACAGGCGACGACGTCTCGCCGAAGCCAATAGTAAATTAAGCACAGCGTATGGTAGAAATCAGCGAAGGCGGACCCAAAAAGCTGGGCTGTGACACAGCCTCCTAGTGCGATCAAGCAGCGACATTGCCCCACTATCCGCTCTCGCAGCAGGAGACACACTGTCTAAAATTATATTGGTACTTTTTACGTGATTCGC
>SLOD01000180.1 GCA_007132725.1 Candidatus Sumerlaeota bacterium
GCTGTGTGTGTGAGGATTTTATAAAAAAGTTTCAAAAAACATAATTCTCATGATGAAGTTACATCAACAGAAAAAGCAAATCGTCCGAATTAATAAAGATATACTGTTTTTTTTGACCTGCTTGTCCGTTTCGACAACGATGAACGACCGGGAAGCGATTTTTCTCTGTGTTTTAAGCCACATATAAAAAAAAATATTTCTTGAAGAAAAAATTGATATGGATTAATATTTACCAGTTTTTTATTTTTTCGGGGGTGGGGTTATTTTAGAGGTTTCCCATGTTCAGTAGCAAAAAAGGCTGGGCTTTAGTTTTATCAGGTGGTGGAGCTAAAGGTATTGCCCATATCGGTGTGCTTAAATTTCTTGAAGAAAAAAAAATTACTCCTGATTTTATTGCAGGCACCTCGGTTGGAGCCATAATAGGAGGAGCTTATGCCTGCGGAATGTCGGCAAAAGAACTTGAAGACTTTATTGTCAATGACTTTAACTATAAAGATTACTTTGATATCAGAACTATTCATCTGCCTGATATGGCTTGGACCAGAGCTTTACAGGCGGGAGAAACCATGAGAAATCTTTTTGGAAAGTTAGGTGTTGATAATGGAGAAAAAATACTTGATAAGCTTCTTGAAATGACAAAAGAAAAAAAATTTGGAGAAGAAAAGATACCTTTTGTTTGTAATGCAGTGGATATAGTTAATCACAGACATATTATAATTGAACGCGGAAGGATAGCCGACGGAATTAGAGCTTCAATGGCTGTTCCGGGATTGATAACTCCTTCCGTTTACGATGACGATTCCATGTTGGTAGACGGGGGTGTAGTTGACAATATGATCGTTTCCACCGCAGTTCAAAAAGGTTACAAAAAAGTTATGGCTGTCAACCTTAACAGGAAAGGTTCTGCCACTAGAGAAAATATAGTGAACGGAGTCAGCGTTATATATGAAGCGATGTTTGTAAATTCGAGAATGATCAAAAGAGTGGGTGATGATAGGCCTGATCTTGAAATAACTGTGAGCGACGGAAGATCGTATGAAGACTTTTCTGAACCTGAAAAACTTATAAAGATGGGCTACGAGTCTGCCAAGGAAGTGGAAAGAAAAATAAAGCGGATATCTGGCAAGTCTATTTTCGGTTTATTTTGATCCGCTGTTTTCTAAGCTGCTTTCGTTAGGAAGCAAAACCACAGCAATCCCTACAACAACAGATATAATGGCAATTATCTGTGAAGATGAAATAAGGTTGTTAAAAAACAATCCCCTTTCATCTGCACGGAATATTTCTATAAAAAACCTGAAAATTCCATAAAGTATCATCCATAGTCCGAATATAGTGCCGTCTTTTTTATACCGCTTCCTTACAAAAACCCAAAGGAACAGAAATATTAAAAGGTTAGCATAAAAAGATATCATTTGTGATGGAAACACAGGATAAGGATCATGTCTCAGGTCGAGAATTATATCCCTTACAAACTGATTTTTTGCACTCAGGCCATATCTTATGAATCTTGTCGCTATCGAAGATGAAGATATGTCTCCGAAACAGCAACCATTGAGATAACACCCCAGTCTTCCTATTCCGACTCCAAGAGCAAGCCCGTAAGTATAAATGTCAAGATATTTCAAAAGAGGTGCTTTATGGTATCTGAAAAACCAGACTACCGTTGGAAGTCCGAAAATAATTGTTCCGTAAAATGCAAGTCCTCCTCTCCAGAAAGCTATCATAGCCAACGGTTTTTGAAGATATATTTCAAGAAATCCGTCAAAAACAATATGCATTGCCCTTGCCCCGATGTATCCCATAACTGTCACCCAGAAGATACCGTTTATGGAAAGCCTCATATCGAGGCCTTTTCTTTTAGTTTCCCATAAAGCAAAGAAAATGCCCAGAACAAGCCCCACCATCCCCATAAAATAGTAACTTGAAACATTGAAACTGCCGATATTGAAAAGAGTGGGCTTCACCTGTTTTCCTCTTTTTTAGGGTCTTTACTTAAAAATAAGGTTTCTATAGATAGCAGTACAATTGAAATGACGATTGCCGCATCTGCAATATTAAATGTAGGCCAATGGTAGTGTCCGGCTGCATGCCAGTCAATAAAATCAACGACATATCCTCTGTAAAAGCGGTCATACAGATTCCCTGCCGCTCCTCCTATCACAAATGCAAATACCAGCCTTAAAATGACAGTTTCTGCATAAGTAAAAAGTAGAAATATGATAACAACAGTTACCAGAGAACTGAATCCAAGAAAAATAAGTTTACGGTAAAATTCGGGAAAATTTGCCCCAAGCCCCCAGAGAGCTCCTCTGTTTTCTGCGTAGATAAAGCTCCACCATGATTCGAAAACTATTATTCTTTCGCCACCCTTAAGGCGGTTGATAGCCCAGACCTTCGTTATCTGATCAAGTATGAATACAGGGAGAGCGATCGTTAAAAGATAATATCCGTTTTTCAGCCTGAAGTTATTTAAATTCATTTAACAGCCTCATAACAGGTTTCACAAATTCCTTTTATTTCTTCAGTGTAATCTTTGAGTTCCCTCTTTTTCCAACATCTTGGACACTTTTCTCCTTCTGCAAGCCCGACCGATACCCAGACATTTATATCTTCAACCTTTACCATGCCTTCATTTTTATCTGTTTTCTTAATTCCCGAAACAATGAAAAATGATTCAAGGTTTTTAAATTCTTCGTTCAGAACCGGCTCGTTTTCCCAATAAAGAGATACAGAAGAATCAAGAGAATGTCCTATTGTTTTTTCTGCCCTGAGATTTTCAAGTTCTTTCTGGACAGCTTCTCTCACATCTATCAATCTTTCCCATTTTTTCAAAAACTCCCTTTCTTCATCTGCAAGTTCTGCAAGCGGTATTTCTTCAAGAAAAACACTCTCTTTTTTATTGCCCGGAAGATATCCGTACGCTTCTTCAGCAGTAAAACTGAGCACCGGAGCAAGGGTAAAAATGGTTTCCCTTAATATTTTGTCAACAACGAACTGGCTTTTTCTCCTTCTTGGATCATCAGCTTTCATTGTGTAGCGGTCTTTTATAACATCAAGGTATATCGAACTCA
>SLOD01000020.1 GCA_007132725.1 Candidatus Sumerlaeota bacterium
GAGGTACGAATGTTGAAAAACTTGCCGTTACGGATGCTTTTTTACCATATTTTCTGACAAGATAGGCTATGTTTTTGACAAGAGTGATAGTTTTTTCAATATCTTCATCTTCTTCAAGAGGAAGGCCGATCATGAAATAAAGTTTTATATGGTGCCACCCGTTGTTAAATACCTGCTTTACAGCTTCCATTATCTCTTCATCGGAAAAACCTTTGTTTATAGCTTTTCTTATCCTTTCGCTTCCCGATTCAGGTGCAAAAGTAAAACCTCCTTTTCTCCCCTTGCTTATTGCCTTTATAACCTCAGGAGTTAAACTTTCTGTTCTCAGGCTTGGCATTGATATTGCAAGTTCTCTTCCGTGTTTTCCGAAAGAATTTACAAGAAGCTCCGTTATTTCACTGTGATCTGCTGATGAAAGAGAGAGAAATCCTGCTTCGTAGTATCCGGAACAGCCTGCAACTTTATCAAGAATCGAGCTTATTAAAGAGGCACTTCTTTCTCTGTGCGGGCGATAAAATGAGCCTGCCATGCAAAATCTGCATCCTCTTGTGCAACCCCTCATTATTTCAATTGAAAAACGGTCGTGAACGGTTCTCAGTGCAAAAACAGGTGTATCAAAAGATGCTTCATCCATTTCATTCATATCAGAAACAAGAACTTTAGATGCACTGAATTGGTCAATGTCTCCTTTATCATCGATCTTTGCTTTTAAGCTGTCTTGAATTGAAGGAACATACATTCCAGGAACATTGGAAAGTGTAACAAGATTTTCATTATGACTTTTTTTATTTTTCAAAACATCTATGAGCTTATCTGCCGATGCCTCAAATTCACCTATGAAAGCCCCGTCTATGAACTGAGCGATAGGCTCAGGGTTACACATAACCGGACCACCCGCAATTATAAGTGGGTAGTTGCCATTTTTCCTTTCTTCCCGCTCAACCGGAATTTGGGCAAGATGAAGCATTTTTAAAAAAGCGGGGTACTGGAGCTGGTACTGGAAAGATACACAGATAACATCGAATTCTCTGAAGCTTATTCCGTGCATGAAAGAAGTCATTTTACCGCTATCTTTTATGAAAGGTTCCATATCGTTTTTTACTGCAAACCCGAAATCGGATAGGAAACCGTTTTTAGTGAAGATGGAATATAATATTTTTATCCCTGTATGGCTTTGAGCAATTTCAAAGAGGTCGGGAAATACTATGAGAACTTTAGGGGAGAGAATGTCAGTTTTTTTTTTGATGGGATTGATAAAAGGGGCAAAGTATCTGCCCGGCTTTTCGATCTTTCTCAGTAACGATGTTGTCATTTCCAAAGGAATACCTCTAATGCAAGGACAAGATTGAAGTACCATTTTTCAATTTTTATGAAATTTCTTCCCATAGCGGGAGCAAGGAATATGTTCATTGATTCATGGGGAGAAACATAGGCTCCAAGCTGAAGTTCGAGACCTATCAAGGGGTCGTCTCCAGGGGAAGCTGTTATTATGGAGTGTACGACACCTTTAAATCCTGATATTTTCTCTCCTGCTGTTATTGAGGCATTAAGGTAGCCTCCGATGAAAATATCGGACATTTTCCGGTTGGTCAGTAAGATTGCGTTAGTTCTTATTGTTCCAGCCCATTTATCTGCGTCAAGCCATTGAAAATCAAGTCCGAAAGAAAGCCCCGGTTGAGACCATCTGTTCACCATTGCACCGAAATTTACATTTATATATCTGTAAACTGGAGCATTATAAAGGATCTCAGATTTCTCAAGAGAAATTTCGGAAGTTATTGATGGTATTTTGTTGTCTGCTATTCGACCCTCAATCAGTCCATGAAGAGGGGATGTCATAAAAAATAGAAATAAAAATACTGACAACAATCTGAATTTATTCATCATCCGTTTTTCCTATCTCTTTAAGAAGATTGCTGATCACTTTGTCAAAGTAAACTGATCCGTTTAAAGGTGCAGAACACTCAAGAATCAGAAAAGCTCCTTCTTTTTTTAAAGTCGAGACAATTCCCAGATTCTCATAGGCTTCAACCGTGTAATGGAAGAAAATATTTTTTTTTGCAGGAATTTTTACAAGTCTGTGCCAACAGCTCAAAGGTTTATTCTCCTTAAAATGGAATAAGGTTCAAAATCTTCTTTAAGGAGTATGAACTTTGAGTGGCTTGCTTCTTTATCAGTGGTCCCGTCATCAAACAAAAGTGTTTTGGGAAATGAATATTCAACAGTATTACCATCAGGCGTAAGAAGCTCAACCGTTTCACCGCCAAATATTTTATTTCTTATTTCGAGAACTGAAAAACCCTCTTTTTTTTCAGGAAGAATATTGCCGAGGAACTCAGCCTTTGAAACGGAGCCTTCTCCTTCTATCTGATAATCATCGGGAGTGATACCGCCTTTCATAAAACCAGAGGAGTAACCTCTATTTTTTACACGGTTAAGAAGCTTGAATATATCTTTTTTGCCGATCTGCTCTCCGTTCAATATCCTTCTGTAAAGAGAGACGATAGAGGCAATGTAGTGAATTGATTTCATTCTTCCTTCTATTTTGAAAGATGTGATACCGTCTTGTGCAAGTTGGGGCATGTATTCAAATAATGCAAGTTCTTTGGGATTGAAAAAGTAAAGACCTCTTTCATCTTCATTCACTGCCATATATTCACCCGGTCTTTTTTCTTCAACAAGATGATACTGCCATCTGCACGGATGGGTACATTCTCCACGGTTAGCTTTTCTTCCGGTAAGCCAGTCGCTTATTGCACATCTGCCTGAATAGCTGAAGCATACTGCTCCGTGAATAAAAACTTCAGTTTCCGCCTTGGTGTTTTTTACGATCTCAACAATTTTTTCATAACTCAGTTCCCTTGCAAGATTAACTCTTGAAGCACCCATTTCATACCATGCGTTCACGGTTTGTAATGATAAAGTGTTTGCCTGAGTAGATATGTGAAGAGGTGTTTTTATTCCTGCTTTTTTTAATGAGCTGAAAACACCGAGATCTGCAACTATGAACGCATCGGCTTTACATTCTTCCAGTTCTTTTGCAGTTTTAATAAGTTCTTCATACTCGTTCGAGTAAGGGTATATATTAAGTGTTACAAATCCTTTTTTGCCTTTTGAATGGAGATGTTTCAGTCCCTGATCAGCCTCTTCAACGGTAAAGTTTCCCGCAAAAGAACGGAGAGAAAAGTTCCTGACTCCGAAATATACCGCATCTGCTCCATATATTTCAGCCCATGCAAGTTTTTCAAGATCGCCTGCTGGAGCAAGAAGTTCTGCCATATTATTTGTCCAGATAGAGCTTCATTAATTTAAGACGGTTGTCACCGTCATGATCAACATCTTCCGCATTGGTAATGTTGGCTCTGTATTCTGCACTGTAAATTCCGACAAAAGGTATATACCAGTCATTTTTTGTGTCGCGGGGTATTCTTATCCTTATTGGGTGGCGAACTATGTCTCCCTGTTTCCAGAAATGTGTGGGATATGTTCCTTCCGCCATGTTATTGTCGCCTCTTGTCCTTTTATCTCTGTTGTTGCCTTCACAATGTAAAAAAACATCGTAATCTCTTGTTATATTTTCTTGAAGTGCTTTAAAATACAGGTCAACATTGACTGTTGTTCCCTCTTTTACCCATTTCTGACCATCTTTTACAGTAACATTGTTACTTGTAATTTTGTAGCCGATTATTTCAGCAACTTCATCAAACACAGCTCCTACCGGAACAATGTCCGGAGGGACAGATGATGGACGGTAAGGTGTTGAGAGCGACATATCTCTTTTCCTTCCTGGACCGGTCACTCTGAGTAATCTGTCTCTGGGGGTACGGTCAACTTCAACAGCCTTTTTGTTTATTCTGCTCATGAGACTGTTAAACCTGTTCAGATCTCCGGGCCTCAGTATTACAAACTGTTCCCCCGGCTTATCAAAAAATCTTAATACTGCGTCATCTTTCTCTGTCCTTAAAAAAGTGACTTCATTCTTTAAACCGAAAGAAACAGATTTTCTAAGCCATTTGTAATAATCGGCTATGGGTGCTCTTTCAGGACTTTCCTGAATATATCTGTCAACAAGGGGTTTTAGAGAATATATTGTAGATATTTGAGGCATAACGACTGCAAAGTAATATGTCATAAATCCGGCAGCAAGAATAAAAAGACCGTAAAAACCTTTCTTTCTCATGAATTTGCTGAAAATCATAGAGAAAAGAGTGAGAGAAAATGCAGTGAAAACTGATATTACAACAGGAAGCCAACTGCCGATGGCCGGAAGTCTTCTCCCGTGCCAAAAAGTTACAATGTGATGCCAGAGTCCGTATTGATTTCCGATATCTCTGCCGATAACAGCGACCAGAAGAATAGCCAGGACAGCTTCAAATTTTGTTGCCGCAGACCATTCACTGTTCCATATTTTGCTGATATATATACCGACTATTATTGCAAGCACCGGTATTATGGGAGCAATGTAGTGGAAAAATTTTGTCCCTGAAAATGAAAGAAAAAAGAATGGCCCGACAGCCATACTGAAAATAAAGAGCTCTTTATGTTTCAATGCCCACTCTTTTTTGCCGGCTATGAAGTGATAGATAGCAGCCGGTAAAAAAGCGGACCATGGAAACATTGAGTAGCCGATAACCCTTATGTAAAGAGAAAATATATCGTTCGGTTTATGTATGGTTCCTGCAGCTCTTCTGAAGTGATGGAACCAGATAAATATTCTTATAAACCTGAATCCTTCACTGTACCACATATATCCAAGCCAGGGCATTATTACGGCAAGATAAATAAAGAAGCCGACAAGATGGTGTTTGAAATGTTTCCATGCGAAAGCATATTTAAAATTCCGTGTCAAAAGCATAAATATTAAAAGTGCCGCTCCGGGGATCGCAATGGAAAGAAGCCCTTTTGCAAGGAAAGCCCATCCTTCAAGGAAATAAAACATATAAAGATAGAAGTTACGCCGGGGGATCTTCCAAATTTTTTCGTTATCTTCAATGTCTCCGAAAAAATAAACGGCCATGCACAGCAGAGCAAGGATATTTAAAGCGACAAAAGGAAGATCTACCATCACTTGTCTTGAAAGCTGAAAAAATTGGGGAGACATCATTAATACGAATGTTGAAATAACAGCAGCTCTTCTTGTAAAAAGTTTTGAAAGAAGAAAATAGAATCCGGCAAGAGTAAATACAGAAAAAAGCGTAACCGGAAGTCTTGCGGTGAACTCAGATATGTAAATTCTGAAAGTTGACATTACCATCCAGAATAGAAGTGGGGGCTTCGACCAGAAACGATTTGAATTTTGATACCACAGTTTAGCGAAGCTGCCTCTTTCAAGTGTTTCCCATGCAACATGGGAATAGTGGTTTTCCCACGGGTCGATAAGAAAAAAATTTCCCAGAAGAGGAATGTATAACAAAGCGGATATAACAATAACAATAATAAGGAGCAATTTATCGAGGTTGTTCAGTTTCCCGCTTCTTATTTCGTCAAAAGTGTTTAAGTTGTTGCCGAGCCAGTTTTTTATAAACTTCATGTTGTTAAACCCTCTTTTAAGAGACTGCAAATATCAATAAAGTCTTATCGCAAGGTAATATGAGTCGCCAAAATGTCAAGAAAATCAATTTTAAGAATAAAGAAGAGATAGGTGTTAAATATTGTTTTCCAAGTATTCGGTAAGTTTTGCAAGGCTGTTCACATAACTTCCATATTCATTGTCATACCACCCGAATATTTTTGCGTGGGTAACGGGAACATTCTGCAGGGGAGGAATATCAACAAAGCCCGTTCTTGTGTGTGTGGAAAACCCTTCTATAACAATTGAAGATGATCCGCCTTTAAAATCGCAGGAAACATTTTGTTTCTCACTGAAAGACAAAAGCCCTTCCAAAGAGTTTCTTGATGCGTCGGAATATATTTTATTTATGAATTCTCTATTGATCACCGGGTTGCCGTGATCGTCAAGAACAGTATTAAAAGTGACATTCAGATTTATAAGAGATACTGTTGTGGTAGGGATTCTTACAGAGTCTGCCATGAACCCTATGTTTTTGACTGCCGGAATAACATATTCCAGTGCTTTTGCAGCACCGGTCGAAGATATGATTATATTATCGAGAATGGATCTGCTTTTACGGAGATCGGATGCACCTTTTTTAGGAACTGAATCGAGAATACTCTGTGAATTTGTTGCAGCATGTATCGTCGACATGCTGGCTGTTATTATATTTGATGTTTCGTTGATGTCCAGCAAGGGTTTCATCATATGGGCAAGTCCGGTAGTTGTACAGGAAGCTGCAGAAATAATATGATGTTTCAAAGGGTCGAACGAACTGTGATTAATCCCGAAAACCAGCATTGTGGCATCATCCGGGAATTGATTGGTTTTGTTTTTAAATTTAAAAGGGGCGGAAAGAATAACTTTTTGTGCTCCTGAGTCAAGATGTCCTCTTAGCGAACCTCCCGGATGATCTGCCGGAAGACTTGGGTCAAGAAATGCCCCTGTTGAATCAACTACGATTTTGACCCCGTGTGAACTCCAGTTAATATCTTTGGGATTTCTTGATTCTGTACAAAACCTTATCCGTTTGTTGAAAAGTCTTACTATCTTATTTTTTTCATCTTCAATTTCGCAGTCTATTTTTGCATCAATTCCAAAAAGAAACTTTTCAATAGAGCCGTAAGTTGAGTCATGCATTGTGTAATCTATCAGATCTTGAAGAGATTTACCGACTTCGCGACCTACATTGATCACAAAGCTGTCAAAAATTTCAAGCTTGATAAATTTCCATAAAGTTAACTTCCCTATTCTTCCAAGACCGTTAATCCCCAGAGAATTCTTAAAATTTCCTGACAACATTTCTTCCTCCTGTTAAAAAATGATCTTTTGATTTTCAATCGTACCATAACCCTCGAAAATTTGTCCGAGCCGCCCGTCTATTGAAATTTTATCGAATGCTTTATACTCATGTCCTCCTATTGTACAAAAAAGTTCCTTTTCATTGACCTTAAGTTCTCTGCAGTTAACGACCCCTGTTTTATTAAGCCTAACAGCAGTAACTGCGGCATGGGATGTTGCTCCTCCTCTTGATGTAAGTATCCCTTCTGCGTCAAAGATCAGAGCTATGTCGTCACTTACGGTGTCAGGTTTAACAAGGATTCTGTTATCTTTTGGATAAAGTTTCCTGCATTTATCAAGATTTTCACCATTAAAAACAATTCTTCCGTTCATAGCTCCTCCACCTATTCCTACTCCTTCTGCAAGAAGTTTCCCGTGTTTTCTGAAAATGGGAAGAAGCTGACTTCTTTTTAAAATATAAGGTCTTGTCTGGAGTATATGAAGATCTTCCGCTTTTGATGTTTCAAATGTAAATTCGATCTCCTGATGCCCGTAACCTCTTTCATAGACAAGCTCTTTAGCAAGTGTATAAAGTTTGCCATATATATCAGGATAGTCTTTCTCCAGGCTGAACTCAGGAGGTTTCCCGGCTGACATTCTCTGTTTTTCGCATATTGGATAGGGATAGACCAGCCCTCCTACGACATCTTCTCCCTGACTGCATAAAGTAAAATCTCCGTATAGAGAAAAAAGATTGTCTCCGGAAGAGGGATCCCTTGTAAAAACCACCCCTGTGCCCGAATCAAAGTTAATGTTTCCCAACACCATCTTCTGAATAATTACCGCAGTACCCCATTTCTTATCTATTCCAAGGTTTTCTCTATATGTTTCAGCCCTTTCCGAGTACCACGAATCAAAAACAGATTGAACGGCGAATATAACTTGATCAAAAGGATCTTCATCAATTGATATTTCGTTTTCAGACACCACTTTTTTATATTCAAAGGCAATTTCTCTCATTTGAGCCGGCGAAAAATCGAGTTTCTTTTTAATGCCGTATTTTCTTTTGTGGTGGATCATTATCCCGTCGAACACATCTCTGTCAATACCTCTGCTCATTCCCCATGTTTGAATGAATCTTCTGTAGCAGTCCCAACTTGTCCAGCCATAGTTCGGTTTTTTTGACAATTTTTCTACAATATCATCGTTAAGGCCTACATTTAAAAATGTATTCATCGCACCCGGCATTGAGATAGCTGATCCGCTTCTTACAGAAAGAATAAGTATCTTGTCAGGATTGCCGAATTCAAGGTCGTATTGTTTTTCGATCTCGTTTATATTCTTTTTAATTGCCGAATATATCCTGTCTCTAATTATGGGATATGATGAAAAAGCTTCTCTTTTTCTAAAAAGTTCGGAAGACAAAATAAAGCCTCCGGGGATAGGGAAGTTGTAACTGTACATTTTTTTGAGATAGTATCCTTTTGCCCCCAGAAAAACCTGATTGTCCATATCAGACACAACTTTGTTAATGGGAATTATCATGTGTTCCTTTTTGTAACTTAATATCATCTGCAAGTTATCTGTGGAAAGATTTGGAGGTATCTTTCTGAGCATTGACAGCAAGCTGGAATTCAAGGTGTCAATTTGCTGAACCAGAAAAGAAGAGCTGATGACACTCCGGTAAAATTCTTCACAGAGCGAATGTATTTTTGTTGTATTTTCCGGCTCTCTGGAAGAAAGACCGTCTGTAGCATCTAAATACTGTCTCAATATGTTTTGGAGGTTAACATCGTGGATGCCCAGGAAGTAATCCACGATCATTTTTTTTATACTTTCAGCCATAAACTCAAAGATGTTTATATATTGACCTATTGAAAAACTGGAGGATAGAAGAGAGTGCTGAAGCATAAGGAGGTTGGAGTTGAAGTTTTCGCTCGTAATTCCTCCAAGATCAAGACCTTCTCTGAAAAGTTCAAGTATAGACACTGCTTTTTCCAGTGTTCTGCTGCTCAGATAAGACATTTCCGAATCAGAGATCATATTTTCAATAATATTTGTTACAAGCTGTTCAAGACGAAAGATCATACCAAGTGACTCGAACTTTTTCTCTCTGTAGTTACCGTACATCGAAGGAATCCCTATGGCAATATGTCTTTTGTGGTATATATTTTCAATGCCCTCTGATTTTTCGGGATCAAGAACGGTTTCTTTCAGTTTTCTGATTATTAAAAAAGATTGTTTTACAGCTTTTTCATCTTCTTTTTCAGTTAAAAAATTCTCAAGATCGGAAATTTTATCTCTATCCTCAAAATTGAGGTTTCTCAGCTTAACTATGACATCTTTCGGGTTTAAATAGTACTTTTCCTTTAGAAGAAGATGCAGCCTGAATAAGAGACTCACTTTTCTTTTATCCAGTTCGCTTCCCGATTTGATGCGATTGAAAAGCTTGTCAATATCTTCAGCTTTGATGTCCATAATAGTTTCTGTTGTTTCTTGTGAAATATCCAAAAGTTCAAGGCATACAAGATGAAGCCCTTTGACAAACTCACTTGTTCCTTCAATAGCTTCTGCGACATCAGAAGGGATTGACTCTAAAAGACCGGAAGGATCTAAAGTTGTCCAGTATTTAAAAATTTCTCCAGTCAGCTTAATTTGTGTGTTATTGCTTTCTGCATGGATCTGCTTTCTAAGGAAATGGATAAGCTTGTCTTTTCTGGATGTTATTTCATCTATTTCTGTTGATATGTCCCGTAATTCTCCTTCCGCCCCTATTTCATTGAAATAGACAGGGAATAGGACAGCGATCTGTTTAATAAGGTGGTATATTTTTCCAAAATCTGAATTAAGAAGTTCTGTGATGTCTTTTTGAAAAAGATCGGTGTCTGAAATAAAAACCCCCCCTATTTTAAGGTTTATTAAAAGAGATGATATAAGTTTAGTTGTTTTTACAGGATCCTGTTCTATTATTTTGAGATATGTCCTTACATTTTTAATATGATCTTTGTTTGATATTGTCTGCCAGTTACTGTCAATTCCTTTTATTTCGGGGTACGAAAAACCGAAATCTATCACCATGTCTGAAAATTGATCTATAAGCTCCGTTGATCCCTTTTTAACAGTTTCGATCCCGAGAGTTTTTATGCAGTCAAGAACTATTCCGCAGTAGTTGCTTTTTAAAATTTTAAAAAATTGGAATATTTGTTTTATAAGAGATGCTGTTTTTTTGTCCGATTCAAAAGATATTTTTTTAAGAGTCCTGTTTATATCAAAAAGGAGGTGCTCTCTGATAAAATCCAGCATTGAAATATCGATCAAGTAGAAAAGGAAATAAATTTTTCCCTGAACATCAGGGATAGAGTCAGAAATTCTTCTCATTTTTGAGGCGATATCATTTATGTCGGGGTATTCGGCAAGTTTTTGTGAAGATTCACTCAGTACTTTTTCGGCCATTTCAAAGAAAAATCTTTCTTTAAAGTTTTCTTTCAGGATATTTTCAACACAGTTTTTTGTTTTGAGGGCCCCTTTTTTATATTTTTTAAGCCAAATGTCCGATTTCTCCACCTCGTCCCATGATAGATAGAGGGAATGGAGAGAGAGACGGATCGTTTCTGTCAATATTTCTCCAAACAAAGGGTGATCTTTGAATTTTAAAAGACTTTTCTTTAAAGTAGCGGAAGAATTTATGTTGACAAGTTGGCTTGAGGCTAGGATTTCTTGTAGAAAATAAATAAAAGAGCGGATGTTTTCTAAATTTTTATCATCATCTTTAGAGCCTTGCAAAAGAATGGGAATGAATGTTATTACGGTTTTTGACAGACGGATTCTTTCTCTGTCATCCATTTTTCTTTTATTTAGTTTTTTGCATATTTTAAGTAAGTGTTTCAGCAATTCGTCCGATATATCCGAAGAGACATACTGCCAACCGTCTTCAAGAAAAATCTTCCTTAGCAGTTCTATACACTCAGAAGTGTTTGTATATGGATGATAGAACTCAGTAAGATATTTTTCGAGGTTAAGATGGAGGCCGGAATAAACTTTGGTTAACGAAAGAAGTTTTTTTTCATCGTTGTCAAAACTTTCTGCTATGTGATTGCGAGGCTTGGTTTCCTCCAGATTCGCTACCAAAGCACCCGGCATGAGAGTGCTTTTTGTCCGCTCATTACGAGAAGAGACCATTCACATCCCTCCTTTTGCTATGCTGATAAAGCATTGCTTTATTTAAAATATAAAACAGTTCTTACCGTAAAGAACAATTTCTTTCTCAAGACTAATAGCACTTTAAAACTGTATTGTGAAGTTTTTATACTTTTTGTAAAAGATACCGTTCTCTTTTTTCATTAAATTGACAGAAAATCGTTCCCGTGCTAAAACTCGCTGTTATGTTTTTGCTCATATCCGGGGATTGTCTATGTCTGAAAACAGTGTTCAAAAAAATCTGCTTTATGCAGGAATCGATGTCGGCTCAACTACTGTAAAAGCGGTGGTTCTTGATGATGACAGCAGTATCATCTGGAAGAAATACAGTCGTCACGGCACAAAACAGCCTGAGCTTGTCAGGGAACTCCTTCTTGAAATAAGGGAATCTTTTCCTGAAAATGATATAAGCCTTTTCATTACGGGAAGCGGTTCAAGATCAATGGCAAAAGCAATAAACGCAAGATATATTCAGGAGGTCAACGCTCTTTGTTTTGCCGTTGAAACGCTTCATCCTGATGTTTCTTCCGTTATAGAGCTTGGTGGTCAGGATGCCAAGGTTATCATCTGGAAAGGGGAAAAAGATGACAGAACCACTCTCTCGTTCATGAATGATAAATGTGCAGGCGGAACCGGTGCCACGATTGATAAGATACTTGATAAAATTGGTCTCTATCATGTTGATGCGGCAAAAGTGCGTTCAAAAGGGATGACGATACATCACATTGCCGCTAAATGCGGAGTTTTTGCTGAAACGGATGTTGTAGGGCTTTTAAAAGCGGGTGTTGATAAAGAATCAATATTTGTTTCTCTTTGTACTGCGGTTGTTAAGCAGAATCTTGA
>SLOD01000183.1 GCA_007132725.1 Candidatus Sumerlaeota bacterium
GCTTTGTTTTGAGAATTTGCCGCAAATTCATCCTGCTCGGCTCTTGTTATTCCATATTTTTCTGCGAGATTTTCAGCAGTTATTCCCATGTGATAGTTGTTGTATATATCCCAAAGCCCGTCATTTATCATCGAATCTGTAACGGTTCCGTTTCCCATTTTGTAGCCGTTACGACCTTTATCAAGAAGATAAGGCGACATTGACATATTTTCAGTTCCGCCTGCAACAATAAGTTCCGCATCTCCCGATTTTATTGCCTGGGCAGCAAGAGAAACGGTTCTAAGCCCTGAACCGCACACCATGTTTATTGTCATAGCTGTCTTTTCTTTAGGAATATTTGAACCGAGTGCCACCTGTCTTGCAACATTTTGACCGTGACCGGCCTGAAGAATGCATCCCATCAAAACTTCATCTATTTCGCTACCGTTAAGCCCGTTTTTCTTTAGAAGTTCTTTTACTACCGCCACACCAAGCTCAGCAGGTGATTTTGAAGCGATCGTTCCACCGAAATTACCAATAGCAGTCCTCAATCCGTCAACAATATAAACATCTTTCATCATCTCCTCCATAACAAAAATAATAATTCAAAAACCGCAAACAAAACCATTTTAACAATTGAGCCGTGATAGTCAAAATATCATTTGGAGACACCTTGATCTGGTATGAAAAAAGTGGAGGAAAAGTTAATCGTGGTCAGAATCATGGTTCTGACTTTTTGAATTACATGCTGTACAGAACAAAAATAAAACAAGTATAAATATCAGCAGTTTCATCTGTCACCTTTATTCACAAGTTCTTTCTGATTTTAACAGATTATCGATTTAATGCAAATGGAATTTCTCACCTGTTCACAGTTCACGCTTCACCGTTCACCGCGGACTCCGTCCGCTACTCCTCAAACGGACACAATCCCGTTTCATCACAATAACATTCCCAGTTTCTTATTATAAAACCAGAGGAGTTTTTCCACAACTGCCATTTGCCGCTGAAAGTTCCGTACAACATTTCTACTGCACCATAAATGTTCCACGGTTTTGTAGGACAATATGACTTTTTCTTATCAAAACGGTACCAGCAATTTATAAAGCGACCATGTGCACTGGCATATAACATTATGTCGCCTTTAACCTTTTCAGGTTGAACAATATGCTCTGCACTGTGCTCGATATATTCCGGCTCCTTGCCTTCTCTGAACTTAACTTCAACAAATCTCTGTGGTTCAGGGTCATGCACATAATATATAAGACGGTTTTTATCTTCTTCATCTATTCTCGGGCTGTGACCCAGTTCATATCCGCCTGATTCAAGTTTTCTGGTAACCCTTGTACACTCATTGAAACTCTTTGGATGTTTGCTCATGTCACAGTAAAATATCTGTCTGTCATTCGTTCCGTCATGAATAATGAACGACAATCTGTCATCAACTATGTTGCCTTCCTGAACCTTACCTATATTGAGACTGTGCCATTCCCAGTCCCCGGCTTTAGCATACTTTACCTCGGTAACATTGCTCGCTTTACCCTCTCTCACCTGTATGAGTGCCCAGTCCTTACCAACAAAAGAAGGTCTTGATAAAAAAGCGTTGTGGACTTTATTGTCATATATCAGCTCATAATAATAATCCTCTCCTTTTTTTACGGCTGAAACAAGAAAAGAACGGAAATTTTCATCAGTATGAGCTCTGTCATAAACTGGAAAAACATATCTGCGTTTGTTGTAATCCAGAAGTGCAGCTGCCTGTCCTACTTTAACATACTCATCTTTTTCAGGATCATATTCTATAGCACTCCGGCTCATCAGCATCCCTGCCACACCGTCACTCATACCGTGTGTCCATACATATCCCATACTGGCTGAGTAACCATGTCCAGTCACAATTTTATCGCAATTACTTGTTAATGTGTCTAAATTTCGACCCTTCATATCGGGCAGAACACATGGCCACGGATAACATTCTCTTGTTGATGTCTGTTCGGGGTCAGCTTTCTGAGCTGCAAGATATTTCTGATACTTTTCCCAGTTATCCCATTCCCAGATATTTCTGACACATTGAGGATCTTTTTCTGTAGGTGTATCACACCCGGGACGGCAGAAGGTGGATCGTCCGTCTTTGTCTTTGAACGGGAAAGGTGTATTTATAACATTTTTCTGAACCTTCAGATCAAGACATTCAACGACAATCTCTTCATCCTGAACATCGGGAATCTCGTCAGGTGTTTCGTCTGAGGATTCATCTGGAACATCTGACTTCTCATCATTTGACTCATCAACAATCTCAATGTCGGTTTTTTTGTCAGCATCAGGAACAGCATCTTCATCTGTTTTCTGTTTGTTTGAGTTGCATGAAATTGCAAATATCATTAAAATCAGGATCAATATTTTATTCATTTGAAAACCTCCATACTTTAGTGAAGAGTGAAGAGTGAAGAGTGAAGAGTGAAGAGAAAAACTCCCGTCACTCGTCACAGGTCACTCGTCACTGCGGACTCCGTCCGCCTACCATCCATCAGTCGAACAGTTGTTAACATCATACCCGTCACAGGTGGAATTGCAATAGGCTGTCCCGCTTACATAACTCGGGTCAAGTGTAGTACACGGTACCGAATTGCTGTCACACAGTTCTCCCGGTTCTATAACTTCGTTTCCGCATATTGAAGGAACATCGTTAAGCGTTGACTGTTTTACAGTGCTTCCGTCAGGTATGTATGCCCAACCGTCATATAAATGGTTGTCCCTGAGTTCCCTCCTGTCCCCTTCAAGAGGGAAGAAACTTATATAAGTATTGGGCAACCCTTCAAAACGGTATTCATCGTTGTCGCAGGAAAGATAGAAGTTATCCTGATAGCTTGAAAAGACTATATTTAAACAGTGGGCATAATCGTAAGCTTTCAGATAAAGCGATTCAACATCCCTTATCTGAACATCATCGCCCCAGAAGGAATAATGATAGTGTAACATATTTTCTGTAAATTCATTTTGTCTCTTAACAAAGAGTTGGAATGAACTTGCAAAAGCGGGTCAAATCTGCAACCTTCGATTTGGACAAAAAGGAGGTGACAGAC
>SLOD01000203.1 GCA_007132725.1 Candidatus Sumerlaeota bacterium
GGCGATATGCGGAGCCACTCAAAAAGGGTGAGTGCAGGAATTACAAGCCACACCGGAGTATGAAGAATTCTTGATCCGCTTCCTGCATATTCACAAAGTGCACCGAGATAATCATTTGCCGCAAGATCGCTCACAGCACCCACATTAAAAATATCATTGGCTTTATCATCTTCACACTTGTAACACAGATAACAGGCATCACAAAGATCATCAACTTCAAGAAGTTGATATCTGTTCTTACCGTTCCCTATCATCGGAATTTTGTGCCCCTCTTCAACCCAGTTAAAAAGGATCTGAAAAACACCCAGTCTGTGAGTTCCTATAAAAGTTTTAGGTCTCACCGTTGATATATAAAGCCCTTTTTCTCTGAATTCATTGCATATTATTTCCGCCTCTATTTTTGACTCGCCGTAGGGACCGACACCTATCATTTTGTCGGTTTCATAAAGCGGATGATGATCGGGAACACCATAAACAGCAGTGGAAGATATCATGACAAATCTTTTTGTTTTGTGTTTGAACGAAAGTTCAAGAACATTCCTTGTTCCATCAACATTAGTTGAAAATATCTCTTTCCGTTTTTCAAGAGGAAGTGCCGCAGCAGCATGGATTACCACATCATTTTCAGCTATCAGCTTACCCATAAGTTCCGTATCTCTCACATCACCTTTTATCAGCTTTACAGACTTGTCATATTCAGACTCATCATAATCAGCAATGTCAAGAAGCGTAACTTCTTCACCCTCCGCAACACATTTTTTAGTCATGTGAAGTCCGAAAAACCCGGCTCCGCCCGTTATCAACACTTTCATCAGAAAACTCCCTGATATCCGAAATATAAAAATAAACCAATCCAGCAAAGGATTGTTATCTGCAAAAATCTGTCAGTAAAAACAACTTCTGTCGGGTTTCCCGTCTTATTATAAACAAAAGTTAACTGCATATATCTGAAAATTCCAAGAACCACAAAAAAAGCAGTGGAAAAAAGATATTCCGATTTAAAGTGGGCAATAACCGCAGGGTCAAGAGTATAAAGAAGGTATGAAACAATTACTACTGCACTCATCACACTCATCGCACCATTTACAAAATCAACTGAATAACCTGCAATTGATTTCCTCACTTCAACTCCTTTGCTTGCAAGGATCAAATCATCTCTTCTTTTTGCAAAAGCAAGAAAAAGACTGAGTAAAAAAGTCATAATAATTATCCAATGGGAAGGAGTAACACCCCTGACTGCACCAAGATCGGTACCGGCAAGGAGTCTCATTATGAATCCTGCTGAAATAATGTGTATGTCAAGCAAAGGAATGTTTTTCAGTCCAAAAGAATAAAATATATTCATTAAAAAATAAGCGGCAATAATTATAACAAGACTGAACCCTGAAATATAGGAAACTGCAAGAGCAAGAGAAATCATGAGAGTTGAAATCATAACACCGCTATTTGTGCTCACTTTACCCGAAGCAATCGGTCTTGTTTTCTTTTCAGGATGTTCCTTGTCTTTTTCCACATCTTTAATATCATTAATTATATAGACTGAACTTGCTGCAAGACAAAAAGCACAGAACGCAAGTAGTGCACTAAAAAAAAGCTTAAGGTTAAATAAATTCAAAGAAAAAAACAGCGGAAAAAAAATAAGCAGATTTTTAATGTACTGCTTAGGTCTTAAAAGAACAAAAAACTTTTTCATAAAAACCCCTTTAAAATTGTGCTGAAAGTATTATAGTTGAGCAAAGCTTCAAGTCAAATTAGTGGTGCCGGAGCAACACAATAACATGTGAAAGGCAGGGGAAATTCATAAAACTTCACCTCTACTCAGTTTACCAATGAAATTGAACATCCTTTTGAAGATTTGGAAGAGACTTCCTGATCATGGTCACTTTCTGTTTCTCCGGTTTCTTTGTCCGTAACATCTCCACTTTCACTGTCATCAGTGATTTCAACAGATTTATCCGGTGTTTCAGTTCCATTATCTAAGTGGTCCGTGTCATCTATCTCATTGTTGTCATCTGGAAAAACCTCTTCGTCAGGGTGCTCTGTTTCTTCAGTTTCACAGTTTGCCGCTGCCGTTCCCGGACACTGTGCAGTTCCCGTTCCACATCTGTTAATATCAGTATCAATAGATCCTCTGCCGTCTGTTGCTGTTATCCACCACTGCTCAAGTGCTGTTCTGTATCTTTCAACCTTTTCAAGCTCAGCAGGAAGAGGATAAAAATCCGGATGATGAACAAGAACAAAACCAACTTTCAAATGACATGGGGAAGATGCGGGCTCCCTTGGGCCGTTTGCCCTTATAATATCTTCTATTCCGAATTCCACTTTCTGTCCGGTGTAGGTTCTGGTGGTTCCCGGTTGACCTAGTACATCCGGACAGCCGTTCAGGCTGTATCCGACCCTTACATAATACATGGGGTCAACTTCTTCGGGAGCTCTTATTCCCATCAAATACTGGTCAAGTTGACTGAATTTTCTCGGGCCGAAGGTATCTGTAAAAGTTCCGTCACCGTTATCAGTAAGGGTACCTCCATACTGAACAGAACCTTCCGTATTGAACCAGCAAGACCAATGGTTACCGGCACTTTCATTCACATAATCCCTTAAAATATCACGGGGCCCCATACCATCATCATGGTCAACTTTTATATATGCAAGCCATCTGTGAGCTATTTCGTGAGCAATAACCTCAACACCTTTTATTGGAATAATAGAAAAAACTCCCTGGGGATCATCAGGAAAACTCGCAAGATTGCCAACCACTGCTGAAACCATAAGCCTTCCTGCAGAACCCACTTGAGAAGGGTTGTTGATCGTGACATCATATCCTATTCCTTTTATATCCGCTTTCGTAATAAAAGCCTGCTTAGGATCGTTCAAGCCGAAAAGAGGTTTGGTCGTAAAAAATACCAGAGCATCATATTCATCAGGATAAATGGAATAGAAAACAGGACCTGCTTTATTTATACAAAGACCTCTTGGCATTGTCGGCCCGCCACCGCACATCCCGTTATCAGGAAGCATGTCGCCTGCAAAATCTGCAAGGATAGCAAACTTATGGTCATTTGCATAAATAGAAAAAACAATGAATAAAGAAAAAACCATTAAGAATTTTTTCATTGTATCCCTCTCTGAACAACTTGTTCTCAACTAATCTCGACACTATTATAATATGATTGGGAAAAAACTCAAACAATCAATTTTTTCAAAAGAATCTTGAATGTTGTAATTAAAAGAGTATGTTTCATATCGTTGTTTTTTAAAGGTTTAAAATGAAAAGATTTTCCTTCCCTGTTATATTTTCTATTCTAATAGTTCCTGTTTACTGTGCCGGAATGTCACAGGAAGGCGATGTTACACACTTAATGATGATGTTTGCCTTTCAGATAGCAGTTATTATTTTTTTTGCAAAAACTGCAGGAGCATTGTTTAAAAAAGCAAAACTTCCCTCTGTACTTGGAGAACTTTCTGTAGGTATCCTTATAAGTCCTTTTTTGCTTGGCAGCATTTCACTTCCATTTTTTCCGGGAGGTCTTTTTCCATTACACACAGGATCAATGCCTGTTTCTATGGAACTTTACGGTCTGGCTACAATAGCATCAATACTTCTTCTTTTTCTTGCGGGTCTTGAAACAGATATTGAAATGTTTTTAACATATTCAGTTGCCGGAGTAATTGTAGGAATAGGAGGCGCCATTGTATCCTTTTGTCTTGGTTCAGCAACAGGAATGTATTTTCTGGATCTTCCGTTTTTATCTCCCGCAGTCCTTTTTATGGGTTTGGTATCAACGGCAACATCAGTTGGAATTACGGCAAGAATACTTTCTGAAAGAAAAAAGATAGATTCCCCGGAAGGGATTACAATTCTTGGTGGAGCCGTTGTTGGCGATATTGTTGGAATCGTTTTGCTCGCTGTAACGCTCAGTATTGCCGGCACTCATGTGTCTGGAAAAACAGGCGTTGATTGGAATACGATAGGGCTTATAGTGTTTAAGGCTCTGGGAGTGCTGGTAATCTTTCTTGTTTCAGGACTTGTTTTTGCCCACAAAATAAGTGCTCTTTTGAAAAAAACCGGCGACAGATATTCAATTACAATTCTTTCTCTCGGTCTTGCTCTCATGGTTTCAGGTTTTTTTGAAAAAGCAGGGCTCGCAATGATAATTGGGGCTTACATTACAGGTCTTTCTTTATCCAAAACTGATATAAGTTATATTGTTCAGGAAACTCTCCATCCTTTGCAAACTTTTCTTGTGCCAGTATTTTTTGTAATTATGGGAATGCTTGTTAATGTAAATGTCTTTATGGACAAAAGAACACTTGTTTTTGGGGGAATATTTACAGCAGGTGCTATTTTTGCTAAATTTTTAGGATGCGGATTATCTTCTCTATTTCTCGGTTTTAATAAAATAGGGGCATTGAGAATAGGCGTAGGAACAATTCAAAGAGGAGAGGTGGCTCTGATAATGGCCGGGGTTGGTTTTTCTTCAGGAATTCTTGATACAGAAACTTTCGGAGTTGTGGTAAAAATGGCTCTTATTACTACATTGATAGCACCTCCGCTTTTAAACATATCTTTGAAAAGCAACCTAAAAGGAACCAGAAAAGAACCTGTAGCAAAAAAAGCTGTCTCTACAAAGTTTAGATTCGAATCTGAAGTTATTACAGATGGACTGGTCAACCATATTCGAGAATATTTGAGTTCAGAAGGTTTTTATATATATATGATAAAGGCAGAGCATAAAATTTATCAAATCAGAAAAGATAAATTATTTATAAAAATGTTGCACTATCCTGAAAAAATCATTTTTCTTACATCAGAGGAAGATAGTGGTTTTGTCAAGGCACTGGTTTACGAAGCTTTTGTTGATCTTTATCAGGATGTCCAGAGAATAAATTGTAATGAAATGCCGGCTGATCTCATCAGAAATATAGGTGCAGAACATATCTGTAATGGAGGTGTTGATCTTAGCCACATGATCATAACAGATTGTGTAAAAATGGATATTAAAAGCTCCGACAAAGAAGGGGTTGTTCGTGAACTGGTAACCCTTTTCTACAAAAAAGGTTATATCAATGATACTGAAAAAGTTGTCAAAGAAGTTCTTGAACGGGAATCTATAGTAAGCACCGGTTTTGAAAACGGTTTTGCCTGTCCTCATGCTCGAGTTGATTCAACTGACCATATACACTTGGCGGTCGGAATAAAAAGAGAAGGGGTTAATTTTGAATCCTATGATGGAAAGCCTACGAAGTTGATAGTACTCCTTCTTTCCTCAATTAAAAACCCTGAAAAACATGTTCAAACTCTTGCTTCTCTGGCTTCTATTTTTATGAAGAAAAAGAATATGAACAGAATTCTAAGGGCAGAAACTCCTAAAGAAATTGTTAGTTTGTTCAGCAAATTGAGTTCAAGAAAATATGGTTGAACAAGTTAAAATCTTGCAAGCTGGGCTGATCCGTCAGGACATGAAATGTTCATCAAGTTGCCAAGATATATTACAGCATCGCACTTATAAACAAGATAAAAATCAAATTCATAATTTGACTTTGATGTTTCTTTGAAACCCCCAAGGAATATTGTTGCTCCTTCTTTTCTGATTTTTCCATTGCAACCATCTTCCGGTATAAAGTCATACACTTCCCCATCCTGGAATGCTATAAGAGACAATCCGGAAAACCTCACTGTCCATTTTCCCGCTATCTCTTTACACTGATCATAGTCAGGAGGTCTGCAATTGTTTTCAATGCAGTTCCATCCGTCATCACACATTTCATCAAGAACACACCATTTTGGAGATTTCGGAACACAATCGTTATATATTCCGTTGTATTCACATTTGAGCCTCTCATCATCACAGTGCTCATCTTCATAACATTTATTTCTCGATTTACAGACACCGCCCAGACCAAGTATCACATCACAGTACTCGGCAAGTTCACAGTCTTCATCTTTTGTACAGAAACCTCCACCGGCAAGTTTACACGCTGTCCAGTTTTCTTCAACAGCACAGGCAGAAAGTGCACCGCAATCATCATCATTTATACATTCGTTTGCATATACACACTCATTTTCAGGCTCCATAAATTCACACCTGTACCCGAATTTGCAGTCTGAATGTTCTTCGCAGGGAGCTGTATTTATACACTGATAGTAACCATCTTCAAACAGACATTCCTCTTTGTCACTGCATTGTGCATCACTTGAACACTTGTTTTTTGAGCGGCATATTTTAATAAGATTTATCTCTTCACAAAATTCACCTTTTCCGCAATCTTCGTCTTTTGTACATGTTTTAGGTGAAGTATTGACAACACACTCGTTCCAGTGTTCCATTTCAACACATCTCTGCATTCCGGGACAGTCATAATCATTGTCACAGACACCTATTTTTATGCAGTCTCTCGGATCCTGAAAATAATCACAAACATATTGCCATGCACAATCGGTATTGACATCACAAAAATGGAGCGGGATATCTTCTTCATCGGGATATTCATCAGGATATTCATCAGGATATTCATCGGGATATTCATCGGAAATTTCTTCATCAGGAAGTTCAGGAGTATGATCATCTATTGTTTCTTTATCCGGTTCTGCATCAGTTTCCCCGGGGTCTTTATCATCAATGACATCCGAATCTTTCTGTGCGGGATCCTTATCATCTTCTTCAAACCATGAGGGCTTAGGGTCACTGCAGGATAGCAGGAAAATCGAAAAAGCAGTGACTAAAAAAATTGCCGACAGTAATTTTTTCATATCTTGTTCTCCATATACACACAACTATTTAATTCTATATAAAAAAGAAATATACTCAACCAATTTTTTAATAAAATGCTACAGTCCACTTAATATTGAAGTTGCAATTTTTATACCATCTGCTGCACTTGACATTATTCCACCTGCATGCCCGCTTCCTTCTCCGCATATAAAAGCATTCGCAAAAGGGGGTGTAGAAAAATTTGCAGTTCTCACTGCTTTGACAGGGGAGGATGTTTTACTTTCAAGACCGGCGGCTACTCCATTTTCAAAGCAAGATATTTTTCTGTTAAATATTTTAAGACCCTCTACAAGTGACGATAACACTTTAGAGGGAAAAATATCATAAAAGTCACAACTTATTAAACCGAGTGGGTATGAGTATGAAGATGGCAGCAAAGAACCTGTTCTGCCACAGAGAAGATCGCTTATTGTCATTGCCGGAAGAGCGAAAGAGTTGTTAAACTCAAAAAATGTTCTTTCCATTTTTTCAAGTATATCCAGAGATTCAAGTGGAGACACGGTTCTTCCTGTGATATGTTCCACATTAAAAGATGTAACAACGGCACTGTTTGAAAATTTTCCGTTCCGATCATAATCGGACATACCGTTTACGACTGAAAGACCATGCCGGGGAGAAGCTTGCACTATTTTGCCACCGGGACACATACAGAATGTAAAAACGGAACCGCCTTCACACTTTGCTGTAAGTCTGTATTCTGCTGCTTTGACTCCGGGAAGCTCTCTTACCCCCCATTGTGAAATATTTATCTCTTCTCTTAAATGCTCCACTCTGAAACCGATGGCAAAAGGCTTGTTTTCAAAGAGAAACCCTCCTTTCATCAAAGTTCGGTAAAAATCAAATGAGCTTTGTCCGGGAGCAAAAACAAATATATTTCCGTCAAATTCTCCTGTATGTTTTCCTTCAGTTTCAACTGATATTATTTTTCTGTTTTTATGCCGAAATGATGTTACTTCAGTCTCAAAAAATATGTTTCCTCCTGCGGAAATAAATTCGGAAATAAGGGAAGATACGATCTTTCTGAGATTGGATGTTCCAAGATGAGGATGAGTAAGGTACTTTATTTCAGTTGGTGCTCCGGCTTTGATCAATTCTTTGTAGATGAAGTTTTTTTCAAGAGTTATTGATTTTGTTCTGCTTGTAATTTTTCCATCTGAAAAAGTGCCTGCTCCTCCCGCACCGAAAGGATATCCACTGTTTTTTTTAAGGTTTCCGGTTTTTTCAAAAATTTCTATATCCGCAATCCTTTTTTTAACATCCGAACCTTTATCAATAAGAACCGTGTCAACTCCCGACCTTTGAAGAACAAGTGCCGCAAACAATCCTGCAGGACCACAGCCTGTCACAACAGCTTTTTTTCTCTCACCGGAGCTTCTTTCGGGGAAAACAAGTGTCTCCACGGAAGGTTTCGAACCACCTGAGAGAACATCACTTTCAACACCCACCTTTATCAACCAGTGAATATTTCTTTTGTTCCTTGCATCAAGACTTTTTCTAAGAATGGAATATGAAAAATCACCTATATTAAGAGATCTTCCAATTTTGTTTTTAAGCTCTTTCTCTTCATAGTCAGTCCTTACAGCAACATCTATTTCTTTATATCCCATGCTTTTCCCTAGATTTTAAAAAGTTTTATAAAGGCATTATCTGTCAGCAATCTCTTTCATCGCAAACTCCGTCACCATTTATGTCCTCCCACGGATCACATATTCCGTTCTGGTTGGTATCCCAGCATGCGAAAGTGGAAGGACCTGTTCCCGGCTCAGCATGCCACCTGAAGTTGTCAAGGAGTACCAGAGAGTCTAAATACATGTCGGTTGTATCCCAAATAATGAATCTGAGCGTAATTATTTCTCCCGGAATAACAGGTGCTGTTGTTGTAAGCCATCTTGTAGCACCTGCATGAGCAGCAGTATATCCGGTACCATTGAGTCCGCTTGTTCCGTCTGGACAGGGGTAACCATCTTTCTCTTCACAGACTGTAAAAAACTGACTTGAATTCACACTGATGTAGTTACCTGAAAAATCAAAACTTATGTTTTTATCTTCAGGAATAGGTGTTTCATCAGGTCCAGCGGTCCATGTAGTATCAAGCATTGTAATAAAAAAGTCATTGTACTCTGAACATGTCCAATCTTTGTATTCCTGTGAGAAAAATCTGAAATCAAAAGAAAATGCATTTGCAAATTCAGGAACTTTCAATTGGACTCTAAGCATAACGGAATCATTTGCTCCCTCGCCTGCAGGACAATCCGGATTTGTTTGCGGCAGCCCTCCTCCATGAGCAGAAACAAAATCAGCAGGAGGATTTCCATAATGATAACCCATGTGAAGATATGCCAGGTCAAGGCACTCATGCATGTCACATGTTCTTCCGTAGGTGGGATCAGGATCAAACGCATCCCTCGCTCTTCCTGTAGATAAAACTGCCATATTGTCTCCTGCAAGAGGCAGATTTGAACTGTCTGTTCCAAACTGAGTTTTAACACCGAACTGCCTGTAATTCACTGTTCCTGCTTCTATTGGCCAGTTTGCTCTGCCAAGAACAACACTGTCAGGAATTATACCCCAGTTATCATTGGTGACGCCGAGAACATCACATATTTCCATGGAATAAAGAAGTTCTATTGCGGCAACACCGGCTCCCAGTTTATTTCCCACACTGCAAACAGGTTTTATTTCACAATCCGTACCGTTCCATCTGTACCCTGAAGAACATTTGTATCTGCATGATGAATCATCGGGAACTTCATTATAATGAGTCACTGTTGCTTCAGGCTCCCACTTTCCAGAATCCGGATTCCATTTCTGGATATATTCAGAAACAACATTCCATTCTGCACCATCAGGCTCAGGTATGGCAAGACAGGTATGTATCCGCGGAATGCAAACACCCTCTGTACCATCCCATTCCCACCCATAATCACATCCACAGTGGTATTGCCCCGGACCTGTATCCGGAGAACAGTATCCACTTCTGCTGTATGACTGGAAAACCTCTTCTTCAGTAAGAACACGATCATATATTCTTACATGGTCAACAACTCCCTTGAACCATCCGTAACCGTCCCCCCCAACAGTATTAGGAGCAAAAACATTGTCTCTTTGAGAAACAAGTCCTGTTCTGACAAGTTCACCGTTCAAATATATCCGGGGCTGCTTATTTGTATATGTTACAACAATATGGTTCCAGTCAGTGCCGATATCTGCATGAAAAACTGCAAGCGGGGGCATGTATCCACTCCCATGTTCATACACTGAAATTCCGTTTGTTCCTACGGATACTCCCGCACCCGCATCATGGTCACCACCATGACCTGCAGAAAAAAGATAGTTGTGAGGACCATGTTCAAAAACCCCCTCTATCCCTGATGTTGCTTCACTGTAAAAGGATATCTCTTTATCAGCTTTCACCCAGGCTTCCATAGTGAAGTTGTTTTCAGGAGCAGTATATGTCCAATAAATTCGATCTCCGTCACCATCAAATATAAGTGCATTGTTGAATCTTCCATCTGTAGTCCAGGCAGCACCATCTATCGTTCCATTATGTCCATGACCGGAAGAGTCGGTTGCTGTCAAGCCGGAACCTTCTGTCATATTGAGCTTAACAACTGTACCGTCAAAAAGACATGGATCAGGATCACACGGATCCTCTACACAACTGTTTGTTGCATCACATACAAAACCCGGGTCACAATCACCATCGCTGATGCACTCTACACAACTGTTGACATCAGTATCACACAAGGGTTGAGGATCAGAACAATGACCGTTTTCATAGCACTGGACACATTGGGTTGTGTCGTCACCATTATCTTTACAGTGAGGAGTAGAACCGAAACAAGCAACGCAATTTACACCACACCTGTCACTTGAATTACAGAAATCACAATTCGTACTGTCCCACCCATAATATAGGTCGCATTTAAATCTGCACTCGGAACTGCTCGGATTTACATTATAAACTCCAACTGTGGAAGGTTCCCATTTTGTTCCGTCCCATGTCTGGGTAATTTTATCAACTGTGTTCCATTGTGCATTATCAGGAAGTCCTGTACATTCCTGATCTTCTCTGACACTGATTACACACAGTATCCCGTCTTCAGTATGATAGCCTAAATCACACTCCCATTCACAACTGTCTGGCGGAGGCATAAATTCTACCCCATCCCATGTCTGGGTAATTTTGCCATCGGCATATTCCGCTTTCCATGATGAGTTGTCAGGTTTAGTGTTTGTACAGTCAACCTCTCTTGTATCAGGGACACAGACCGTTCCGTCTCCGGAATAATTTTCATTGCAAGTACAGAAATAACTACCTGTCGTGTTAGTGCATTCAGCATTTTCATCACAATCATTTAAAAAATCTTCTGCACATTCATCTATATCAATACAAGATATTCCGTCCCATTCATAACCTCCCTCGCATCCACAGGAAAAATTCTCACCATCAGGGATGCAGACACCATTACTAAGAGGGATATCTTCACACGGGTTGGGAACACAAGGGTCAAAAGGAGTATCTTCATCCGTTTCAATGTCATTTTCTGAGTCATGGGATTCATTTGTGTCAGGGATATCATCTGTGTCAGGGATACCATCTGTGTCAGGAATATCATCTGTGTCAGGAACTTCATCTGTGTCAGATGTATGTTCTTCATCAAGATCGGGAACTGAATCTGAATCAGGATCAACATCAATGTCATCTCCCTTATCCTCACGATCATTTACTTCACTTTTTTCAGAGTCAGGATCTTCCGGCAACAACAGTTCTTCTTCATCATTTCCAAAAATATTTTCATCATCTACCGATGTTTGAGGTTTACTGTCATCTGAACATGAAAAGATAAAAATTATCAACAACAGAAACATGCAAAATAATTTAGCTTTAACTTTCATAAATATTTTCTCCTGTTCTTTTTAATGTTTCAACGCAACTTAATTAAAATAGTATCTTGAGCCAATTGCAAAACTATTTTGCCTGAAACCGTTAATAATGTCAAATTTTTGACAACTTCTGAAAAGTTAAGCCGAAAGGTGCAAATTTTATGCTGATTCTGCGGAGCAAAAAACC
>SLOD01000104.1 GCA_007132725.1 Candidatus Sumerlaeota bacterium
GAAACAAGGAGCTACACCAAATGTCACAACGGAGATGTCTGGTGGTTTGATTCATGTGACAAGCCCGAAATCGTAGTTGCCGAGTGTACTCACGGATGTACCGGGAACACCTGCACTGACTGCGTGGAAGATTGCACAGGCAGGGAGTGCGGGCCCGGTCCTTTATGCGGCGATGTTTGCGGTGCATGTAGCGGAACTGAGACTTGCAGTGACAACGGGATTTGCGGGGAGTGGTGTAAAACCGGAGAAACAAAATGTCACAGTGATGGTTTTTCTTATCTTGCATGCGGAGCCGAGACAGTTGACTCCAGTGGTTACACCTGGGGTAGCAGGGTTCCCTGTTTTCTTGGTGACAACTGTGATAACAGTAAAAAAATGTGTGAAAGATCAAGCTGTCTTGAATCTGAAATCATTTTTCTTCTTGACCGTTCATCAAGTATGGTTCAGATAAACGCATGGGGTTGGGTAAGAAGTTCCCTGAGCAGTGTGCTTTCATCCATAGAATCAAGAAACTTCATAGGTTTCAGGCAGTTTCCTGCTCCCGGAGGTGACGGATGCGGCGTGAGCAGTGTTGTTGCCCCTAAAAAGAACAACCGCAATGATATAATGAACTCTATTACAGATCCCGACACAATGGGTTCTACACCGATAGAATCGGCACTTGTTGACCTTGTCCCTTTTTTCGGAGACCCCAATGACGGACAGGCGGTTATCCTTATCACAGACGGAGAAGAAACCTGCACAACGGAAAAAGGTGCGATAGATGCGGCGGCGTTTTTGCACAGAAGAGGAATACCTGTTTATGTAATTGCAGTAACTCAAATAGCTAACAAAACGATGCTTGATTCACTTGCAAGAGCAGGGGGAACGAATTCTTCGTATCTTATCAATACTTCGGCTGAATTTGAAACTGCACTTAATGAAATTATTTTAAAGATTGAAAGCTGTACCTGTAATCCCGGAACAATAAAATGTACGAACGGGAAGCGGTATCAGTGCAATGCAAAGGGGAGCGGATGGGATCATCTTGAAAACTGTGCATTGAATATATGTCAGAATTCAACAAGCTGTGCAATATGCTCACCTTTAAGCAAAAGATGTAAAGACGGTTTCATGGAAGAATGCAATACGAGTGGTTCTGCGTGGGTTAAAAAAGATGAATGTTCAGGAAAAGAGTGCAAAGACAGTAATACCTGTTACCATTGTGAAGCTGATGCACAGAAATGTGAAAACGGCAAAGAATATTTGTGCAGCACAAGCCGGATGAGCTGGTCAATTTCAGAAGTTTGTGAAAGCGGATATTGTGCTGATGATGAATACTGTTCAACTGAACCCGGGGACAGGCTCTGGACTTATGAACATGCCAACATAGAATCTCATATAGTTCCGGCAGTTAGAAGCGACGGAACGATATTTGTCCCCGCTAGGATCGGAACTGATAACTATATTGCGGCAGTAAATCCTGATGGAACTGAAAAATGGAAACGCAAAAGTACTGACAATGCAGTTTTTGGACAACCCGTTATTTATAACGAAACAACACTTTATGTCCCTCAGCCACTTGCCAACAGATTTGTAGCAATTGATGCGGACACAGGAAGTTTTAAGTGGACAGTGTCCGGATCAGGATCAACTCTGGCTGTGGATTCTGCGGGTTCTGTTTATTACTTTACTTCTAGAATTTTTTATGCTGTAAACCCGGATGGTACTCAAAGATGTTCAACTTGGCTGAATACAAATCCTCCTGCAGCTTCCACTCCTTCAATTGCTGCCGACGGGAAAATCTATTTTGCTACCCAACGGACGAGTCCTGAAGTTGGAGGGAGGTTTTTTTCGATGAATACAAGTACATGTGCGCAAATATGGGCACATCTTCCACATTGGGTCAGCAACAGTAGCGGCACGCCTGTTCAAGCTGTGATCCGTAAGGATGGGAAGATATATTTCCACATGGGAAAAGATCTCTACTCAATGAATACTGACAATACCAGAAACTGGAGGTCAGAAATCGGAGAAACTAGAGATAAAGGTAACACAGTTGATGAAAACAATGTGGCTTATGTGCCTGTTTTTGCAAAACTAAATGTTGTCAAGCCAGATGACGGAACTACTATCTGGACAAAAACATTCTCCAATTGGATTGTACAAGCTCCGACATTGGGTGATGATGGAACAGTATATGCTCTTTTAAGCACCGGTGTGCTTCAAATTCTAAATAGGGAAGACGGAAGTTTTTTAAGATCCTACACAGGTCTTGGGCCTAAAATAGTTTTTTCTCCTGATGGTAAAAGAATATATACTACAACAAATAAAAAACTTGTAGCACATATTCATAATGAAAAACTGTGTACAAAATCCCCCTGGCCTAAGCAGTTTAAAGATCTTGCAAACACATCGAGTATTCAGTAGTGTATAATTTAGCGGCATTTTGTGATGGAGATGTAATATGAAGCTTAAGCTTTTAACTTTACTATTTGTTTCGATGTTTGTTGTTTTTTCCTGCGGTGAAGTTGATGTGCCGTCAGGAGATGGAAATCCTTCAGGAGCGGATAACTCTTCAGATAACGATGAACACAAAAATGATTTCAATGGTGACGATGCCGATCAGGAAAAGAATGATTATGAAAAAGGTGACAACGGGAAAGAAAATGGAACCACAGAAGACGATGAAGAGTTGCCGGATGAAAACAGTGAGCCTGAACCGGAGCCGGAATGTCCTGCAAGTCAGAAAAAAGCCTGTTATGACGGTGATGTCTGGTGTTTTTTAGGGACAGAGCCGTATTCTGAACTGAAAAAATGCGACGACGGGTGCCAAAATGCTTCCTGTAATTTCTGCGGAGATGGAGTTTGTTTTGGCAAAGAAAACAGCGACAACTGTCCTGAAGATTGTCCGCCACCTGTTGAAGAAGAGTGTAAGTTGAAAGAAGTTTTTATAGATTTTGATGATGTTCCTTCAGGCACTTTGATCACAGACCAATATGAAAATGTCATTTTTTCAGGTGATCCTGCACCGTATGCCAGTGCAACCATGAATCTTGGAA
>SLOD01000038.1 GCA_007132725.1 Candidatus Sumerlaeota bacterium
CCAAAAGACTGAGTGTCGAACGACTTATTCCTGCATCATTTGCGATATCATCCTGAGACCTGTTCTGATTAAGTCTGTGATGCTGTATAAATTTACCAATTACCCCTGTCAGGACTTTATCGGTCATTGATGTCCAGTCAGCATTGTTTTTCTTCATAAAATAGCCTCTCAACCTTAAACACTGTTAAAATGATAACAGAAAAAACAAAGAAGTCAACCCGATTCTGAATGATTTTTCATTCATAAAAGCATCTTTAAAGGGTTTTTGAATGATTTTTCATTCAGAAAGCTATTTATCCAGACACACTTTTTCAGGATAAATAATCGGTAAAAGATGTCAATGTTATATTAATTTTTCCATCTGAGGCATGTGTCGGGGGCATCATCTTCAAGGTATCCGTAATATCTTGCCATCCAGTAGGTGACAATATAGTCAAGTCCGGGATAGAGAAGGGTTATTCCTGCCGGAGCTTCTTCTTTAAGTTTCCACGGGTTCCTCTCCCACAAGAATCCCGCAGGAACACGGTCTTTGACATCTATTGCAGTTTTTGAAAGCCCCTTGCAGTCAGGGTCTTCTTCGTATTTTCCTGTGTTGTCAACAGAAATGGCAATGTATGGAGGTGGAGGGAACTGTTTAAGCTGCTCAGTATGTGAAGCAATTACAGGAGCAGTGTTATCTGCCGGATTTGCAAGGGCAGTGTAAAGATATGCAAAAAATACATTTTTATGATCACTAACTGCCGTCCACATCCTGTCTCTGAAAACATTGTCCCTCAAAAAGGCTTTTTTAACAGGGTCATCTTCAAGTCTAACCCAGTTGAAAGCAGGCATTATGGCAATGTTAAGTCCATGATAACTGTCTCCGCATTTATTTGAATTTTCCCATCCTGCTGCCATTCCCGACCACTCAAAATACATTTCATTATAATGATCAAGCAGTGCCTGCCGCCTCATTTCATAACCCGGCACATTTTCAGTAACTTGCAAAGCGATCCTGAAAATTGAAGCAAGCTGAACAGCCTGACTTCTTAGGAATATATCGGGCACCCAACTAAACCCTGGAACTTTTCTTATATAAATTGATGGATTGGGCCAGAAAGTAAGCATTCCGTCATCCTGCTGATCAAAAGGTGATATGTGAATAGTTACAGTGGGATTGCCGGTTGGAGTTTCATGCTTGTTATAGACGGCATACTGAACTTCAACCTGAGTGGGAACAGGAATATTTCCGTTAATACTGAACATTATAGTTCTTGTCTTTTTTTCCATCAACTGCTCAGCAAAATCAACGATATTGCGTCTGATCATTTCTTTAAGTTCTTCATTCTTCAGTATATCATAAGCTATTGAAAGCCCGAACATCACTCCCTGGTACTGATCACGGCTTATGTCTCCTTTCCAGTTCCACAGTTTTCCCTCAAACTCAAAATCAAACTGATTTTCAGGATCATCTACCGGAAACTCAAAAATTTTCTGAATATGGGGAGGGCTGTCGTGCGGAGCAGCAAATCTTGCAAGATACCCTTTATTCCCTGAAATTCTCCACCACAGATCAAGAGCACGGATACTCTTTTCTATCTGTTCCATTGCATCAGGAGCTCTTGTAACCTTATATCTTAAAGCTTCAGCCGCAATATATGTTCCAACCCATATCGGGGCGTCTCTCACTCCCCCGGGCTGGATGACATTTTCAAAAGTTTCATCAGTATAGTATGTTCTGAAAATTCCCTGAAGATGCATTGTTTTTTCACGCATGAGAGCTGTGTAAGTCCTTGCACGGTTATGCATATTGCCTTCACCGTCATCTATATCTTCCACCCACACCTCATTTTTATCATCCCAGAGTGCACACACTCCAAGTTCTGAAGTATCACCTGCGGCACAGAGATCTGCACAGCTCGGTGGCACGGCTTCTTCATCATCGGAAGCTTCATCGTCACTTCCTTCATAGTTGTCAGGAATTTCTTCATCAGAAGTTTCGCTGTCAGAATCATCATCCGGCATAGAGATATCAATATCATTATCGGTTTCATCCTTATCAGAAATCGAAGTGTCATTTTCATTTACGGGGAGACTGGTATCGGTATCAGAAAGAGCATCGTTGTCGTTATGATCTTCAGGGTCGCTTGATGTACAGGAAAGCAAAAAAAACACTGTAAAAATTACAGCCACACGGTACAAAAAATTTCTTAAGCTCATGTTTCCTCCGGAAAAATCTTCTCACACAAAAATAGAGTATAATAATTTATTACAGAAAGTAAAGAGCTGTTTGGATCCAGGAGGTGATTATTCTGTCGTTTCATCTTCAAATATTTCTCCAATTTCCATTATTTTACCGTATCTTCTTGCTCTGAGTTTCCTGAAGTTCATTGCAATTAGCTGAATGATCTTTGCAAAACACTGTTATTTGTGGTACTATGGTTTGTTTTTTATTTTCAGGGTGTTTCTTTTGGTTGAAGATATCAGAGTAAATAAAATTTTGACAGAGAAAATAGACCTTGTGCCTGATTTAAAAAAGCTCTCTTTTTTGGCAGGCTCTAAAAAGGGGAGAACTCTTTTTTTCAGTTCAGGACTCCATCCATTTCATGGCAGGTTCACAATTCTTGTTCTTAACCCTCTTTTCAGTTTGGTCCCCGAGAGTTTCGATGAGCTTTTAAAAACCCTCTTTTCCGCTCCTGAGATAAAAGGTCTTAAAGATATTCCAATGCCACTTTTTTCAGGTTGGATAAATTATGAATGTAACAGATTTATTGAGAAAGTTGAGCACTCGCAAAAAACGGCTGTTGAAGTTCCCGACTTTCATTTTGTTTTTTCAGACAGTTTTCTTGTGATAGATAACTTTGAAAAAAGTGCTGAACTTGCTCTCCTTGACACAAATCACTCACAAACATCGATCAAAGAGAGAGAAAAAGAGTTTTTTAGTGAACTTGAGGCACCTCTTCCCACTTTTGAACATGATCCTGTAAACATCAAGGCAAAAGCCCTTATCTCGAAAGAAAAGTATATCGGATCAATAGATGAAATAAG
>SLOD01000126.1 GCA_007132725.1 Candidatus Sumerlaeota bacterium
GCAAAGATGGCAAAAATTATTGCCAATTGATATTTAACTGCGATCATAGGGTCACTTCCCCCAAGGATCTGTCCAGTCATCATTCCGGGAAGTGAGATAAGACCAATTGCGGCATAATTTGCAAGAGAAGGTGCCATCCCGGCTTTATATGCCCTTTTAAAGAACGGTATTGCCGCTTCTTTTGTGGTGGCTCCCATTGAAAGATAGCTTAAATATGTGTCATTTTCCCTTTTTATGGAGGAGTAAAATCTTTCAAGTGTAACAACTGTCCTTGTCATGCTGTTTCCAAGAAGCATTCCGGCAACAGGGATTATATACCTTGCATCAAAAAAGTTCTCCGGACGGAAAACAAAAACAGTATAAAAAAGGAGAACGGAAACTATCGAGATAAGATATGCAGGAAGGGTATAGAAAAAAAGCGAACTGTTAAAACCGCTGCTTCTTAAAATGGTATAATCGGCGGCAACTATCATAACAATGATGTAAAGGCTGTTTATTATCGGACTGTTCAAATTGAACATCACTTCAAGATAAAGCCCTACAAGAAGAAGTTGCACAGTCATCCTTATAAATGTGACAAGAACCTCTTTTTTAAGATTTACTTTAAAAAGTACCAGTATTATCAAAGATATTATTACAGCTACAGAGGAAAATAACATTCCCGCTGTCGTTATATCGGGAGCTCCCATATCAGTCACCTCCCAGAGTTATAACTTTTTTAAAAACATTGCTCCACTCTTTGTCGTGGCTCACTGACAAAATTGTCGCCTCTTTCATCTGACTGAAAACTTCAAGCACCGCGAACATACTCGATTTGTCGAGATTGGAAGTTATTTCGTCAAGGAGACAAACGGGTCTTTTAAGCAATAGTCCCCTTGCAATACCTACTCTTTGAGCCTGTCCGCCTGAAAGTTCGCTCATTTTTTTATCCATTATTTCAGATTTGAGCTTGAATCTGCATATCAGATCAACAACTTCATCTTTTGCAGGCATAAGATCCACATTGCTTTTAAATGTAAAAGGGAACAATATGAACTCTTCAACCGTTTCATCGGGGTCAAAGGTGATTTTCTGAGGAATATAGCAGACACTATTTCTTATCGTTGAAATATTGGAGTCATTTACTTCAACTCCGTTTATTTCAATACTCCCTTTCGATATCGGGACAAAACCCACTGCACTTTTCAATATGGAAGATTTGCCGCATCCTGACGGACCGTTTAAAACAGCTTTTTCTCCTTCACCGATCATTTCAGAAAAACTGTCAACCACACAAAATTCATCATAACAAATTGAAATAGTATTAAATTTTATCATTATTTTCTTTCGAGCACACGCTCTATTGATCTTTTAACTTTAGCGGCAAGTTCGTCTTTGGTGTAACCTTCGGGGTTTATCTGGGGCAGATATTCAACATCAACTCTTTTGAAAGGATACGGTATCTTTCTCCCTTTTGGAAATGCTTCATAAGCTCCTTTAATTGCAACCGGTACAACAGGAACATTGAGCTCGCAGGCAATAAGGGCAAAAGATTGCTTGAATTCATTAAGCATTCCATCTCTGGTGCGGGTTCCTTCAGGAAAAATTATCACACTCCTCCCTTTTTTAAGAACCTGTGCTGTTTTTTTCAAAGAATCAACAACACCCTCTCCTTCTTTCATTATTATTATGTTGTTTCTATAGGCTAGATATCTTTTCCAGCCTCTTCTAAAATGTTTTTCTTTGGCAAAGAAATAAACTTTCTTAAATTCCAATGGTTTAAGCTTCATAACAACAAAAAGACCGTCTATGAAACTCTGGTGGTTCGGTGCAAGGATAAAAGGTGATTTTGGAATATTGTTCGTTCCATGGTGCCTTATTTTGAAGAAAAATCGCACTATCATGGAAAGATAGAACCTTATCCATCTGTGGTAGAAAGCACTCCTTGGAAGATCGAGGTTAACATTTTCTTTTATTATAGATCTTAGATCTGTCCCTTTTTCAGCAGGTTTGCCTTCACTTTCTTTTATAAATTGATAAAGCTTTTCGATAGTTGAGTTTTTTACAATCTCTTCTTCTGTCAGTTTCACACCCCATTTTGAGCTTACTGCACCTGCGAGCTCTATCTTATCAAGAGAGTCAAAACCGAGATCTATTTCAAGGTGATCGTTAAAAAAGACATCTTTGTCGGTAAACCTTTTAACAATTGAAACGAACTCTTTGTACGATTCTTCTTTAGGTGTTTCAACAGTTTTTTTACTTTCCTCTTTGTCTTTAAGGAACTGTTCAAGCTTAAATCTCTGGAGTTTTCCAAGTCTTGTTCTTGGAAGTGGCTCTTTTACAAGCATGAAATCAAGTATTTTTTTGTGATGACTTGCAGAGGTATTGTATCTGTCAACTATTTCCCATCTTGCAAATTCTTCAATATTGGGAACCTGTCTTTTAGCAAGAAGCTCTTCATCCAGTCTCAAAATTGCAGTAAGAACATTGTTTTTAAGCATTATTGCCGCTTCAAGTACCAAATCACTTTGAGCTTCAAGACCTTTCTCAACTTCATGGGGAGAGATGTTCTTTCCACTTGGAAGAACTATCAGCTCTTTTTTTCTGCCAGTTATATAAAGCCTTCCCTGCTTGTCAAATTCACCAAGATCGCCGGTGTAAAGCCAGCCATTTTTAAGAACTTCGGCAGTTTCTTCAGGCTTGTTGTAATAGCCTTTCATTATGTTTTTGCCTTTAGTAACGATTTCTCCGTCAACTATCTTTACACACCCTTTTTCAAGCTCACTTCCGACACTCCCTGCCTTTTCTTCTCCATGTCTTGGAAATGTTATCATCGGGGCAGCTTCGGTCATTCCGTAACCTTCGGCAACAACAAAACCAAGAGTTTTAAATACATGCCAAGTTGAGGGATCAAGTTTAGCTCCACCACTTATCAGAAATCTGACATGTCCACCGAATTTTTTGGCAACCGATCTAAAAATTATTCTTGAAAAAGCGAGACTGTTAATGATCTTAGCAAGTCTGAAAAGATTCTTTGCAGCAAAAC
>SLOD01000074.1 GCA_007132725.1 Candidatus Sumerlaeota bacterium
GTTTTGAGAATGATATCGGGAAGGAAAATCTATTACACCAGACACATCAAAGACAGGGTTGAAATAAAAAGATGAAAAGTATTTTCGATATGCTCAAAATTGCTTCAATTGAAGATGATTCGATAGTGACAACAGGGATGCAGAGATTCACAATATGGGAAACGGCGGGAATAGACTGCTATTTCCGTGAACCTGATCTTACAAGAGCATACAGTGCATTCATGCGTGAAATGAAAGAAGGAACAACCGTAGAATTCTTTCAGATATCAAAACTTGATGATGATACAATTGAAAACAGGTTTAAAACTGAAACCGACATCATTACGAAGCAGAGACTGAGCCATATAAGAAAAGCGGGAATAAAGAAAGTAAGGAACTACTTTCTGATAAGTGACGATCCACCTAAAAAAGAGTTTCCCAAAGAGCCGCTTAACCTTCAGTATCACAAAAACATGATCGGCTCATTCGGACTCATATCAAGAAGGGTAAATGATGAAGAAATAAGAGAGCTTCTTTATCAGATAATATCCTTTGACAACCGGCTCAAAATACACCCCGATATGACCGTGCGGGAACAGCTCATACAGAAACAGTGCAGCGCAGGACCTGAATTTTTTAAAGTGGGAGATACCTACTGCAAAGTTTTATCCCTTAAACATCTTCCAGATAGCACAAGACCTTTCATGCTCAGTTATCTTCTTGATCATCTCCTTTATGAATACATCCTTTCAGTATCGCTTAACATCTTGCCGCAGGGCAAAGAATTTGTTTCACTTGAAGCAAAAGAGAGGTTTTTCATAGCGACAAGCGGCAGAGGAGCTGCAAAAAATGCAAGGGAAACAGATGAACTGATGACACTTCTTGCAGAATCGAGACACAAAATAGGTTACATGTCAGCAAAAATAATAGTGTGGAGCAGAGACCTTAAACAGCTTGAACGACAGGCAATAGAGCTGACAAACCTCATGAAAAATGAAAACTGTTTTTTTGAAGAAGAAACCTGGGGACACGACCTTGAATTTTTCAAGTCAATTCCGTCCCAGATGTCATATTCAGAAAGACAGCACAGAGTATTAAGCCCCAACTACATAGATATGATACCGGTATCAGGACACGGACACGCCGATGCCTATGGTAAACATCCCCTTTTTTTGAGGAACAGATTCGGTGAAATATACGGATTTGATGCAGGAAGCACCAAAAGGAACAATAAAAACGGCTCGATATTCGGATGCTCAGGCTCAGGAAAATCGGTAACGGTAAATGCCATGATAGCACACACCTTTTTTCCCAATATCAGAGCTGACAGAAATAATCCCGGCAGAATATTCATTGTTGATTTTGCAGGGGCGGAAAACTCAAGCTACCTTAAAATGGCCGACCTTTACGGCGGAGTGTTCATCCCCGTTGATTCAAAAGGGAGAGTTGTCATAAATCCTTTCCCCGAAAGATCAAAAATACTCATTGACGGCAAATGGGACTCTTCTCAGCTTAACTTCCTTAACATTGCAATGGATCTCATACTTGAAATAAGGGAAAAAAGCATGAACGCCGATCTTTACCGCAACATAATATCAAGAGCGGTAAGGAACATGTATCAGAAAATCGAAAGACCGGTACTTGGGGATCTGATAAACTTCATAGAAGATGATGACATTGAAAAAGCAAAAACACTTAAAAAACTGCTTCAGGGGTTTCTTGATGATCCGGTATCAAAAATAATAAACGGACATTCCACCATAGATTACGGAAACGACCCCTTTGTCATATATGACCTTCAGGGTATCGCCGGACTCAATGAAAAACTGAAGGAACTGCTTACATTCATAGTAATACAGGAAGCCAAAAGAACGGCATTTGAAATAACCAACAGCTTTATAATGTTCGATGAAGCGGCACAGCTCATTAAAGACCCGAGACTTGGCGATCTCATAGAAGAACTGTTTGCCACAGCAAGGAAATACAATACCGGAGTATGGACTATCACACAGAACTTTTTAAGTTTCAAAGAGACAAACCTTTCTTCAAAAATAAAGATAAACACCACTACCACCATATTTCTTTCCCACGCAAACGATGAAGAAGCAAAAAGACTCGTTGCCGAAGATTTCGGATTTACAGGACCTGAAAGGGGAGCTTTCGACAGTCTTAAAACGGTAAAAGGTGAATATGCACTTGCCCTTTTCAGAACACAGCTTGGCGATACGCTTGAATCGGAAGTGGTAAGAATAGAGCTCAGCCCTTTTGATTATGCAGTTGCAACAAGTGACAAGGAAGATAACAGACTCCTTAAAAGCTATGCAAAGAAAAGGGGGATAACGCTCATAGATGCATGCTCCGAAGCGGCGGCATTTTCAATGAGGAACAATATCTTTGTAATGGACGGACTTAAAAAACTTCTTGAGGTTTCGTGATGGATATAGTTATTTACTACAATCCGAGAACCCTCCTTAATGCGGCAGGTGCAGGCTGGGTATGGGATGTTGTGTTTTTGATAATTCTTGTGGGACTCACACTCAGTTTTGTAAGTGAAGTTTTTAAGATACAGAAAAAAGAAAAACCTGATTTCATAGGGGTTGTTTGGAAAACCGTTTTTATTGTGCTTATGTACCGCTTTTTGCCTCAAGCAATTGCGGGAACAATGAATTTTGTAAGTAGCACTGTAGCATCTCAAGAACTGGATGTGGAGTTTTATAAAGCTTTTTCGATGTTTTCTGTAAACCTTGCAAGCTCCGGCACCATTGCAACAAAAATTCCTGACGGGTGCCCCAAAAATATTGATATAACTCTGATGAATGCAGGGTTTCAATTCGTTTCGTCATACAGTTTTCAGTATTTTGTAAAACTTTTTCTTTTTATATTGATGGTAACAGTTTGGGTTGTTAAAGAAGTGGTATTTTCATGGGGATGGCCCGTCATGATGTCTATAAACATGATAGGTCTCTGTTCGGCACTGGTAATGCCTTCTTTTCCTGGCCAGAATTTTGGAAGTGTAGGCAGTTTTTTTAAATCTGTTGCTGTGCTTTCACTCTGGCCGGTTTTGTATTCGGTGTTTATCATAATTGCCGGAGATGCCCTTGCCGGCATATTTAGAATAACACAAAAAACGCTCAGTTGCCCTACAGTTTATCAAGTGGGAATAGATACTGTCACTTCAATATCGGGAATAATGTTCATGGCGGGTGGAATTGCTATGATCCCCTATTTTTCAAGCAAGATCGTGCATTCCTCTCAGGCAGATAATTTTATATCAGGGATAAAAGAAGCAAGGCTGGTTAAAATAATGTTTAAAAGGTAAATAGATGACAACTGAACGAAAAACTAGAGACTCTGAAAAATTTTTTATCGCTATGAAAATGAAAGATATTGAAAAAATAAGGAAAACAAGCTTCTTTTTTATGGTGTCGGCACTTGCTTTTTTGTTTTTTATTACTGCTTCGGCACTTTTCATAGCTTTTGCCGTCACAATGAAGCCTACACCTGTAATAGCATTCGATTCAGAAGGGAAGAGAGCTGTTTTCTCAGGTAACGAAACGATTCATGATGAAACATCAAAAGTTCGTGTCCACCGGTTCATTTCAGAGTTCATTGAAAAATTTGAAGGGGTGAGTCCCAACATTGATGAGGACCTCACCGTTGCATATAATATGTTGACTCCCCGTTTTAGACAGATACTTCTTGATAAATCGGTACACAGAGAAAAGATCGAGCTTTGGAGAAACAAGAATTTTCAAACAAAATTTAATCTTTTAACTCTTAAGTTTGTTAAAGGTTCTTTTTCTGTAGGTTCGACTTTAACAGTTGAAGGCATCGGGGAAATGTTGTTTAAAAATGTGATAGATTATAACAACGAAGGTGTTCAGAAAAAGGATTTTGTTTATTTCAGTGCCATTTTAGTTGTAACCCCGGTTTCATTCGATCTTTCTCCCGATGGTCTGTTTGTTGAATTTTATAAAGGATCAGTACTAGGGGACTACAGATCGCTCAGAGCTTTTCTGATGGAGCAGAAAAAAGAGTATTTGATAGAAGGAGAAAGCAGGGAGGTTTTTGAATGATGCAAAGACTCTTTTTTCTTTTAATGTTCTTTTGTACTTTTACCATTTTTTCGCAGGAAGTAACAGTTGAGGTTAAAGACCCCCGTTTTACGCCGATAACTGAAAAGGTATCGGTCATAACACTTAAAAACAGTGATACGGTCATTTACAGAACTGTAAACATAGCGATAGGGGAAGTTCTTGTAATAGAATTCCCTCAAAACATATCTCTAACGGAAAAACCGACAGTAGGGGATGCAGGATTGCTGAGAATAGAAGCCGACAGCGACCCGCTCCGGCTCAGAGTGTGGGGGTTGATGTTTCCCGATACCCCTGAATCATCGATGTACGGACTTAACTCGAACATGCAGTTTAAAATAAATTCAGGGCAGACATTCATATTCAATCTGGTGCTTCAGCCTGCGACAAATGCTTCAAACAGAATAATTTTCAGTTATCCTGAGTGGGAACAGGCTCAAAAAGATGTAAACCGTATGATAGAAGAGCACAGAAGAGACCTTGAAGCTGAGCATGAAAAAAGAATGAAGAACATTGAAAGGGATTCTGAAAGATTAATGATAAGTTTCATGGCGAGATCGTTTTCTGAATTTTTCCAATGCAACAACTATTCCGCCCGTACCCAGCAGGATCTTATATTTCTGCGAAGCGACAGAATATGCAAAATAGGCAAAGACGGCATAGTTGCTATGAACTTTTCGATAAAAAACCGTTACAGACAGAGGTTCCACATAGAATCGGTAAAAGTTTATTCAATGAAAGGCGGAAAGGTTGAAATTGAAGGAGCGGAATTCCATCTTGATAAATATTCAATGCAGTTTGATGAAATAGTTAACGGCGCAATAGCTTTCAGAATAAAGGATGAAGATTATTCAACTGAATACATCATTGAAGTGACAGAAAGTGCCGGCAAAAAAAGGAAACTTAAATTGAAGGTATCGTTTTGACAGAAAAAAACAATGAAAAATTGATTCTTTTGATAGAAGAAGAACCCAAAGAGATGAATTCAAAATCATTCGATGAAGATGCAGGATTTGTTCTGCATAAAAGAAAAAAGTCAGGTATTCTTATATCCTTGGGCCTGATGTTTGCACTACTGGTTTTGGCAGGGGTTATGCTTGCCGGTCTTTCAAGAATATTTGATTCAGGTGAAACTCAGAAAGAGTTTAGCATAAATGATTTTTCTGAATTTCAAAGGGGGCGTATTTCCGGAAATATACTTGGAGCGATGAATGAAAAAAATATTATTGATCTTAAAGAACATGCATACAAACCTAAAGCGGACATAAAGCAGAAAATCAAAGAGAGGTCGGTTTCCAGCAGAAACCTTAATGCTAAAAAAGATGAGGAGATACTTGCAAAGTATGCTTCTGCAGTTGATCCTGCATCATTAGAAAGTGTAATTTCAGGAAATCCAAGAGCGGCAAGAAGACACTTTGTGCCGGGAAGTAGTGATTCAAACAGGGGTAAAGGAGGAGTTTTTATTAAAGGAGAAGAAAAAAGTGACGAAACAGAAAAAAAACTGAGCCTTCATAATGTTAAAATCCGGGTAAGGCTGGAGTTTTCAATAAGGTCAACGGCTCCAGGAACAGTAGTTGCAGTAGTAACAGAAGATAACGATAAAATAGAGCAGGGGGCAAAGTTTTATGGGAGAGCTTCAGGACATGCAAATAAAAGAACGCAACTCATTTTTGACAGGGTCATAATCGGTGGAGAGAGTTACCGCATAAAAGGTTTTGCCATTCAGGGAAGAGACCCAGGAATTGAATCAGAGGTTACAGACATATCAAAGGAAAACTTGGATCCTGTAGTAAAACAAGGTGTTGCAAAAACTCTTTCGGGTGTGGCTGTTGGAGTTGCAGGTGGAGCACATTCAATTGCCGGAGAAGCGGCAGGAAACACGATAAACCCTGCTTCGAGCGAGGTTCAAAGACAACATGAGGCAAACAGGCTAAAGCATGAATACAGAGTTCCTGCAGGAACAAGTTTTTTTGTTTATTTGGAGTGAGGTTGTGAAAAAACGAACTTTCACAAAGAGAGGGAGCAATGCACCCACCTCCCTCTTTTTTAAAGAGGGATTGAGGGAGTTGTTAAAGTTAGGGGTGTTCCTAATTTTTTTATTATCTTTTCTTTCCATTCATGCTGAAGAAGGCGAAATCCAGGTTAATCTCGGCGGCGGAGGTTTCTTCCCCTTATCATTAAAAACAGATGATGCCACCGTTGTCGTTTATGCAAGCTGGAATGTTGCGTTGAACAGTTATTTCGGGATAACAGATAATTTTGATATCGGTATTCAGCCTTCATTCACCGGACTTAAAGATGCTTCAAGAAAAACTGAATATGTAGGAATGGAAGGGAGAGAGTATTTCAACTACTGGCGGTTCCAGACACTTGGACTTGTAAGATACAATCTTTATCCCGGAGGATTTTTCTCGCCCCACTTGATAGTTGGTGGCGGATTCAAAGTTGAAACATTCACAGGTTGGGAATTTTATACGGCAAACAAAATGAAAATTTCAGAATATTCAAAAAAGGACTATGCACAGGTCAAAGGAGTTGTTGCAGGAGGAATAGATCTTCAATACAGGGTATGGAAATGGTTCATAATTTCAACGCAGGTGCTCTATAAATGGTCGCCTGACGATCATTCAATAGATCTGTTCGGATTTTTAGGGGCAACATTTTTCATAAACTATTACAGATAGGGAGCAGGGGATGAAAAGGGTTTTAATTCTTTTTTTAGCGGGTTTTACTGTTTTTTCATGCAGTTCAAAAAGACCATCGGGTGACGGTGAATACAGTTATTCACTTGTTGTAAACTCCATCCAGTCTGATGCAACGGTAGAGATCCTTGACGGAAACAGCGTTGTTAAAACCGGAAATACAGATGAAAAAGGTGTAACCGTATTTAATGATGTAAGGACGGTTGCGCTTCTTACGGTCAAAGTATGCGGCGGAACGGTGGACCTTGTATCAAGTGAAGAGCCGGTTGCCTGGACAGGTTGTACATATTCATCATTCAAACCGGAAAACAGGGATGAAATAACAGTCACAGTAGATTTTTTAAGTACCTTCATTTTTAATTACGATACGGAAACGGCAGTTGAAGAGTGGAAAGAGTATCTTGGTCTGACACGTCTGACAAGTCCGTCACATCAGACCAGTCTGACAGATGCCACAAAGCGGTATCTCTGGCAGCAGGGAATTGCAAAGATAGCTGAAAATGTCTCAAAGGCAAACGGTGTAACTCCTGAAACAATGTACTCGACTGAAAATCTTCTTGATCTTCTTGTTGCAGACCTTGCCGATGATAAAGTGATCAACGGTTCAACAAAAGCGAAGTTCGGAAGTCTTGAAATAGGCTCCATCGTACTTAAAAGTGTCATAGCGGATGCGATCCCTTCAGCAAGCGAGACATTTTCTGCGGGCGATCTTAAAAGCTGGACAGACAAGCTGAGATATTCAGATTCAAAATTTCTTGAAGGTACAGGAAGCGGAATAGATTCCGATAAACCTGTCATTACGATACATGAACCTGTTGACGGTTCAATTGTCTTCGGGAATGTTGAAGTTTTGGCAACAGCCTCCGACAACATAAGGGTGACAAGCCTCAACTGCCGTATAACAGGGGAAGATATGCCGGAACTTGTTGATGAAGATAATGAACCTGATTCGTTTCATACCGTTTTTGATTCAACAAAAATACCTGACGGTCAGATCACCGTAAGCTGCATTGCAAGTGACGGAACCAATCTCACTGAAAAAAGTGTTAAAGTTACAGTTTCAAACAGCAATGAAGTGAGGTTAAGCGCCTTTGTGACCGGAGAACTTTATGAATGGGACAATGTATCAGTCTATGACAGTGAAAATAAAAGGGTGGTCAACACCGCTTTTTATGAAGATGAAGAGACAAAGATATATCTTGCTCCCGGAATTTACCGCTTCACCTTCAAAGGGGGATACTATGAACCCGTGTTCCTTGATGAAGAAGAGATAAAATTTGATTCCACACTTGAAACAAGAGGCGTTGTCAAAGCGGGTGAAGTGACTGAGATTGTCGCTACACCGCTTACCACGATAAGGGAATATCTTTACAGAGCATTGAAAGAAATTGGTGACAGTGAAGCAGAAAAGAAATCATTTGAATTGATATCGGAACACATCGACAAGGATTTTCCCCTTTATGCGAAACCTCAGTTTTCAACTCAGCTCACGGAAAGATCAAAATACTATATCGTGCTTGCGGCACTTGAAAGACTTGCAATACTTGCAGGTGAAAGGAATGAACCGCCTCTTGAAAAAGGATCCGTCACAATTGAACAGGTACTTAAAAGAGTGAGTGACGATCTTGAAAACGAGGAAACCGCTGTCCTTGACGGATTCGGCAAACTCAATCAGTTTGAAGTTGATTCATATTTTTTCAGATACTGGTATGCAATAGCTTTAAAACTGTTCCTTGAAAGTGATGAAAACAAAACGGGACTTGGATACAGTGACCTTCAAACAGTTATCCATAACATATCAATGAACGACTCTGAACTGTTCCCGGCTGATAAAGAACCATTGAGAGTTACGGATAAACCGCCCGTAATAAGTGAGCGGGCTTTCAAAAGGAGTTTTGATGACGATTTTCAACCCTATTCACTTGAAAACATCATATATGCAAACACTTCACTCTTTGATGTGAAATTCAAAGTCCTTCCTGATGGATCAGGAGACTTATTCCTTGATTATATCGAGGTTTTCGGTGATATTGAAGTTGAGCATATAAGCGACTTTAACGATGAAAGTATCTTCACTGCAAAAGTTAAATTTGAAAGCGGGGAGGATGGAGAAAAAACAATAGTGATAACTGCGGTTGATAATGGAGGCAACACAGGAACCGCAACACTCATGGCAGTTAAAGATACTGTAAGCCCTGTCATATCAAATCTCGGTGATGATCTTCCTCAAAATGTGACAACACCTCTTACAGTTCCATATACGGTAATAGAAGCAAATCCTTTTGATTCTCTGTTTGCAGTTACAGTATCGGGAGGAACACCCTCTGAATGGACAAGTCTCGCCCCTGCTTTGAATACAGGAGATATAACGGTCACAAATTCTATGCTTGGCGAAGACGGGGCATATACGCTTCATTTCAAAGCGGTGGATAAAGCGGGGAACACTGCGGCAAGAACCAAAACCCTTACATTTGACCGTATAGCTCCCGAAGCGGATTTTACCACTGTTCCTGAAATCAATGAACACGGTTTTATATCACAAAACTCAATTGCAATAACGATAATAGCAACTGACAATGTAACCCCCGAAGATCAACTCATTCATCAGTTCTTTGACGGTGTGTCGTGGGTTGATAATCCGGGAGAAATAAAAAATGTATGGAATATGCAGATGCTTTCTGACCAGCACTATGAAAGAAAATACCGTGTGAGAGATCTTGCCGGCAACAATTCAGCCGACATAAATGTGATATTTACCGTTGATACCGTTGCTCCCGTTTTGACAACGAATAAAACAACGCTTGAAAGCAGAGCATACAGAAGTGATGATGAGGATTTGAAGCTTGTTTCCACTTGCACAGACACAAACCTTCATTCCTATACCTATTCAATAAGCGGAGGGGAGCCGGTTGTTATTCTTGATGCTTCAACACCCCTTACGAACAATGAAGCACTTATTGAAGGACTGAATGTTATAACTGTAAGATGTTCCGATAAAGCGGGGAATGAAGTTGAGGAAATAATAAATCTTGTGATAGACAACACTGCTCCGAGTCCTTCTTTTGTTTCGGCTCCCGGCAGTTCTTCGCCTCTTTGCGGTATCAACAGAACGATCAAAGTAGCAGGGTTTGATGAAAACAGCATAACAAAGGTTGAATACTGGTATCAGCTTGACGGAGGAACGGAGTCGGATAAATTTTCTGCAACACTTAATGCTTCAAATGAAACCGATCTTTATTTTCCTGCTCCCGGGGACACGGTTTTTAATCAGGCATCCCTTTACAAAAATAAAATATCAGGGATATCTTTTTTTTTCACTCTTGAAGATGAAGCGGGTAATGTTTCGGAGCCGCATGTAACAGACTGGTTCATTGACGGAATTCCTCCCGTTGCCGGTGTAGGTCAGGTTCGGGATGAATGGATTTCTTTGATCCCGCCTAACCCCCGTGCTTATACATCTTCAGAACTCCAGGATATTCTTGCCGGCTTCGGGGACGACTATCAGTTGTTCAGAGATTGGATAAGTGATCATTTTTCTGATATTACCAAGCTATATCTTTATGAAAATAATACCTTGAGAAACACTCATCTCAACGCCGTTTTTTACGATGACGGAACCTGTTCCAACGGTTGTTGCCCCTTTTTTGCTTCAATAGGCGAAGGGTTGTTTTTCCTTGCAATGATATGTGAGTTCAACTATGTTTCAAGTCAGTTTACTTACAGAGTCCTTTTTGAAGATTCCTGCGGAAACAAAGGAGAATTGACAGACTGCAAAGATGATAATTACTATTGTGTTTCAAGACAGGTTTCAACAGGTTCTCCACCGCTGAGTGTCAATGTTGTTCAAAATAAGACGGAAGAGTACAGGCTTACGATACTTGCCGAGGGTGCGGAAATCATTTACTGTAATATTACCGGTCCCGGCAAAAACCAGAGCTGCGAACTTAGTCAGGGTGATCAGTTTATAAAAACTGACACTCCTTCTTTATGGAGTGCCGGCAACTATACTGTCACTGTCAGATCAAAGTATCCTGACGGCTCAATTGAAACGCAGGTTCAGCAAAGTTTTGTAGTTGACAGAACCCCCTTTTCTTTTAATGCGGATCTTTTTTTCGGTAAAGACCTTTATCTTAATGAGAATCCCTCCATGGTGTATGAAACTGAAATTGCAAGCGGTGTAAAGAATGTGAAGATCTATCTTCACAATAGAACCGTAAACAAAAAATATGCCCCGTCAGGTTACACCTGCGGTACGGATGATCATTGTTCAACAAGTTTATTTAACAGGCGTATCCTTAACTCTTCAAATCCGTCGGGTGTTTTTTCCATTCCCCGTGATCCCAGTGGTAATCTCGGAGTCCCCGGAGGTATCTATACTCAGATCCGCTATGAAGTTGAGCCTAATTTCGGGGACACAAGGACGGGAGTTATTACGATCACTCCGCTTAGAATGATAACCGGAGCAAGTGAAGATGTGGTTATCTGGCACGGATCGGGTGAACAGTTCCGGTTCAGGGAGTCAATAATTTCAAAAAAGATGCAAAGCGGACTTATTACTGTAAGCGGTACCGGTCATTATGGAAAAATTTGTTTTGTAAGCGGTAACTTTTTCTATAAGTGGAGAAACTACATAACTTCACCCCATACGGCGATAAACGAATCTGCCCATGCAAATTACGGTACGGTGACTCTCAGAAAACCTGAGTCTGTCTATCACTGGTTCAGAACGAACAAGGATTCGGGAGCATATTCAGATGACGGGTCATGCAACTCGGTTTCAGACTGCCCCCCGAATGTCACACAGAGATGTTCAGACGAGATCCTCGGTCCGGGGAAGGAATGTGTCGCTTCACAGTCGGCTTCATCCCATTACTCAGATTCAGGTTCTTTTACACATCCCGGAGGTTATGGATGCAACTGCAATA
>SLOD01000010.1 GCA_007132725.1 Candidatus Sumerlaeota bacterium
ATCTCCCTTAACTGACAAAATCCAGAAAGTTGTCTTTTGAAATGACTTCGTAAGAACTTTCCTTATAAGTTTCCTTCCAAAGTACCGGGGCTGAGGGTTTTTTGTTTCCCCATTTGAATTCAAAACCGTAAAGTACTCCGTCTTTTTCTTCAACTAAATCAATTTCTTTACCATCGTATGTCCTCCAGAAATAGCTGTTTACATAACGATTAAGATAAGAATTCTTTTTCAATCTTTCCACAAAAAGGAAGTTCTCCCATAACATTCCTGCATCATTCCTGAGGTTTAGCGGATTAAAGTTGTTAATTACGGCGTTTCGTATTCCGTTATCAATAAAGTAATATCTTGAATTTTTTGTGATCTCTTTTCTCAGATTACGGGAAAACCCATTTACTTTTTTAATTACAAACGATTTTTCAAGAAGATCTAAATATTTTTCAACTGTGTTTTTAGACATACCAAGCTGATTTCCAAGCTCCTGCATTGAAACCTCATGACCAATCTGAAATGCCAACAGACGCAGAAGATCATAAAGCTTATCTGAGTTTTTAATGTTTTCCAACTCTAAAATATCTCTGAAAAGATAAGAGTCCCTGAGTGTTATAAGATATTCTTTTTTCTCCTCGATATTTTCAACCGTTAAAGTTTCAGGATACATGCCGAAAACCAAATAATTCTCAAGAGATTCCAGTATGTGCATTCCTCCGAACTGATCTTTCAATTCAAGCATCGAAATAGGAAAAAGAAAAATATTTCTGTTTCTTCCAGTCAGCGGCTCTCCTATTTGGGATGATAGTTGAAATGAAGACGAACCGCTTGCAATTATTTTTATTTCAGGAAGGTGATCAACAAGAATTTTAAGACCGGTACCAACATCTGAGATTTTTTGTGCTTCATCAATCAAAACAATGTCGTATCCAGAAAATGCACTTTTCATCTGTGCAATGTTCTGAGTATTAAAAAGTTCACGAAGTGGCATGTCCTCTCCTGCTCCAGTATAAATTTTTCCTTTGAAACCGGACAATAATTTCTTCACCATTGAAGTTTTCCCAGCCCTTCTCGGTCCATAAATTATCATCACCTTTCCGGGCTTTATCATATTTTCGATCTTTCCTTCATAAAACCGGTTGAACCAAACCATCATCTTCCTCCTTAACTGGACGCTATTTATTATCTATATTTCAAAATCTTTGTCAACAAAATGACCGATTTGATAAAAATTGCGTCAGTTGACTGACGGAATTAGCCGAAATTGCGTCAGCAAGATAGGTTTATTTCGGACTCAATTCATCCCGTTTGTATATCTTTTTACAGTCAACCATCGTAAAAGAGTTAGGCATCTCGTCAATTCCAGCAAAACAGATGTCGGTCTTTCTGTCAACATAATAAACGATCCCGCCTTTAGCAATGCTGCACTTGAACATCTCATTAGTAAAGCCACCAACCCTGTCACACTTCATCTTGTCTGCCGATAAAGAGAAAAACACCATTAAAAAACCAAGGAAAACAATCATCTTTTTCATAACATCCTTCTGTCGGAATTGATAAAAACTTTATGGTATTTTAGCGTAAAGTTTCGACTATACAAGAAACTTTTTGCGTTTTATGGAAAAGTTCAGGTTATACAAGAAACTTTTGTGCTATAGCCGAATCAAATTCAAAGCTGCTTGCAGGTGAAATGGGAACATATCTTGCCGGAAGAAGTTTCAAAAAATAAAGTATCGAACATTATAAAATCGGGAGTTGAAAAAGTTTCCAACCATACAGTTTCAGATTATATAGAGTACTTGAAAAATGCTTTTTTCCTGTATGAATGTACTGTTTTCTCACCAAAAAAATGACATTATTTCATCAAAAACAAAATACATTTTATATTTTGCATTTATTTAAGTTATGTGTTAAATTTAAGTAGAATTTTTAAATTAAGAAAAAGGGGCTTTGATGTCTATGTTAAAATTTCTGGTTATGGCTGTTGCCTGCATAATGATGCTAAATTGTGCAGAAAGCTGGGATTCCAGCTCTAAAGAAAAAGAGCCTTGCGAGAATTTTGAATATCGATGCAAAGTAAACCAGCCTCAACAATGCTTGTTCAATGTATGGTTCAACACTGAAGATAACTGCCCCGATCTTGGGGATGAGTGGAAATGTGCCATAATGCAAGACAATGTTGCAACCTGCTACGATGACTTGTGCCGGTATGAAGGTGAATTCAGATATGTTGATTGCGCTTCATTTGGCACATACAGGCAGAAACAAGTGTGCCGGGACGGTAGATGGAAAAATGAAGGGCTCTGTGAGTAAAAAAGCCGGGAAACTCAACTTTTTTTGATCATACTCATCCCTTTTCTTCCATCCATCAATACTTCGAGGGGCTTTTCAAGCCTCAGGTGTATAAAATGTTCCGTTTCTTTATGCGGTTTCAGCGACTTCAGCCACGACCAATCTATGAAAGATCTTGATGACTGGTAATTCACTGTAAAATATCCTATATTCATGGAAACTATGTTATGAAAAAAATGGCTCCCCAGCGAAGCATCTATTTGAAAATCTTCAAGTCCGGCCTCAACAATGATCTTTGAGTTCGATATATCTGAAAAGTTAACAGGGATACCGAGAAAAGTATCCCTCGATCCCCACCTGCCGGGCCCTATCAGTATATACCGCCTGTTCTCTTTCCCCAACTGAGAGTTCAATTGGGCGATCTCGCGAACCATCGAAGCTGTGCGGGTTTTATCAAATTTATCGGGATCAATAAATACAATATCCGAAATATCATTTATTTTTCCATTACCCATCCCTTTATCTGTAAAAAGAAGCAGTTCTTCTTTTTCCATATCATCCAAATCTATTTCAGCATCATCTGTCATATGGATCATCGGTTTGATCTGCAACACATAGAAGGAACCTGTCTCCTCATTTTCCGTATCAATGTCAAAAGCAAACTCTATTTCAATGGGAGTGCCCATGGATTTTTCTCCAACCTCAAGAAAAGCCTCTATTGCTTCCGGTAACGGCAGGTATCCATATTTAAGAATATCGGCAAAATTTACAATGTCTGTCCCCGTATCGGAAACTCCCGGATAGATCCTGTTGTCATTTATATCAAGATAGCTTAACAAATGATTCATTGATCCATGTTTTTTAGCCTCTTCTACAGTTAATTTTGTATAACAGAAGTCTTCCCCGCTAAGGATATCAGGTGTTTCATTCTCCATATCAATGGCATACAGATACTGCTGACTACTTTTAAACTGGTAGTTTTCGGAAATAAGATCCATCCTCGGATACTTTGAGCAAAATCTGAAAGCCTGGTCTCCTTCTACAACATATGTTCCAAGCCCGGCAGCCATAACAACAACTCCATCCTCCGGTTTCAGGTAGGAAACCGGGTAGTGATTTCTAGACTGAGCAGTCCCGCTTATATTCGGATAGAAATATTTTCCGAAATTTCTACCCACCACTTTCTGTATGACAACTCCCATTTTTTCATCTTCTATCTCATAGTTTAAAGCATTGAAATAAGCTTTCGCTTTGGGAGAAAAGAGTGAAGCATAGATCAGCTTTACTGCTTTTGCAAGTTGATCTAGCCTCTTATCAAGATCCGACGAACTGTTTGGCAGAAAGTAGGTTTCATATATCCCCGCAAAAGGTTGCATCAACATATCTTCAAACAAACCTGAACTCCTTACAGCAAGAGGTCCTTCAATACTTTGAACAAATTGCCTGAGCTTCTCTTTCAAATCAGACGGAAGATTTGCCTCGACAAATTTTTTTCTCAGTTTCTGGTAGTTGTTTTCTGAATATATATAATCAGAAAGATCATTAATTTCAATGAATTCATCAAAAGCATCAGAACCTATGACCCCTGACAGAGGAACCTTGATCTTGATATTATCAATTCCAAACTTAACCCGTTCTATCAAATTATTAATGAACGCAACACCCCGTCCTTTTCCACCTAAAGACCCTGATGCCAACCTGAAAATACAGTTGCACTGACTCGTGTATGATTCTTCAAAACCTATAACAAGCCCTCTTGTTTTAAGTTGTCTGATAACATCAAAAATTTCTATTAGAAATTCTCTCAGCAGCTCAAAATTGTCAAAATGAGAAGCCGTAAGAGACTTCAGTATTGTTGCAAGCTGCACCTCTCCCCTGGCCATAAGCCAAGTTGAAAAGTGATTGTTTTCAGCATGGTAAAGAAGACTTTCTGCAGGAAGAGTCCGTACCTGTCTTTCAAATTCCTCCATGTTTGTCGCTTCCGCTATCACCTTTTTTCCTTTACCGTCCTTAAAAATAAATTTACCAAAACCGAGATTGCTCAAAATAAATTGACGAAGATCGGTTACAAAACTTTCAGACTTTTTATTAAGGAAATATGCTCCAAAAAGATCTGCTTTGACCCTGTTTTCTTCTTCCCCGCTTTGGAGCAAAAGAGGTATTGAAACACTGTGCTTTTTAACATATTCCATTAGACGGATCCCGGCTTCACTGTCATCCCTGCCATCTTTTCTGAAATGAACATCACTGATGACACAAAGCATGTTCTCTTTATATTTTTCAAACAATGATACAGCATCTTCATAGCTTGATACCATCATTACTTTCGGCCTGGCTCTCATTCTGAGAAGTTTTCTTGAATCGCTTTCTTCCGACTCTATAAGACTTCGGGTTTGTTTCATTATCTCACTGTAAAGAACAGGAAGATACCTGCTGTAGTATCTTACACTGTCTTCTACCAGAAGAATCACCCTGACCATACCAAGTTTAGTATCATTATCAATATTAAGTCTGTCCTCGACAAGCTTTATCATTGCAAGAAAAACTCTCGGATCCCCGTTCCACACAAAAGCCTGATCTGCATAATCAAAAGTACTGTGCCTTTCAGAAAACGCAGAAAATGTAGTATTATTATTAAAAAGAAGTACTATGGGGCTGTCGGGGGCTATCTCCTTTATCTGTCCTGTCAACTCTTTAAGAACACTGAAGTTGACTCCAACCATTATAATTATCATATCAAATTTTCTATGCTGGAGCTTTCTGATAGCACTTTTTGAAGAGTAGGCACTTGTGATCCTTGGGGCGGAACTTAAGTTAAGCTGATGATACTCCCCGTAAACCACATCTCCCAGTTCCCCTTCCTGCTCAATAATAAAAGAGTCGTACAGGGTGGCAACAAGAAGTACATCTTTTACCCTGAACTGCATAAGATCGTGAAAAACGTCCCGTTTTTCTCTATGCTGATCTATCTTATCAAGTAACTGCCTGAAATACATCTATACCGCCTTTATAAATAATTCATTTGTCGTCATTTTCACTCCACCCATCCTTAGTTATCATCGAAACAGACTGCCTTCCATCCATTATAATAGTTACCGGTTGAGAAAACCGTATATGTCTTAAAAAACCGGTCTCTGTCACTGCATCTAACGAGTTAAGATATTCGTAGTCTATAAAAGAATTTTCGTCTTTTAAAGGTACTGTAAAATAACCTACATTCATTGAAGTTATATTATGAAAAAAATGGCTGCCCAAAGATGCATCGACATTAAAATCTTTTAATCCCGCCTCAACAATGACCTTTGCCTCACTTATTGCCCCCCAGTCAACAGGGATGCCCAGAAAATGATCGCTTGAACCCCATCGCCCCGGACCTATAAGGATATAGTTTATATCACTTTTTTTCATTTCAGCATTTATTGCTCTTACCTCTTTTTCAATTTCGCGTGTCTTCATTTTATCAAATCTTTCAGGCACAACATAAACAATATCTCTGACACCACTGACAATACCGTTCCCCATTCCTCTTTCGGTATAAAGAATAAGATCACTTTTATCTACTTTGGATGTATCTACCACATTTGTATCAACACATCTTATGAGAGGCTTAACTTGAAGAATATAAAGAAAAGCTTTTCCAAAACTGTCTTTATTAAGATTAACCGAAAACTCTATTTCCACAGGTGTCCCAAGGGCACTCCTCATAACATCGAGAATTTTTGCAACTGTTTCAGCCAAAGGAATATGGTTGTATTGAAGTATATAACTGAAATCAATAATTCGGGGTCCCGGAATGTGAATACCTGGACGGATAGAATAAGAAGCATTGTCAAAAACAGAGGCACAGTGAGTCAACACACCATGTTCCTCAGCAATACTGATAGGTATTTTTTCGAGTGTGGCATCTGCATTGCTGCTCATATCCACTTCGCGATTCTTTATATCAAGAGCATATAAGTACCTTTGGGAGTTCTGCAAGAGGTCTTTTATTGTCATGATCTTCATTTTGGGATATTTTGGACAAAATCTGTATGTCTGACCACCCTCGACAACACTTTTTCCAAGACCGACAGCTAACAACCCGAGACCATCTTCAGGTTTCATATGTGAAAAAGGATAGTAGTTGTAAGACTGTGCAACACCGCTTATATGGGGATAAAAATAGTCTCCGTATGAACTTCCAACCAGCTCCTGAATAATAACAGCCATTTTCTCTTCTTCAATACTGTAATTTACAGAATCGAAATAACTTTTTGCAAGCGGTGTGAACACTGAAGCATAAACCAGTTTAATGGCATCTTCCAGTTGTTTAAGTCTCACATTTATATCAGAATGATTATTAGGAAGGAAGTATGTTTCATATATCCCTGCAAAAGGTTGGGAAAGACTGTCTTCAAAAAGGCCTGAACTCCTTACAGCAAGAGGAGAAGTGATATTAAGCAACATCTTTTTCAATCTCTGGGACAGCAGTGACGAAAGCTCCATCTCCAAGAACATACGCCTTGTTTCTTCATGATCTTTATCAACATGTATCAGTTCAAAAAAATCTGTCTGTTCCATAAAATGCTCAAACTCATCTGTGCCGATTATAATCGTTTTGGGGACTGTCACATTAATATCTTTTATCAAGCCTTTGAACTTAGGTTTCTGAATAAGTGATTCTGTAAAAGCTATTCCTCTCCCTTTGCCTCCGACAGATCCGTTTGCAACCCTCATTAAATATGACGGTTCATTAAAAACCGCCTCTGAAAAATTTGAGATGGAATCTCTTTTTTTCTCTATCCATCTTGCTCTGAGAATATTTTTAAGATACTGCCTTATCTCTTCCGCATTTTCAAAATCTTCTGACTTGACATTTCTCAATTTTAAAGCACTGTTTATTTCTCCTTTAGCCATGAACCATGTGGAAAAATCATTTCTGTTGCTGTGATAGAGAACTGATTCTTCCGGAATATCATTTATTATCACTTCAAATTCTTTCATGTATCTCGCTTCACTAATGACCCTTCCTTTCCCGTCTCTGAAAACAAAGTTCCCAAAACCCAGATTAAACTTAAAAAAATCAATAAGTTCTCTTGAAAGATTTTTTGAGTTTTTATCAATGAAACTTATTTTGTTTTTTTCTGCGAACGAAGCATTTTTTTGCTCAGAAGACTGCATCAGTACAGGAATCGGCTTAATATTTTTTATATATTTTACGATATCTTTTCCAGCTTTCTCATCCAGTATTCCATTTTTAGGATAACGCACATCCGTTATCAGACAGAGAAGATACTCGCTGTATTTTTCAAAAAGTTCGACAGCTTCTTCATAAGATGACACCAGAAGAACTTTCGGCCTTGCTCTCATTCTCAATATCTTGTATCTTGCATCAATATCCTCTCCGCTTATAAGTCTTTGAACTTCTTTCATTATAACGCTATACAGCGTTGGGAGATATCTTGAGTAGTACCTGATAGAATCCTCTACGAGCAGAATGACCCTTACCCCTCCCGTTAATGTATCACTCAGAACATTCTGGGAATCTTCAATATACTTTATCATTGCAAGAAAAATGTTGCTGTCACCGTTCCACACGAACATTTTCTCAATATGCACCATTTCTTTGGCGATACTTTCATAGTGAGCTATCTGGTTATTGTTATTTATCAGCAAAAGTATGGGAATCTCTTTGTTTATTTCTTTTATCTTTCTACTCAAGATCAAGGGCATATTTCTTTCGATACCTGTCATGATTATCACAAGATCAAATTTTTCCTCTGAAACTTCCCTTAAAGCTTCCTCTATAGAAAAAACAGAGGTGACTCTGGGGGCACTTGAAAGATTTAATTGGTAGTATTCCCCGTATATTTGCTCAAAAAGCTGCCCCTCCCTTTCAAGTATATAGGCATCATAAACAGAAGCTACAAGAAGTATTTCCCGCACTCTGAACGGCATAAGATCATGGAATATTGATAGATTTGATTTTTGAGGTTTGAACAGCTCTGCATATTTTAAAGATTCCAAACTATCTCCTGATAAAATTTATCCAATTAGTGTAAATATAAAAAAACAAGGAACCTGAATCCACTCTGCTTACCTATCAGAATGTACTGTTATTCAAAAAAAATTGCAAAAAGATTTTTGCGGATATCACTGTGTCAGGAAATCAAGTGGGATTCCAGTAATGGAACTAAGCTCAATAACTGCAATGCTGTGTTTATATAGATTTGATATTTTTTCTGTTTTTGCTTTTCTCAACATCAAGGAACTGTTCAACAATTCTGTTTCTGTGGTCATTTGCTTTTCAAATTTCGCCTCTTCAATACGAAGACTTTCTTCTGCGGCCTCGATCTGCCTCTCATTGAGTTCTATAGTCTTTTCAAGGACAGCTATCTCGGAGTGAAGTTTTCTTGCCTGAAGTTGCATATCTTTCTGAAGTTTAATATTGTCGAGTTTCGTCGCAATGCTTTCCACTTTTACCGCTCTTGTGTTGAAATAATTTCCCGCCGCCGAAAACCCGAAATCCCAGCTAAGCACTCCGCCAATAAAAAAAACACCTTCAGGGTCAATGTATGTATAGTCCCAGTTTTTTCTAAAACCTAAAGTAAAAGCAACCTGAGGAATTAAAGGTTGCAGAGACATCTTATCAAGCCGGTCTCTTATTCCATCACTTTTTACAAGCAACTTATATTCCGGTCTTTGTTCAGTCTGTCTTGCAACTAATTCTCCGGGACTTGTGTTGAGTTTTACAAACAGGGGTTTTTCACTTTTTATTTCAAAAGTTGTTTCATCTCTCTCTATCATAAGTGCAATGGCAGATTTAATAACAGCCTTAAGCCCGAAATACTTTTCTTTTTCTGCAGCAACAGATGCCTGTTCCACTTTAATTTTAAGAAGAGGTCGACGGTCGCTCATTCCTGAATCGATGAAACTTTTTGCGGTTCTTTTGTACCTATCAAGCTGAGATTCCGTTTCTTTCAGGAGCTCAAGTACTTCCCCCGCCATGTTGTATGTATAGTAGTAGGCTGTAACTGTACGGAGTATCTCTTCTTTTTTAAGCGTTACCTTCAGTTTCTGTATTTCATGTAAAAGATCTTTAGCTTTATACCCTTGATATATTTCCCAGAGATTTGTTACGGGCTGAACAAGCATGAGTTCAAGCTGTCTTTGATGGGACGGCATCTCTATTGGAACTTCAACGGGGGGAATTGTTTCAGGAAAATCTATAGGTATCGGACTTGATTCGTTTATCGTTTCATCAAGAACATCTATGACAGGTCCCACATCAACCATCATCGGCTGAGGCTCAGGATAATATGAAAGATCAAGCATTTTGAGTTCCACACTTGTTTTTGGAAAAAATTTCATGGCTGTGCTCTTTCTTTCATAAGCTGTTTTTTCACGGCGGAGATCTTCAGCTCTGACACTTTCGCTCATCCTTATGCTTTCAGCAATCAGAAACTCAAGATCAAGAACTTCACCATTAATGGAAAAAGTTGATAGTATTAAAACCACAAAAAAAATATATGCAGACATAACCCGTTCCCCAAATAACTCTCCCCTAGTTTATTGCAATTTTTCAAGTTAAGTCAAAAATATTGAGTGATATTCGAAAAGTTATTAAGATATTTAACCTTTAATTCTCTATTTTATCTGATTTCCATCTTCATCATACAGTTCCCACTTGCCATCTTTTTTTCCTTCAACATAGAACTGTCTTTCTCTGATGTTGCCATTTTCATGGTATATTTCAACTGTTCCGTGGACCAAACCATTTCTAAGGTTCAACTTTCTTCTAAGAGTACCATTATTTCCATAGAACTTCCATTCCCCATTTCTGGAACCATTTTTAAAACTTCCTGATGTCAGCAGCTGACCTTCAATACTGTATGCTTTCCACGGACCTATTTTTTTTCCATTTTCAAAACTTCCTTTCTCTCTGATATTTCCATTTTCAAAATAAAATTTCCACTCACCCTCCTTTCTCCCTTTTCTGTATTCACCTACCGACCTGAGAATTCCCTCCTCACAATAAAACTTCCATTCACCCTCTTCCCTTCCTTGCTTAAATTCCCCTTCCGACCACAACGTTCCATTATCATAAAAATTTTGCCAAAGTCCTGTCTCTAAACCATCTTTATAGTGAGCTTTTGTCAACAGCTTTCCATTCCTGTGATAAAACAGCCACTCACCCTCTCTTTTTCCACTCTTTACCTCTCCCCTTTTATAAGGGGTTCCGTCATCATACTTTTTTACAAGTGTCCCGCTAAATACTCCACCGCCATCTATTTCATAGTAGAGACCTTCTTTGAGTTCAAGCATAGAGATGTCAAGCTCTCTAACCCTCTCTCTGCAACCGGCAAAAACTAAAATTATTAAACCGATAAAAAACACTTGCTTCATATCGAACCTCCATGATCTGATACATTTAAATAGTAATCCATGTAAAAATTTTGTCAATTAGCAAAAACCTACTTGACAAATTAGTGCGGGCTAACTATATTGTCCTTGCAAAACTCTTGTTCTGTTTCAGTTCCAAGTTGGAGAAGTGATGATTAAAAACAGACGGAAAATAATATTTCTCATAGCACTGCTGATCGTTGTCAATTATTTTGTTTCTCTTTTTCACTTTTCTGAAATTACACACCGGTATTCCTTTAAAACAAACAGTTTTGAGGACTTTTTCACACATATTTCCGATCACTATTTTACTATGTATGGTGATACCGGAACAGATTCTGAAAACGCCACTCTTTCAAGAAATATTTTATCAGGGAAGTTCTCTTACAGTATTGACTGCCCGATCATGGGACACAGTTCCAACAGGAACTCTCTATGCAATGGAGAGGCTTCTTCTCTACAAAGAGAAATCTTTTCTTTCAGCGATATTTGCATCAAAACAGATATTTTTATCTTTGGAAAAAAAATTCTTTTATTTGCTCCAAAAAAATCCCCTCCATTAACCATATCCTAAAATTATCACCGGTTTTTTAAGTTTAACCCGTTTCAGGAGATTAGTTATGATCCAGTTTATTGAAAAAGGCGGATTTATGATGTATCCCATCATTTTTTCATCTATTCTTGCTTTTGCTATATTTGTTGAGCGAATGATAGTGTTTTCAACCATAAAGCTGCTTAAAAAAGAATCTCTAAGAGAGATTTTTAACAAGCTTGAATTTGAAGGTATTTCACAATGCAAGGAAGTTGTAGAAAATAAAAAGGGGCCAATGAAAAACTTCATTATGTCTCTTCTTAATGAAAAAAAAGAAGAAGTTTGTGAAAAAGCAGCATCGGGCAGTGGGGATGA